>VXWI01000116.1 GCA_009835985.1 Acidobacteriota bacterium | reverse complement strand
GCCGGGTACTGGGAACCGTGCCGGGCGCCTGGGAGGACCTCGACGCCGGGGAGTATCCGATCCGGGTCGAGAAGGAGGGTTTTCATCCGCTGGAGGTCGACATCACGATCCGGGGCGGGCGGACGCGATCGCTGGCCGCAAACCTCATCGAGATGCTGGGTTCCATCACCGTGGAAAGCGACGTGGCCGGCGCGAACGTCTTCCTGAATCGGAACTTCAAGGGCAACACGCCGGTGACCATCGGGGATCTGCGGCCGGGGACATACAACCTGACAGTGTCGGTGGAGGGACACGACGTGGTCTCCCGGAAGGTCGAGGTCGGCCGCCGGGCCGTTCCGGTGCGGGTCGATTTCGGTGACCTGGTGGCCACGCTGGACGTGCGGGTGGCCGTCGTCCACAAACACCGCTTCGGGTCCTGCGAGGGAACGCTGGTCGCCACGCCGGAGGGATTCGACTACCAGACCGACCACAAGGACGCTTTCCGACTGTCGTTCGGGGAGACGGAGCGGTTCGAGATCGACTACCTGCAGAACAATCTGCGCCTGAAGGTACGGGGCGGACGCACCTACAACTTCGAGTCGCCTTCGGAGGATGTGGACTCGCTGTTCGTGTTCCACCGGGACGTCACGGCGTTTCGGGAGCAGAAATAGGCGGCGCCGATTCCCCGGGTCAGAGGTCCAGTCGTTATTTCTTAACATAATCATCCTTATCGGAAGCCGCGAAAGCGGCCTTCGATAGGGATCGGCCCTCCAGTCAGGAACGAAAACGCGCCTTTCGCGGCATCCGATAAGGGGGCCGTGCTTATCCGAAGTTGCCGCCGCAACTTCCGATAAGCGGGCCCGGACAACAGATAGATCAAGATGCGAAAGCGGCTTTCGATAAGGATTGGCCCTCCAGTCACGGCATCCGATAGGGGGACCGCGCTCGTCCGAGGTTGCTGTCGCAATTCCCGATAAAGCGGGCCTGGCCCGTATCCGGGAGCCCTCCGGTGTCCGCGAGGCGCGTTCCGCTGCGGCCAAGGCCATTCCGCAGGCCAATGTCGGCGCGCCGACATTGGCGGCGGGGACCCCGCGCGCGGCTGGTCAGTCGTCCGGTGAGCCGAACCGCTCCCGGAGCCTGGCGGTCCGGTACCTGAAGATCCGCTCGAGGTCGGGCGCCACCAGGAAGCGGTCGATCAACCAGCCTCCGGGCGCCCGGTAGCGGACCTCGTCGGAAGCGATGACCACCGGTCCCCTGCCCGCACGCTCCTCCACCCCGAACCGATGCTCGTGAATCCAGCTCCGATAGGGGCCGATCACCTGCTCGTCCACGAAGCGATGCGGCGGCTCCCAGGCGGTGATCACGCTCCGCCAGCGAAGCGGCACACCGTGCAAACGCAGCCGATAGTCGATCTGCGTCCCGCGCGTCATCAGGATCTCGCCTTCGGTCAGGACCCGGAAGCGGAGCCAGGGCGGGGTGAGCACCTCCAGGTTTCCGGCACTCGAAAAGAACGAGAACACCGCATCCAATGGAGCCGCCAGCGAGACGGAACATCGAAAGACCGGCATGCGTTCCTGATGCTAACCTTCCCCGGTTACTCCTCTTTCGACGCGCTGAGCGGGCGGCGCCAGATCGGTAGCTTTCCCACCCGCCGTCCCTCCGAAACGAAGTCCCGGCCGCGAGCGGCGGGCACGAGGCACCATTCGGCATGGCGGACAATGCAGCGGCCCCCGAGGCCCGGATTCCCGGTATCGACTACGAACCGAAGCCGGGCGGGAACGAAAACGCCGGGCGGAAGGCGAACGGCTCGGCGCCGGCCTCCTATTCGATGCTCGAGCCCCGGATGAAAGCCATCTACGGGCAGTTCTACAAGGAGACCTACTTCTCCGAGAACAAGCATCTCGACCCGAAAGTCCAGGAACTGATCGCCCTCGCCTGCTCCCTGATTGCCCAGTGCGGGGGCTGCCTTGACGGACACGTGAAGAAGGCCGTCAAGCTCGGGGCCACCAAGGAAGAGATCAGCGAGGCCATCGTGATCGCGATCGGCATCAACGCCGCCGCGATCGTGGATCAGACGGACCGCACCGCGGCTCGCCTCGGCCTCAACCACTTCCCGGCCAAGACCCGGCTCTAGGCGACTCCCGGCGGTCAGGCCGCTCAGGGGCCGAAGACCCCTTCCCCCGCCCCGCCCGGATCGGGCCGGCCGGCGCGCTGCGAGGTGAGCGCCGCGCGTTCGGCGCTCGCGACTTCCGCTTCGACCCGCGCTTCGATCCCCTCCAGTACTCCGTCGGCGACCGGTTCCCCTCCGGCGCCGCCCAGCCGCAGAAACGCCCGATAGGTGCGGACCGGGTCTCGCCGGCCGTGGTGAGCGAACAGGTCGGCCGGCAGGATCCTCCGGCTCTCTCCCTCGTCGTGGGTCGCGTGCCCACCCATCCGGAAGGTGTCCGCCACCACGAACACGGGCCGGGAAGCCGCGAGCGCTTCCTGTCGGGCGAGCGCCGTGGCCGCAAGGACATCGAGCACGTTGTTGCCGTCCACCCGCAGACTGGAGATTCCGTAGCTGCCACCGAGTCGCGCGAGTCGCTCCTCCCCCCCTTCGGGCAGCGGGGTCCCGAGGGCGATCCGGTTGTTCTGGATCAGCACGATGAGCGGCGCCCGGAGCGCCACGGCGCACACCATGCCCTCGTGAAAGGCCGCGGTTCCCGTCGTCCCGTCCCCGGCCCAGGTCAGCGCCACCCTCGCTTCCCCGCGGAGCCGGAAAGCGAGCGCCATGCCGGCGCACACCGGCACGAGCGAACCGACCATGCTGATCGGCGCCACGATGCCTCGCTGGAGGTCGCCGAAGTGGAGGTCCCTGCCCCGTGCCGGCCCGTCCCCGGTACCGAGGGCGCCCCGAAACATGGAGGCGAGGCTCATGCCGCGTTCGTGGCAGGCGCCGATGTTGCGGATCATCGGTCCGACGGCGTCGCCCGGTTGGAGTGCGTGGCAAGCCCCGACGGTCACGGCCTCCTCGCCGGGCCCGAGCCAGGCCTTGGACAGCACTCCGGACCGGACCCAGCGTTTCAACTGCAGGTCGTGGAGCCGGTTGCGGACCAGGCCCTCGTAGAGCCGGAGCCTTGCCGGCGCCTCGAGCCCCCGAACGATGGAGGCGCGCCGGGCGTCGTGCAGGGCCGTCGCCGTGAACTCACGGAGGAGTTCCGGGTCCTGGGTCCAGTCGACGTATTCGGGGGGATCGAGTCCGGGGACGGCCTTCACTACAGGCTGTCAGGTCAAGCGGAGACGCCGTTCCAGCGGACGAGTTCTCCCGCGATCAGGTTTTCGACGGCGTCGGCGTTCCAGGAATTGCGGAGGCCGTTCGTCATGACCGAAAAACCGAGCGCCCGGTTCTCGGCGGCAAGAGGAAAAGCGACGCCGGAGAGCGAACTGACCCCGCTGAGGGTGCCCGTCTTCGCCATGACCCGGCCGAGGGTCTCTTCTCCCCACAGGCGCCGGGCGAGGGTGCCGTCCACGCCGGAAACAGCCAGCGAACAGAGGAAATCGGTCCGGAGTTCGGGTTGGCTGTAGAGGTCGCGGACGACGGCGACGAGGAGGCGGGCGCTCAGGCGGTTCTTCCTCGAGAGTCCGGAGCCGTCGTCGACCGTGAAACTGTCGGCGGGAAACCCCAGCCCCACGAGGTACTCCTCGGTGGCCCGCACACCCTTCTCCCGCATTCCGGGAGGCCCCCAGCGGTGGGCCCCGACGGCGAAGAGGAGCTGCTCGGCGGACCAGTTGTTGCTGTACTTGCCGAGCGCCTCCACGACCTGGGTCAGCGGGGCGGACTCGTGGCGATAGAGCAGGAGCTTGTCGTGCGTGGCCGGAACGGAGCCGCGCTGTGGTTCGCCGGTGACCCGCACGCCCCGCTCGATGAGCTTGCCCTTGAGGGCGTAGCCGAAATAGAGGGCCGGCTCGGTCGCCGTGAAGCGGGCGACGCGTTCGTTGCCGCCTCTCAGGATGCGGCCCTGGAGCCGGATCCGGCGGGTGCCCCGGCGCTGCGCCAGGATGTAGGGACGCCCGGAGTTGCGCAACACCATCCGGTTCTGAATGGCGTAGTACCCATATCCCTCGTCGCGCACCGCCGGCTGCTGGCCGTCCCCGGGAACGCCCGCCACCTCCACCCGGTTCCAGTGGTAGCCGAGGGCGCTCTGGATGGGGTCCCTGGTTCGGATCCGGCGTCTGACGAGGGCCTGGTCGGTTTCCTGGACCTCGAAGAACGAGTCGTCGAGCACGATCCCGCCCCGGATCTCGGTCAGCCCGGACGCCGCCAGCGAGTCGGCGATGAAGTCCATGTCATGCCGCTGGATGCTGGGGTCTCCGGAGCCGATGACATGGACCGGCCCCTCGATGACCCCGTCCTCCGTGGGCGGCGCATCAACGAGCAGACGCGTCGGAAAGCGGTAGCTCGGTCCGAGATAGTGAAGACAGGCCCCCGTGATCGGCAGTTTCATCCCCGAGGCCGGCACGTAGCCGCGGTCCGCGTTGTGGCTGAAGAGCGCGGTCCCGGTCGCCAGGTCCTCCACGTGGATGCCGATGGCCTGACGGAGGCCGAAACGCCGCCGAACCCCGTGTAGACGCCGGTCGAGGTCGGCGAGCGAGTCCTCGGAGAAGGGCGCTGCCCGTTCCCCCGCGAAGGCCGGTCCCGCGGCGGCCAGCAGCGTTCCGCCGGAGAGAACGCGCAGGGCCCGCCGCCGGTCCCAGCGCCAGTCCGCACCGGGGTACCGGGGACGTTGACCGTTCACGATGCCGGATCCTGCTCGGGATCGGAGTTGGCGCCCATCTCGACCACCGCTGAGAGGAACGCTTCCTCTCCCCGGGCCCCGACCACCGAAGTCCCCTGCCCCACGAGTCCGGTTCCGTTTTGCAGCGGTTCGATCACCGTCAGCGGCACGGAAGAGACGGAATAGGTTCGCGCCAGGTCCGGGAATTCCTGAACCATGACGATGTCGGTCGTCACCTCGGGGCTCACGATCGCGAACTGGACGGCCAGACTGGCCGCCGGCGGGCACCAGGGTCAGGTGGGCGTCGTAAAGACCTTGACGTGTACCGGGCGCCGGAGCGTCGACAACTGCTCGGCGGCGTCTTCGGAAAGAGTCAGCGGCGCTCCGGAGACCAAGGTCGCCGCGGTGATCAGCGAACCGAACTCGTGACCGTCCGGCAGCCCGAGGAAACGCACCCGCCCCTTGGCTGCGCCGGTGAGTTCGATCGCCGGCAGGCGGACGATCCCCGCGTCACGCGCCGCATCCGGAGCCTTGTCCACGTCCCGGATCTCCACCGTGAACTGGTCGGAAAGCCCTTCCACCTCCCGGAGCAGTGCTTCGGTCGTCGGACAGGTCTGGCAGGGCGTTCGGCCCGGCACCGCGAGAGGGCCTTCCTGCCGCGAATAGACGGTGGCGGAGACGGGGCCGGCAAGCTCCTCGAAGTGTTTCCGGACCGCCGTGCGATCGGCTTCGCGAAGCAGCACGGGGCGTAAGGATACCCCGGCCGCCCCGGGGATTGGCAGACCCCGCTCGCCAACCCGCGCCGGTAGAATCGGGGCCCGTTTCCCCAAGGCGGAGGTCCGTTATGGCCAGGCGCGCTCCGAAACCCATGACCCGCCGGCGACTGCTCGGCAGTGCCGCCGCGGCGCCGTTGATCCTCGCGGGGTGTGAGACTGGGCCGGACCCGGGCGCCGGCCCTACGGTCACCGCGCTCGCGCACGCGAACAGTCTGCTCGACAACCCGCTGCCCGCGGACCGGCTGTCCACGATTCTCCCGGCAGTGCGCATGAATCACGCTTTCTTTCGCGCCGTCCGGGAACTGGAAGTTCCGGACCTGGTCGAACCCGCCGTGACGTTTGTCGCCCGGGGACCGGGCGCCGCGGATTCCGAGGAGTGATCCGATGATCCCGGAACTCTGCAGGCTCAGCGCCCGCGCGCTGTCGGAACGCATCCGAAGCAGGGAACTCTCACCCGTCGACATCGTGGACGCCCATCTCGCCCATATCGAGGCCGTGGACCCGGCCCTCAACTCCTTCATCACGGTCACGGCCGACCACGCCCGCGAGCGGGCGCGGGTAGCGGAGGCCGAGATCGCCGCGGGTGGCTGGTTGGGACCGCTGCACGGAATCCCGTACGCCCCGAAGGACATCCTTGCGACCGCCGACATTCTTACCACCAACGGCTCGCGGGCCACCGCCGATTGGGTGCCCGACTATGAGTCCACCATCACCGCGCGACTGAACGCGGCGGGCGCCATCCTGGTCGGCAAGCTGAACCTCCTCGAGTTCGCGATGGGCAGCGGGGTGCTCTCCGGGTTCGGCCCGGCGCGCAACCCCTGGGCGACCGGCTACACGCCCTCCGGCTCCTCGTCGGGTTCCGGCGCCGCCCTGGCCGGCCGCCTGGTTCCGCTCTCGATCGGCACCGACACCGGGGGCTCCATTCGCGGGCCCGCGGCCGCCTGCGGCGTCGTCGGCCTCAAGCAGACCTACGGCCGCATCAGCCGCTTCGGCGTCACGACGCTCAGTTGGACGCTCGACCACGCGGGGCCCATGACGCGCACCGCGTGGGACGCCGCGGCCATGCTCGGCGCGATCGCCGGTGCGGACCCGCGGGACCCGACGGCGGCCGACGTGGCGGTTCCGGAGTATCTCGCGGGACTCACGCCCGACGTCGCGGGCCTGCGTATCGGGGTCCCGGTCTCAGGGTTCTTCGAGAGCGCGACCGACGAGATGCAGCAGGCGGTCCACACCGCCATCTCCCTGCTCACCGCGGATGGGGCCGAGGTCGTGGACATCGAAGTGCCCCACGCCCACCTGGCCGGGGGCGCCGGTTGGATCGTCGCCATGGCGGAGGCCACGACATTCCACGAGAAGCGCCTTGCCGAGCAGCCCGAGGATCTCGATCCGTTGGTACGCGAACGGCTGGAGGTGGCCAGGTTCTATCCCGCCACCGACTACATCAAAGCCCTTCGGCTGCGAACCATCCTGCAGCAGGAGATGGCGGACGTCTTCCGCAACTGCGACGTCATGATCGTTCCCAGTTCGCTCTCCCCTGCCGATCCGCTCCGGTCGGAAAGCGCGGCCCGGAGCGACGTCCGCGCCGGGACGGATCCCGACGAACTGGACAGCCGCCCGGGCAACACCTTCATCGGCAACATGACCGGCTACCCGGGCCTCACGATGGGGTGCGGGTTCACGTCGGAGGCGCCGAGGCGGCCTCTTGCCCTCCAGATCTACGGGCCGCCGTTCTCCGAGGCCCGGTTGCTCCAGGTCGCCCACGCCTACCAGGAGCGCACGGCCTGGCACGAGGAACTGCCGCCCATCTGACCGCCGGCGGGAAGCCTGGAGCGCTGGCCGGTTCTCGCGGTAGCGGCCTTCAGACCGGCACGCGCGGCGCCCCCCCACCGGGAGGACTGGCGCGCCGCGCACGTCGTAACCCTACGCCGGACGCCGGTGCCGCCCGCCGCAATCTCGAGGTTCACCAACCCGGTGCTTCGGGGAGGTTCGCCTGGAGTGGTAAGTCGTCGCTCGCCCCCGCGGGTAGTGGCACGCCGCCGGAACGTGTGGATATGCTTGAAGCATGCGCGGAGTCGGGACACCGGACATTCCGGCCGGCAGGTTCGCCGCCCTCTCGCTGCTGATCTCCGGGAGCCTCCTGGCCGTCGGGTCGCCCGCGTTGGCGCAGCGCAACCAGCCGCCGGAGAACGAGCGGTTCCGGAATCCCTACGCCTGGCCGGCGCTTCCCGAGCTGGTCGAGAACTCGGACATGATCGTCGCGGGTGAGGTGCTCGATATGCGTTCGGCGTGGACGGCCGACCGGCGCGAGATCTTCACCACGGTGACCCTGCGCACCGAGCGGCGTCTGAAGGGCGCCGGCCGCGACCTGGTGCGCTTCCGGGTGCCTGGCGGCACTGTCGGGGACACCCGGATGACCGCGACGCATTCGGCGCAGTTCATGGTGGGAGAAAGGGCGCTCGTCTTCCTTACCGGGGA
The DNA here is from genome assembly GCA_009835985.1 of Acidobacteriota bacterium. Taxonomy (GTDB): domain Bacteria; phylum Acidobacteriota; class Vicinamibacteria; order Marinacidobacterales; family Marinacidobacteraceae; genus Marinacidobacterium. The sequence continues at coordinate 48,159 of VXWI01000116.1, read as the reverse complement.
GAGCGGCCGGCTTCCCCGCGTGACGTCCGGCGAGGCGGGGAAGCGGCACGTCCGCACCGGTGAGGACGGCGCCGACCGCATCCTTCCGGGATTCGCGCTGGTCGAATCGGACCCGGGACGCATGGGGTTCGACACGCTCGACGACCTGGCGGCCGCCCTCTCCGGCCCGCTGGCCGCGGCGTCCCGGTAGCCCGGGCGCGATAATCGTCGCCTGATGTTCTCTCGACGCCGCCACGCCGCTGTCTCTCGCGCTCTCCTGGGCCTGTCCATTCCGCTGCTCGCCGCCGGTGGGTGCGGCGGAGGCGGCGACGGCGCCCCGCCCGCCTTTCTCAGCCTGGGCACCGCCCCGCCGGGCGGGGCCTTCTTCGTGGTTGGGGGCGCGCTGGCCGAAGTACTCGGCGAGGCGGGCCTCCGGGTTACGCCCGAAGCGACCAAGGGGTCGGGAGAGAACATCCGCCGACTGGCTTCGGGTGAGCTCGATTTCGCAGTCTCGAATTCCGCCGTGACGTACTTCGCGGCCCGGGGTGAGGACGGCTGGGGCCGGGCGTATCCGGTGCAAGCCATCATGACCCTGGCCCCCAACGTGGCGACTTTCGTGTCGCCCCGGCGGCACGAAGTGAACCGGATCCAGGATCTCGCCGGGAGGCGGGTCGTCGTCGGGGTGGCCGGCGCCGGCTTCGAGCACTTCATCCGGCCGATCGTGGAGGCGCACGGGGTCACCTACGAGGATTTCATCCCGCTCTACAACACCCAGGCGGGCGCCGTGGACATGCTGAGCGACGACTCCGCGGCGGCGGCTTTCCTCGGAGGTGCGGTGCCCACCGCTTCCATCGTGCAGGCGACCGCCGGGATGGACACCCTGCTCGTTCCGTTGGACCCGGAGATTCGCAGCCGGCTGCCCGAGCAGTATCCGTTCTACCGGGAGGCGGTCATTCCTGCGGGGACCTACCGCGGCCAGGACGAGGATTACCTCGGGCTCGATGTCGGCTCGATGCACCTCATCACGCGGGCGGATGCCGATGAGGAGACCGTCTACCAGGCCACCCGTGCGCTCTGGGAACGGCGTGAGTCCGTGGTCGAGAAGCACCCGGCCGGCCGGGCCATCAACGAGAACAACGCCTCCCGCAACACCGGCGTCGCATTCCATCCCGGCGCTGTGCGTTTCTACCGGGAAGCCGGAATCTGGCAGGATCCCTGACCGACCTCCGGACGCGCCGCCGCGGTGAGTGAATCCGTCCCGCGGGAGCCCTCCGGCGTTCGCGGCGCTGTCGTCGCGATTCTGACGCTCCTCCTGACGGCCTTCGTTCTGGTCGAGGTCAATCGGCCGGCACTGACCCCTCAGGCGCAATTGGCCGCCTTCGCGCTTTTTGGCCTGCCGCTGTGCTTCCTGATCCGGATGAGACCCGGCGACCCGTGGTGGCGGCGCGGCATCGACCTGCTGGGTCTCCTGTCCGCGGTGGCGGCCTGCGCCTACGTCCTCTACTGGAGCGGTTTCGGCCCCACGACCCTCGGTGACCGCGCCGGCGGCGAGACGGGTCTCGACATCGCGCTCGGGCTCCTCGGCCTGTTCGGGGTGCTCGCCGCTACCGCGCGGGTGATCGGGCCCGCCCTGCCGATCCTGGCCGGCCTCTTCCTCCTGTACGCCGTCATCGGCCCGCACCTTCCGGAACTCCTCTTCCCCCACCGCGGATATTCCCTGGCCCGCATCGCCTCCCAGGGCTTCCTGCAGAGCCAGGGAGTCTTCGGGATCGCGATGAAGGTCATGTTCGCCTATGTCTTCCTCTTCGTGGTCTTCGGGGCGATGCTGCAGGCGACCGGGGCCATCCGGTTCATCACCACCTCGGCGCGCCGCCTCTTCCTCGGCACGGTGGGAGGGGCGGCCAAGGTCTCCGTGGTCGCGAACGCGATGATGGGGTCGCTTTCCGGAAGCGCCGTCGCCGACGCGGCGACCACCGGGACGGTGACCATTCCCCTGATGCGGAGCACCGGTTTCACCGCGCGCGCGGCGGCCGGGATCACGGCGGCGGCCAGTTCCGGAGCCGCCCTCGTTCCGCCGGTGATGGGGGCCGCCGCCTACATGATGCTCGAACTGGTGGATCCGCCGGTCAGCTATCTCCAGGTCGTGCAGGCGGCGATCCTCCCTGCCCTCCTCTACTACGTGGCCCTCATCGCGATGGTCCACCTGCACGCCCGCCGCCACCTGGCCGCGGACATTGCCGAGAGCGGCCTCGAGGAAGCGACCGGGAAGGTCCCCGTGCAGGCGGGCATCGTGTTCGGAGTCGGCCTCGTTTCGCTGGTCGTGGCGCTCATCGCGGGACGGACCGTGTTCCGGGCCGTCAGCGTCGCCTTGTTGATCGTGGTCCTGGCCTCCCTCTGGCACCGCAGCACCCGTCCCGATCTCCGGAAGCTGCTGGATGCGCTGAGCCGTATCGCCCAGGGGGCTGCTCCCCTGGTCGCGGCCGCCGGGGCCGTTGGAATCATCTTGGGGATGGTCACTCTCACGGGTCTCGGGACCCGCTTTCCCGCGGCCGTCCTGTCCGTCGCCGGCGAAGGACTCCTCCCGGCGCTGCTCCTCATCATGGTGGGCTCGGTCGTCCTGGGGATGGGGCTCCCTTCCGCCGTCTGCTACCTCCTGATGGCGATCCTCATCGGCCCGGTGATCGGCCAACTCGGCGTGCCCCCGCTTTCGGTCCACTTCTTCATCTTCTACTTCGGCATGATGTCCATGGTGACGCCGCCGGTTGCACTCGCCGCCTACACCACCGCGGGCATCGCGAACACCCCCATCATCCCCGCCGCGCTCACCGCGTTCCGCTACGCGCTGGCGGGGTTTGCTCTTCCCTACTTCTTCGTGTTCCGGCCGGAGCTGCTGCTGATTCTGGACACCGGCCGCGGTGTCCCCGGGGCGATCGTCGCCGTCGTCCTGGGCAGCGCGGTCGTCCTGCTCCTCTCCGCGGGGATCGTGGGCTGGCTGTTCGGCCCGCTCACGGCCCCCGTTCGGGCCGCCGCCCTGACCGCGGCGGGGCTCCTGCTATGGCCGCCGCCGGCCGACGGGCTGTTCGCTCTGCCCAACCTCCTGGGAATCGCGGCGCTGGCGGCGCTGCTCCTCTTCGCGCACCTCGGGAGGCGGCGTAGCCCGGCAGGGACCTGATCCCGACGGCTCGAGCTTGGGTTCAGCCGCCGATGCAGTAGAGCGCTTCCGCGGTCCTCAGGTAGATCCGGCCTCCGGACATCGCCATGGAACTCAGGGTGTAGGCCCCCATGTCGTTGGTGGCGAGGATCTCGAGCGACTCCTGCCCCAGCCCCACGACCGTGGCCACGCCGTCCTCGTTGATGATGTAGATGCGGCCTTCGGCCAGCACCGGCGAGGCGCTGTAGGTGCCGGAGGGCAGGCGGGTCGGCCCCAGCAGGACCTCGCCGGTCTTCGCGTCGAGCGCGTACATCACCCCGTTGTCGGTCACCACGTAGAAGCGCTCGCCGTCGGTCACCGGGCTCGGGACGTCGGGCCCCCGGTCGAACGACCAGATGCGGTGGGAGTCGGTGATGTCCCCTTCCCCGCCGGTTCGCAGCGCGAGCAGCGGCTTCACGCGGGTCGGGGCGTAGATGATCCCGTCCTTCACCACCGGTGACGCCACGATGCGGTAGGCGCCGTTGTTCTCCGGGTTGAGGCCGTCGGAGCGCCAGCGCTCCCGGCCGGTGTCGAGGTCGTGGCCGGTGACGACATCGCCCCCGGTGATCACGAGCTCGAAGCGCCCGTCCACGTCGTGCACGAAGGGAGTCGTGTAGGAGTCGGGAGACTCCCGGATCGCGTCCGTCGGCCGCTCCACCCGCCACTCGGTCTCGCCGGTCGCCTTGTCGATGCGCAGGAGGTAGGACGGGTCGTCGGTCTTCATCCCGTGCAGCACCTGCACGTAGAGCGCATCCTCGAACAGGAGCGGGCTGCTCGCGTAGCCCCAGTTCAGTCCGAAGTCGCCGTAGTCCGCCGGGATGTTGCGCGACCAGAGCTCCGTCCCATCGAAGTCGAACGCCTTCAGGATTCCGGTTCCCGTGAGCACGAAGACGTGGGTGCCGTCGGCGACCGGCGAGGGGGAGGACATGTTCTGCTTCCGGCCGCGCGTGTCCCGGTCACTCAGATGCCGCTTCCAGCGCGGCGTCCCGTCGGCCTTGTCGAGCGCCCAGAGTTCGATGTGCCCGGAATAGGCGACGTTGCCGCGTCCCTCGACGGCGCCGCGCCGGCGGCGGTAACCCTCGGAGGGGTTGGCGGGGACCCCGGCGGCGTACTCCGGAATGGAGACGTTGAGGAAGATCGTGTCCCCCGAGATGATGGGCGTCGCGCCGCTCCAGGCGGGCATCGACAGCTTCCACACGATCCCGTTCTCGGTGTCCCATTCCACCGGCAGGCCGGTTTCGCCGCTGACGCCGTCGTGTGTCGGCCCCCGCCAGTGGGGCCAGTCCTCGGCGAAGAGGACTCCGGCGGTCAGAAGGCCGGGAATCAGCGGGACGAGCAGACAGCGGGGAGAGATTCGGAGCACGAGGCAACCTCCGGGAGTGCCGCCCATTGTAGAGGGGCGGGCGGGCTTGCGTCCCGGCTACCGCGTGATCCCGAAGAGCCGGTCGATCGCCCGGATGACGAGCACCCCGCCGCTCGCCGCCGGCGACGCCATCACGATCCGGTCCACGGTGTTCTTTGCGAGCAGCTCGTATTCGCGTCCCGCCCGCACGACGAAGGTATCCCCCTCCTCGGTGGTGAAGTAGAGCCGGCCGTCGGCGGCGAACGGCGAGGCCGCGTACGAGCCCCCGATGCCCCCGATCCGGGCGCGGTAGAGACGCTCCCCGGTCTCGCCGTCGTAGGCGGAGAGGCGGCCGTTGTTCGCGTTCAGGTAGAGGACGCCGCGGTAGAAGATCGGCGAGGGGATGTACACCCCGCCCCGATCCTTGCTCCAGGCGATCGCTTCGCTCGACTCCTCGCCGGGGGCGAGGCTGAGGTCGCCCTCCATCCCGGGGCGGATCGCGTAGATCGGGCGGATCGGCGGATAGCCCGCCTGAACGAAGAGCAGGCCGTCGCCGAGCAGCGGCACGCTGATCGGGATCTCGGAGTTGGGGCCGAGGCGCCAGCGTTCGGCGCCGGTGGCGGCGTCGTAACCCCGGATCACGGTGCCGTTCACGACCACCTCGGCCTGCCCCCCCACGTCATGCACGAACGGCGTGGAAAACGTGGAGACCTCGTCGCGCGCCGTCCGCCAGAGGGGTTCGCCGTCTTCGAGGTCGAAGGCGCCGAGGAAGGCGTCGCCGTGGACGTCGGCGAGCACGATGACCGCGCCGCCGTGGATCACCGGCGAGGACGCGTGCCCCCACTGGTAGCCGGGGTCGTAGAACCAGCCGCTGTTCAGGACCCCGACCTCACGCTCCCAGAGCAGGTTCCCGTCGAGGTCGTGGGCGAGCAGCACCCCCATGCTCCCGAGCAGCGTGACGATCCGTTCGCCGTCGGTCACCGGGGTGGCGTTCGCCTGGCTCGACTTGGTGTGCCGGCGCGTCATCGGCACGCCGCGCGCGATTTCGGTGGTCCACCGGGGCTCGCCGGTCCGGAGGTCAAGCGCCCGCAGCTCGAACCGGTGTTCGCTCTCGTTCTCGACGGGCGCCACGTCCCCGTAGAGGCCGATCCGGAATTCCGTGTCGCCGGTGACACTCGCCGCGATCACCACGTACACCTCGTCTTCCCAGACGATCGGACTCGACACCCCGAGACCCGGCAGCGCGGCTTCCCAGGCGATCCCCTCCGCGTCGGCGGCGTTCCAATGGAGCGGAACCCCCTGCTCGTCCGCGACCCCCGCGCCGCGGGGACCCCGGAACTGCGGCCAGGGGCGCGGTTGCAACGGCACGAGCACATCGGGAGCGGAATCCGCCAAACGCGGGGCTTCGGCCACCTCCGGGGCGGCGGCGCGGCTCTCCGACTCGCCCACCGGCTGGTAGAGCTCCCACTCGCCGCCGGGTTCCACGACGAGCCGCTCGACCATGCCGCCGCGCCCCGGAAAGCGATACCGGGCCCCGCTCTCGGTGACGAAGGACCGCGGGCCCCCGCGCGGCATGAGCGCGACCCCCGGCCCGGTGAAGCGCTCCTCCCCCGAAGCGGCGTCCCGCTCGAAGCTCCGCGCGCGGAGCATCCCGTCCTCGGAGACGACCCGCACCCCGCGCTCCGTGGTCTCGTTCCAGTAGCTCCCGGCGAGCGCCTGCCGCGCCTCCTCGGTGAGTTCGGGTGCCGCCACCGCCCGCGCGGTCCGCTCCCGGAGCAGGGCCGCGACGCTCTCCGAGTCCGCCGCCTCCCGCGCCGCCGCGAGCGCGTCCTCGTCGAAGTTCCCGTTGTCGAGGACGGCGCGCAGCAACTCCTCGTCGCCCTGCCGCGCCGCCCGCGCCAGGAGTCCGCCGACGCCCGGCGTCCCTCGCCCGAGCAGGAAGAAGACGACTTCGCGGTGTCCGGAACCCGCGGCCCGGCTGAGCGCCGTCATCTGGTAGAAGCGGTCCTCGATGTCGAGGGCGGCCCCGGCATCGGCCAGGCGACGGACGACCTCCAGGTGTCCCCGGTCGGCGGCGAAGAAGAGCGCGGTGGCCCCGTAGCGGTTGGGCGCGTCCACGGGGACGCCGGCGGCCAGGAGTTCTTCGATCCGCCCGGCATCCCCTTCCCGGGCGGCGGCGCGGAGTGCTTCGCCCTGGTCCTCCTGGGCGCTCGACAAGGGTGCGGATAGCAGCAACAGCGCCGCCAGCAGGACTCGTTGGGATTTCACGCCGGACCCTCCGTCTGGTTCCTGTCCCCGAGAGTCGCCGGCAGGCGTACCGCGGGAGCGACAGTCCATGGTTGTTCCGTGCCCATTATCCCGCCCGCCCACCGATATGCTCGTGACCGTGGCGCAGTACGACGCGATCGCTGCCGCCTATCAGGGTTCGAAGCAGCTTCCGTTCCGGAGGCACGTCGAGCGCCACACGCTCTTCGAGGCCCTCGGCGACATTCGCGGGCTGAGCGTCCTGGACCTCGCGTGCGGAGAGGGGTTCTACACCCGGCTGCTCAGGATCGCCGGCGCCGACGAGGTGACCGGAGTGGATATCTCTGGAGAAATGATCCGCCTGGCCGAGCGGCAGGAACGGGAGAACCCCCTCGGGTGCCGCTACGTCTGCTGCGATGCGGCGGAATACCAGCCCGAAGGCACGGTGGACCTGGTCGTCGCCATGTACCTCCTGCACTACGCCGGAAGCGCCGCAAAGCTGCTTCGTTTCCTCAAGGTCTGTCATGCCGCCTTGAGCCGCGGCGGACGACTCGTCGGATTCAACGACAACGTGTTGAATCCACCGCGTGGGACGGTCTCCTGGAGGAAGTACGGCTTCCTCAAGACCGGTCCTCCAGATCCTCAGGCGGGAGACCCGATCCGCTATCGATTCACAAACAATGACGGAACAGAATTCGAGTTCAACAACGTTTTCCTGAGCCCGGAGACGTATGCCGACTCCTTTCGGGAGGCGGGATTCAAGGATTTCCGCTGGCTTGGCGTTTCGCTCGACCCCGCCGAGCGGGGTAACCCCTTCTGGGACGACTTCCTGGAGAACCCGCCGGTCATCGCCTTCACCGCGACCAGGTAAGGGCCGGGAGCTTGTCGGTATCCGGACCGGGCGCTATTCCGGCCCGAAGGCATAGAGCGCCTCGACGGTCCGGATGTAGAGGCGCGAGGGGGCGATCGCGGGGGTGGCGTAGACCGCTTCCCCGAGCGGATTGACCTGGACGACGTCGAGTTCCGCGGTCGTCTCGCCCGGATCGAGGGGGCGCACCACGGCCGCGAGCCCCAGTTCGCTCACGAAGTAGATCTTGCCGTCGGCCGCCACCGGGGACGCGTAGTAGGCATCCACGGCCCCCTGGAGGCGGTTCTGGGAGAGCATCTCCCCGCTCGAGGGATCCAGGGCGGTGACGATCCCCCCGTCGTTGACCATGTAGAGGACGCCGCCGTAGAGCAGCGGGGAGGGGAGCTGCGGAACCCGCCGGCGGTAGCTCCAGACCGTGTTCGGCTCGGTCAGGTCGCCGGCCTCGCCGGGGGCGCCCGGCCGGATCGCCAGGACGCCGTTCTGGGAAGACAGGACGGCTTCGTAGTAGGCCCAGTCGCTGGCCTCGAGCAGTCCATTGCTGCTGAGGTCGATCACGTCGAACCAGAAGTCGGAATGTCCCGCGGCTTCCTCGCGTCCGAGCACGCCGTCGCCATTGGAGTCAGAGGCTTCGAGCGCCTCGGCGAACGTCGGCGGGGTGATCTGGTTGCCGGGCTGGTTCACCGGTGCCCCGTAGCCGTTCACGTAGACCAGGTCTCCCTCGAGCAGCGGGGTGGATTTCATCTCCCAGGGCAGTCCCCGGACCCACCAGCGGGCGGCCCCGTCGGTGACGCCGTAGGCGGTGAGGAGGAAGCTCCCCGGCGCCAGGATCTCGAGCCCGTCCGCCGCCTCCCGCAGGACCGGCGTCGAGTGGCCGCTGGTGGCCTCCGGTCTCGCCGTCCGCCAGAGAACCTCCCCGTTCGCCCGATCGAACGCAACGATCTCCGAGTTGAGGTTCTGGTCCAGCACCAGCACCACGGCGTCTCCGGCGAGGATGGGGGACGCCCCCATCCCGTAGTAGTTGTCGAAGGGGCCGAGCGGCTGCCGCCACGCTTCCCTGCCCTCGCCGTCGTAGCCGATGAGCCCGAGATCCGGGAAGAACGCATACACCCCGTCGTCGGTCGCCGCCACGCTTGGAGAAGCGGCATTGTTCCGGGAATCCACTTCGGTCACCCGCTCCCGCTTCGCCACTGCGCGCCACAGCTCCTTGCCGGTCTCGGGATCGAGCGCGATGGTCAGGAACTCGTCTTCGGCGAATGCCGTCAGATGCACCCGGCCGCCCGCAAGGATCGGCGAGGAGTGGCCCGGGGGAAGCGGCGTGCGGAAGATCAGCGCCTGGTCGGGCCCGAAGACGACCGGGAGTTCACCGTCAGGGCCGATGCCGGTGCCGTTGGGGCCGCGGAACCGGTCCCATTCGGAGCCGCTGCCCGCGGCGGCCACCCCGAGGAAGATGCAGGGGAGAAGGCGGTCGAACCACATGGAAACCGAACTGTACGGCCCTCGCCGTTCCCACGGAAGGGCGAAGCCCCGCCGTTTCCGAATCAGTCGGTCCCGAGGTATGTATCGAGGAAACCCAGGATGCGGTCGGCGCTCTCGATGCGGTTGTCCCGGTTCCGGAAACCGTGTCCCTCGTCCGGGAAGATGACGTACTCCACCGGCACGCCGTTCGCCCGCACCGCCTCCACGATCTCGTCGCTCTCGACCTGGAGCACCCGCGGGTCGTTGGCGCCTTGGACCACGAAGAGCGGCCGCACGATGTTCTCCGCGTGGAACAGCGGGGAGATCGCGGTGAGGCGCTCCAGATCGGTCTCCGGATCTCCGAGCTCGGCGTAGAGCGAATCGCGCGCCGCGCCCCACCAGGGCGGGATGCTGGATAGCGTCCGGACCCAGTTCATCACCCCGAAGATGTTGACCCCCACGTCGAAGACCTCCGGCTCGAAGGCGAGTGCGGCGCCCACCATGTAGCCGCCGTAGCTTCCGCCGATGATGCCGATACGGCCGTTGTCCACCCAGTCCAGCGATTCGAGGTAGGTCCGGGCCTCGACGCAGTCCCTCAGGTCCACGTCCCCGTGGCGCTTGTCGTCCATGTGGAAGAACGTCTTGCCGTAACCGGAGGAGCCCCGGTTGTTCACCGCCAGCACCGCATACCCGTTGTTCACGAGATGCTGGATCTGCGCCCGGTACCCCTTGCGGCTCTGGCCACCCGGGCCTCCGTGGACCCAGACGAGGGCCGGCACCGGTGAGTTCGCCGTCGCCTGCTGGGGGCGGTAGAGGACCGACGGAATCTCGAGACCGTCGAAACTCGGATAACGGATCACGTCCCCGTCCACGAGGTGGCCCTCCTCGATCTCGGGGTTCAGCGTGTTGGTGAGCCGACGGTGCTCTCCCGTCTCGAGGTCCCAGACGTAGAGGTTCGATGGCGAGGTGTCGCTGTTCACGTAGAAGGCCAGCTTCGTCTCGCTCGGGGAAAAGCGCACCCCGGTGACGTCGCCCCCGGGCACGTCGGGAAACTCGACCGTTTCGCCGCTCCGGGTGTCCACCACGGTGACCTCGGTGGAAGCGTCCACGTTCACGGCGCTCACCCGGTAGGCGCCCTTCTCGGAGAAGTAGACGGTGAAGACGTCCCAATCGGCCTGCACCACCGGCCGGTGGTCGCCCGTCTCGAGGTCGTAGGCCCACACCTCCGCGAACTCGCCATGGGCGTCGGTGCGGTAGAGGAGTTCGCTGACGTCGGGATCAAAGCTGACCGGGCCGTGGGAGGCGTCTCCCTCGTGTGGGGTGATGTGGCGCGGCTCCGCGGAGGCGTCCTCCAGATCCACCAGGAAAACGTCGCTGTCGGCGTTGTTCCGCGCTTTGGTGACCGCGAGCCAGCGGCCGTCCGGGCTGACCGGACCGGGCTGGAAGCCCCCGGGATTCTCGAAGACGAGGCGCCGGGTCAGGTCCTCCGCGCGGTACTCATAGAGATCGAAGGCCTGCGGGTTCCGTTCGTTCGTGGTGACGAAGAACCGCCCCCCGTCCGCGGTGAAGCCGCTGAAGCCCGCCTTGAGGTTCTCTCCGGGAGTGATGTCCTCGGGAGTGCCACCGGGGGCCCGGACGTAGAGGTGGTTCAGTTCGTTCCCACCCTGGTCGGCCGTGAACAGGATCCGGTCGTCGTTCGGGAAGAACGCGACCCCCATGTTCGCATCGGCATCCGAAGTGGTGAGCGCCTCGGGTTCCCCGCCTGAAATCGGCTGCGCGTAGACGTTCATCACGCCGGTCCGGTCCGAGGTCATCAGCAGGCGCGTCTCGTCGGCCGAGAAGGACGCGCCGAAGACCTGTTCGGTGTCGTAGAAGGCCCGGGCGCTGTAGCTCGGGATGTCGGGCGCCGGGGGCGCGCAGCCGACCGCGATGGAAAACAGGGCGGCCGCGAACGCCACCGGGCGAACCGGGCTCGTGCGGACGTGGTTCGGAATTCGGAAACTCATCGGTGCGCCTCCCTGGACATGCCGGCGGCCCTCATGCGCTGCCGCTGCTCGTACGGATACGACGAGGCCCGGATCGAGGTTCCCGCGCCGGGGCGCTGCGGGCCTCAAGGCTGCGAGCCGGTGGTTGCCGCCGGTCCGCCGATCGCATACAGATGCTCGGCGCCCCGCAGATAGATCGTGCCGTCCACGACGGCCGGCGAGGCCATCACCGGCTCGTCCAGGCTGTTGGTCGCCAGGACCTCGAATTGCGGCCCCGGACGGATCACGTGGGTGTCTCCGTCCTCGCTGGTCAGGTAGATGCGCTCGCCCGCCACTACCGGAGAGGAGAAGAATCTCGACGGTAGCGGCATTCGTCCGCCCTCGTAGATGACTTCGCCGGTCTTTCCGTCGAGCGCGGTCAGGATGCCGCCGTCGCTGACGAGGTAGAGCGCCCCCCGATGGAAGATCGGAGACGGGACGTAACCCTGCCCCTTGCGGTAATCCCAGCGCAGCGACCCGTCCTCGAGGTCGAGCGCCAGGATGTTCTTCCGCGGATACCCCGTGACCGCAAACACGAGACCGTCGCCGGACGCTACCGGGCTGGGCGCCGCGTTGCCCCGGAGTCCTTCGACCCGCCACCGCTCTTCTCCCGTCTCCGTCCGGTAGGCGACGATCTCATCGACGCCCATTGCGACGACGAGCGAATCGCCGCCCGGCGCGCCGAGCACGATCGGCGTCGCCCAGCCGGCGGGTTGGCTCCGGTCCACCCGCCAGCGGATGGCTCCCGTCGCGATGTCCAGCGCCGCGATGAAGGAGCCGTCGCCCCCCTCCACGTCGTTCTGGACCACCACCAGTCCGGCCGCGGTGGCGAGCACGGGGGACGTCGCCACTCCCATCCCCAGGGTTCCGACACCGCCGAAATCCTCGGACCAGAGGAGATCGCCGTCGAGGTCGAACGCATGGAGACCCTGTGTCCCGAACCAGGCGATGATCCGCTCGCCGTCGCTCGCCGGAGTGGGATTCGCGTAGGAACTGATCCGGTGGCGGTTGTCGTAGGGGAGTGCGCCGGCGCGCACCACCCGCCGCCAGCGCACCGACCCGTCGTGTCGGTCGAGCGCCAGCAGCAGCACATCCAGACGCTGGTCGGCACCCAGGCTGTCGGGGTGCAGGAACTCCTCGCTCCCGATGAAATGGATGACTGCCCCGTGCCCGGGCACCTTCTCGCCGGAGATCGCGCTGGTCAGGAAGACCAGGTCCCCGACCACGATGGGCGACGAATGGCCTCGGCCCTCGACCGATGCCTTCCAGACGACGTTCTCGTCCACACTCCAGCGGAGCGGAGCGTCGGACTCCGCCCGGGCGCGCCCGTCGGGGCCGCGCCACTGCGGCCAGCCCGCCGCCGGATCCTGGGCGGCCCCGGCGGTCGCGAGACAAAGAGACACCAGGATCCCGATCCCGAGGGCGCGATCCGGCGAGCGTGTCACTGGGGAGGCGTCGTCTCGCCCGCGCCGGGGCCGCGGAACGCGTAGAGGTGGTCCACGCCGCGCACGAACAGGATCCCGCCCGCGATGGCCGGAGAGGCCCAGATCGCTTCCGGCAGGGAACTCTCGGCAACGATCTCGAACTCCGCCTCGGCCCGGAAGACCGTCAGGTCGCCCTCCAGGCTGCCGATCAGGACCTGTCCCTCGTACCCGACCGGCGAGGAGTTGTAGCGGCCCGGGTTCGTGGGCCGCGCCTGGAAATGGAGCGAACCGTCCTCCGGATCGAGCGCGGTGATCACGCCCCCATCCGACAGGAAGAACAGGATGCCCTGGTAGAGGAGCGCCGAGGGGAGGTATCCGGTCCCCCGCTCGTAGGTCCAGCGAACGCGCGGTTCGACGCCCGGCAGCACTTCGAGGGCCCGCATTTCCTTGCCGGGATAGCCCGTCGAGACGAAGACGAGGCGGCCGTCCCCGAGGGGTTGGTGGACCGGGGTGTGCACGGGGGCCGAGTCCTCGAACGGTGCGGTCCGCCACAGCTCGACGCCGTTCCCGGCGTCGTAGGCGCCGAGGAAGTGGTACCCGGGTACGAAGAGCTGGGTCATGCCCCCGACCGGCAGCAGCGCCGGGGTCGCCCAGCCTTTTCGCGCGTGCCGCTCGGTGCTCCAGGCGATCTCCCCGCTGCTGCGGTCCACCCCGAAGATGCGCGAGCCCTCGCCGTCGTCGTTGTCGTGGACGAGGATCAAGGTCTCGCCGTACAGCACCGGATTGATCCCGTGCCCGAGCCCCCAGACGCCGAAATCACCCAGGTCGGTCGCCCAGAGCGGATCCCCGTCCAGCGTGAAGGCGAACAGGCCCTGGTTGCCGAAAGAGAAGTAGACGCGCTCCCCGTCGGCGATCGCGGTCAGCGAGGCGTAGGTGTTGCTCCGGTACCGGTTGTCGTAGACCGGGCCGTCGTGGACCGTCCGCCGCCACACTTCCCGTCCCGTGCGCGCGTCGTAGGCGAGCGCCAGCAGGGTGTGATGGAGGTCCCCGGCCGTGCTCCCGCCGTGCAGGTAGACCTCACCGTTCCGGATGTGCACCGGCGGCTCCCGCCCGGGGATCGGATCGCCAGCGATGGCGGCCGAGACGAAGACGAGTTGGTCCCAGACGACCGGCGACGAATGCCCCTCGCCCGGGGTCGCCGTCTTCCAGAGTCCGTTCGCGTCCGGGTCGAAACGGACGGGCAGGCCGGTCTCGGTGGAAACGCCGTTCGCGGTGGGCCCGCGCCACGCCGGCCAGTTGGCGGACCAGTTCGCCGGCGCAGATGGTTCCGCCGCGGACGGGCCGGAGGCGGACTGGGCCGCGGAGACCGGCCCCGCAACGGTCAGGACAGCGATTCCGGCGGCGAGAGCGGCCCCGGAGATGCCGGGACGCAGGGACTTGCGCACGATGGCCCCGTATTCTGTTCGCTGGCGCGCGGTTTGCCTAACGCGCGGCGTTTTCTCCCGCCAACGGTCCGCTAGACTCGCGCCCCGCCATGGTTCCCGGAACGAAGTGCACGGCGAGCCGCCGGGAGAAACGCTCCATGTCGCGATTGAATTCAGCGGTGCAACGCAGGAAAGGGCGGGAAGTCGTCCCGACGGGACTCGTTCTGCTCCTCCTGGCCGCCGCCGGCGCCAGCGCCCAGGACTGGCCGATGTGGGGTGGAACTCCGGACCGGAACATGGTCTCCGACAGCCCCGCCCGGCTCCCCTCCGAATGGGACGTGAACAGCGGCCGCAACGTGCGTTGGGTGGCGGCGCTCGGTTCGCAGACCTACGGGAACCCGGTAGTGGCGGGAGGCCGGATCTTCGTCGGCACCAACAACGAGGCTCTCTACGACCAGGAAGTCGTGGGCGACAAGGGAATCCTCCTCGCCTTCGATGCCGCGACGGGAGAATTCCTCTGGCAGATGGTCTCGGACAAGCTCGTCTCCGGCCGGGTGAACGACTGGCCGTACCAGGGGATCTGCTCGTCGCCGCTGGTGGAGGGCGACCGCCTCTACTACGTGACGAACCGAGGCGAACTGCTGGCCCTCGATGTCCATGGCATGGCCAACGGCAATGACGGACCGGTGACCGACGAAGTGCGCCAATCCCCGACCGACGGAGACGTCATCTGGCGGCTCGACATGATGGAGGAGCTCGGCTCCTTCCCCCACAACATGTCGAACTCGAACCCGGTCGTCCACGGGAACCTCATCTTCGTGAACACCTCGAACGGCCACGACGAGAGCCACGTGAACCTCCCTTCGCCGTCCGCCCCCGCGATCATCGCGGTGGACAAGGAGACCGGAGAGCTCGTCTGGGAGGCGAACCAGGTCGGGGAGAACATCCTGCACGGGCAGTGGTCCGCCGCCGGCGTGGCCGAAGTGGGCGGCGTGACCCAGGTCGTCATGGGCGAAGGGGACGGCTGGGTCCGGGGGTACGAAGCCGGAAGCGGCGAGACGCTCTGGTGGTTCGACACGAATCCCAAGGACTCGGCCTGGCCGCGCACGCGGAACAACGTCATCTCCACTCCGGTCATCGCGGGCGACCGGCTCTACATCGCCAACGGACAGGATCCGGAGCATGGTGAGGGAGTCGGCCATCTCTATGCCATCGACGCCACCAGGCGGGGCGACATCACCGAGACCGGCCGCCTCTGGCACTACGACGCGATCCGCCGCAGCATCTCCACCGGCGCGCTCAAGGACGGCATCTTCTATTTGCCCGACTTCTCCGGCTTCCTCCACGCCCTCGACACCGAGACCGGGGAACCGCTCTGGGTACACGACACCTTCGCGGCCGTCTGGGGATCGCCGGTCATCGCCGACGACAAGCTCTACCTGGGGGACGAGGACGGCGACATCGTCGTGCTCCGGCCGGGCCCGGCCGAGGAGGTCATCGCCGAAATGAACATGGGCGGCTCGGTCTATTCCAGCGCCGTTCCGGCGAACGGCGTCCTCTACATCGCGAGCCACAACCAGCTGTTCGCCCTCGAGGAGCAGGACGGGGCCACCGAGGGCGCGCGTAACAGCCTGTGGGGAAACCCGCGTGAGCGCCGAGAGCGGTGAGGCGCCCGGCTGACAAGGCGCGTGAGGGAGGAATCCGGGTGTATTTCGACCGAAACGCAACGCAGAGCACCGCGAAGCGGGCGGTTCAGCCGGGATGCATCGCCGCTTGAACGCCGCGCGGGTTTGGCCACCGGCTGTTAATCCGGGTGCCGACTGATCCGCACTGATCGGTCCCTTGTCTCGAAGCTGGCGTCTTCCGACCGGTCCGTCGCCGCTCGTCCGTTCCGGAAGCGGAGCCCTCTCCGACCTCGGAGCCGCCGCTCGTGAACGCGGCGTTCGCCGCGCCCTGATCACCTCGGACCCCGGCATCGCGGCGGCCGGCATCACGGGCCGGGCCCGGGCAAGCCTCGAGAAAGCCGGCGTGCTGGTGAAGGTCTTCTCCGATTTCGCCGAAAACCCCACCGAGTCGGACGTGGCCCGGGCAGCCGAGGCAGCCGGCGCCATGCGCGCCGATTCGCTCGTCGGGGTGGGCGGAGGAAGTTCACTGGATGTGGCCAAGGGGGCGGGGTTTCTCCTGGCGGGCGGCGGCCGGATGGAGGACTACCGGGGGTACGACAAATGCCCTCAACCGCTTCCGCCGCTCATCGGAGTCCCAACGACCGCCGGCACCGGGAGCGAGGCCCAGTCCTACGCCCTGATTTCGCGGGACCGGGATCACCAGAAGCTCGCCTGCGGGGCGCCTTCCGCGATGTTCCGGGACGTGATCCTGGATCCGGCCCTCCTTCCCTCGGCGCCCGCGGAGGTGATTGCGGCGACCGGCTTCGATTCCATCGCCCATGCGGTGGAAACGGCGGTGACGTCCGGGCGGACCGATGAGTCGGTGGGCCTCAGTCACCGCGCCTTCGCACTGCTGAGCCGGGCGTTTCCGCTCGTCACCGCCGGTCCCGCCACCGCCACCGCCTGGGAGGAGATACAACGCGGCGCCTTCCTTGCCGGAGCCGCGA
This sequence comes from Acidobacteriota bacterium, assembly GCA_009835985.1. Taxonomy (GTDB): domain Bacteria; phylum Acidobacteriota; class Vicinamibacteria; order Marinacidobacterales; family Marinacidobacteraceae; genus Marinacidobacterium. Next base: position 31,598 of record VXWI01000116.1, on the reverse strand, counting down.
TCGAGCGGTCGATGCTGGGCGCGGCGCATGCCTGCGCGAATCCCCTGACCCGGCGCTTCGACGTGGCTCACGGCCGGGCGCTCGCCATCACCCTGCCCCGGGTCGTTCGCTGGAACGCGTCCTCCGCGGGGGAGGCCTATCGCGATCTGCTTCGCGCCGCCGGGATCGCGCCGGGAGACGATCCCGCGGACGCCCTCGCGAGCCGGCTCGACGCCTGGATCGCCATGGCGGCCTTGCCGCGGGACTTCGCCGGCGAAAGGCTGCAGGTCCGGGACCTGCCGGCGCTCGCGGAAGAGGCCTCCACCGAGTGGACCGGCCGCTTCAATCCGCGTCCTTTCGATGCCGCGGGCGCCCTCGCCGTCTATCGTTCCGCTGTGGCATGAAACGCCGACTCGTCCTCCCGCTCCTCGCGCTGTCGCTGGCCGCGGGCGCCGCCGCGCAGGACGGTGACGACTGGCCGCAGTTCCGCCGGGACGCTGCGCTCACCGGCATTGCTGCGGCGCCGCTCGGCGACGACCTCGCACTGAAGTGGAGCGTGCCGCTCGGCTTCTCGGTGGAGTCCTCGCCCGCCATTGCCGGCGGATTCGTCTACGCGACCTCGCTCCCGGGCGTACTCGTGAAGCTGAACCTCGAGGACGGCGCGGAAGCCTGGCGGTACCGCCCCGGGGCCGGGGAAGCTGACGCCGGCGAGTTCGAGGAGGACCGATTCGGCGAGTCGTCTCCGGCCGTCGCCGGGAACACGGTGTACGTCGGCGATCTGCTCGGGGTTCTGCACGCGCTGGACACCGACTCGGGAGAGCCCCGCTGGCGTTTTCCGACCGGCGCCGAGATCAAGTCGTCGCCGGTGGTGGCCGGTGACCTCGTGCTCATCGGTAGCTACGACGAGCACTTCTACGGCGTGGACCGCACGACGGGCAAGGCGCGCTGGTCGCTCCAGACCGAAGGGCCCGTGCACGCCACCCCGGGACGCCACGACGGTCTCGCCTGGGTGACGGGGTGCGACGCAGTGCTTCGTGGGGTGCGCATCACCGACGGGACCGAGATGCTTCGCTTCGATTCCGGCGCCTACACGGCCGCCTCCCCCGCAATCGCGGACGGGACGCTCTACTACGGCACCTTCAACAACGAAGTGCTGGCGGTCGACGTCGGCGCTGGCGGGCTGCGCTGGCGTTACGAGCATCCGGAACGCCATTTCCCGTTCTACGCCTCGGCGGCGCTCGCGGACGACCTGGTGATCGCCGCCGGCCGGGACAAGCTCATCCACGCCCTCGACCGGCAGACGGGGGAGGCCCGCTGGACCTTCCGCGCCCGCGCCCGATTCGACTCGTCGCCCGCGGTGGCCGGGGACCGGGTGTACGTAGGGAACGCGGACGGCCGGCTCTACGTGCTCGACCTCGAGACCGGCGAGAAGCTCTCGGAGTTCCACGCCGGCGCCGCGATCATGGGTTCTCCCGCGGTCGCGGGCGGACGGATCGTCTTCGGCACCCAGGACGGCACGCTCTTCGCGCTCGAACCCCGGAGCGACTGACCCGGCGGCACTAGAGCTGCGTCATCGCCTCCAGGAGCGGCCAGAACCCGAGTTGTTCCACCGCGTGGCTCCGGTAGATCCCGAGCCCGTCCATCCCGGCGCCCCGCGCGATGCGGGCGGCCTCCATCATGGCCTCCGGTGTCTGGAGGCTTCCCGGGTGGTAACAGGAGAACTCCGCCATCGTCGGCACCCGGCCGGCCACCGTGTCCACGAAGTGCCGGCAATGCCGTTCGATGCTCGCCATGTCGGTCGTGGACCGGAACCAGAGGTGCATCTCGTCGCAGAGTCCCTGTTCCACCCAGGCCGGCCAGTCCTGGATCCGCGGGACGTAGCCGCCCGGGTCCTGGTTGATGACCGTGATCGTGAAGACGGCGTCGGACCGGACCGACTTGACCGCATCCCGGATGTCCCGGACCATGTCGGTCCAGCGGTCGGCGCGGAACTGCACCCACTCGGGATCGTCGTTCGGCAACTGGAAGGGGTCGCGTCCGGTGGCCTCGCGGAAAGCGCCGGCGATGGAGTCCTCGTATCCGTCGGTGGTGACGCCGTTCTCGTCCTCGTTGATCGAGACGAACTCGGCCTGGATGCCGCGTCCGCCGCTCCGGGAGAGGAGTTCCGAGAACGCCCTCCCTTCCTCGGCGCGGCCCTCGGGAAGCCCCGGACTGAGGAACACCCGCTCGTAGTTCTTCATCTCGTCGGTGAGCGTCCGGTTCCGGTGACGGTGCTCGGGATGATCACGCAGGAAGGCGCTCAGGCTCTCGCTTCGCTGGGGGTGGCTCCAGATCGTGCGATGGGCGTTCAGGGTGTCGCGTCCGGCCTTGGTCCCAAAACGCGGCACCATGAAGAGCGAGGACCACGCCGGGCGCATCCGAACTCCTCCGTGGGAAGCGACCGCCTTGTAGGGGTGAACCTCGACCCCGGCCGCATTGCCGGCCTCGACCAACTCCCGGGAGGCTCCGGGCGCGAAGACCCGCGACACGCCGTGATCCGCACACTTTTGCACATAGATCTCGACCTCGCTCCGCGCTTCGGCAGCGTAGGCGGAGTCGGAAAACGCTTCGCCAAGACCCAGATCCTGGCCCCAGAGCCCGACCCCGGCGGACAGGGGCCTGGACGCAGCGGGCGCCTGGGTTTCCGGCCCCGGGCTCTCCGGGGCGCCGCCACAGGCCGCAGCCGCCGGCAGCGCCGCCACCGCGCCCTTCAGGAACTCGCGCCTGCGGACGCCGTCTCCCGAGCTCACGCCGACACCCCGTTCCGGGCCGCATCTTCGATCCCGGCAGCGAAGAGGTCGATCTCCTCGACCGTGGTGAAGACGCTCGGCGAGACCCGGATGCAGTCGAACTCGCCGCGCACGAAACGGGGCCGGACGTGGATGCGGTACTTCTCCTCGAGGAAATCGGTGAGCGCGCCCGAGTCCACCCCCTCGATCCGCATCGCGCCGATCCCGCAGGCCTGGTTGATGTCCGGCGGGTTCAGCACCTGGACGCGGGGGAGTTCCTTCACCCGCTCGGCCCAGCGGCGCCGCAGGTACACGAGGCGCTCCGCCTTCCGCTCGGCGCCGAGGCCCTCGTGGAAGGTCACGGCCTCGGTGATCGGGCCCCGGACCGCGATCGGGTTCGTCCCGATCTGCTCGAACTTCCGGATGTCGTCGTCCTGGCTTTCGGGAGCGCTCATCAGCGGCCACACCTTGGGGATCTTCTCCTTCCGGACGTAGAGGAACCCGGTGCCGACGGGCGCGAAGAGCCACTTGTGGAGGCTCGTCCCGTAGTAGTCGCAGTCGAGGTCGTCGCGGGTGAAGGGGAAGTGCGCGAAGCCGTGGGCGCCGTCCACGAGGGTCTCGATCCCGTGGCGGCGCGCCATCCGGCAGATCTCGCGCACCGGGAAGATCTGCCCGGTGGTGAAGGTGGTGTGGCAGATCAGCAACAGCTTCGTTCTCGGGGTGATCGCGCGTTCCAGGATCCCGGTCAGTTCCGAAAGGTCCTCCGGCGGTGTGGGGTACGGGACGGTGCGCAGGACGATCCCGTCCCGCCGCTCGCGCTGGCGGAAGGTCATGAGCATCCGCGGGTAGTCCTGGGTGGTGGTGAGCACCTCGTCCCCGGCCGCGAGCGGAAGCCCGAACTGCACGATCTCCATCGCCTCGCTCGCGTTCCGGGTGAAGGCGATCTCGTCGGTCCCGCAGCCGAAGGTGGCCGCCAGTCGGCGCCGCGCCACATCGATCCGGGGTCCAAGCAGTTCGTCCACGTAGAGCGACGGACCCATGTTGATGATGTCCCAGTACTGGTCCATTGCCCGCTGGACCGTGATCGGGGCGGGGCTCACGCTGCCCGAGTTCAGGTTGATGTGGTTGCGGTCAATGGTGAACGCCTCCCGTACCCGGAACCAGAAATCCTCGTCCTGCGCCGCTTCCTGCGCACTCCGGGCGCCGAGCCGCACCACTGCCTTGCCGATCCGCTCTTCCGCATCGGCATGGAGCGCGGTCAGCGCGCCGCCGGTTGCGGCCAGGAAAGCCCTTCGATGCATGCGTCTTCTCCTTTGCCGTAGCGGTTCCCGAACATACCATCGGACCCCGGAGGACTCCCCATGACGAACGGCCCCCGTCGCGCCGAGGCCGCCCTTCCGGCGCGCACGTTCGGCGTTGGCAACCCCGCCGGACAGGCCGCCGTGCCCGGTCCGCCCGACGAGGAGGGCGGGCCGCGGCCCTGAAGCGGGGCGCGACCCGGCGCACCATGCGATCACCCGCTTTCTGGATCGGACTCGCGTTGGCGGCTCTGGTCGCGGCAACCGCCACGGTGTGCGCGCAGTGGATCGCGGAGTCGCTGCTCGGCGTCGCCGGCACCCCGATCAGCCCGATCATGCTGGCCATCGTCCTCGGGATGGTCGTCGCAAATGCCTCCGCTCGGGTGCAGGCAGCGGCGCCGGGACTGCGATTTGCCTCGACCACGATCCTGCGTCTCGGCATCGTGTTGCTCGGCTTCCGCCTGAGCCTCCTCGCCGCCGGCAAGTTCACCCTGGCGGCCCTGCCCTTCGTCGTCATTGCGATCGCCGCCGGCGTCAGCGTGGTCCGGCTGGTGGGACCGCGCCTCGGGCTTTCGCGGACCCTGGCCGGACTGATCGCTGCCGGCACGAGCATCTGCGGAGCCACTGCGATCGTCGCGACCGCGCCCCTCATCCGGGCCCGGCAAGCCGAGGTCACCTACGCCATTTCCTGCATCACGCTGTTCGGGATCGCGGCCATGTTCGGGTACCCGGTCCTCGCGCACGCGATCTTTGGCGGCGAGCCGGAACTCGCGGGACTCTTCCTCGGGGCGTCCATTCATGAGACCGCCCAGGTCGCCGGGGCCGGCGCGATGTACCAGACCCAGTACGGCGCTCCGCTGGCGCTCGATGTCGCCACCGTCACCAAACTGGTGCGGAACCTCTCGATGCTGGCGTTGATCCCGCTCGCCGGCATCCTCTTCGGCGAAACCCGGTCGGTGGACACTCCCGGCGTCCGCGGCTGGCTGCGCATGATTCCGTGGTTCGTGGTCGGGTTCGCGGCGTGCTCCGCCCTCCGCACGCTCGGCGATCAGGGGGACCGGCCGTTCGGTCTTCTCGATCCGGAGGCTTGGGGAGCGATGGTGGTGTTCTTCCGCCACGCGGCCGAAACCTGTCTGCTCGTGGCCATGGCGGCGGTGGGCCTGCAGACGAGCTTCGCCGGCCTCCGCCGCATCGGCCTCCGCCCGTTTCTCTTCGGGCTCTTCGCCGCCGCCGTGGTGGGAGGCGTCAGTCTCCTGCTGATCGCCGGATTCGGATCACCGGCCCTCGACTTCGTCGGGCTCTGAGCGGGGGCGAATCAGAACCGCACGCGGACGCCCACCGTCGGAACCCGGGGAAAGCCGAAGCTGGGGATTTCCTCGACCGTGGGAACGTCCCCGCCCGGGTTCGGGACTACCTCGGTCTCGATCGCCACCCCGTTTTGCCGGTTCAGGGCGTTGATCACCTCGGCGTAGGCCGACCAGCGGCCGCGGCGGTAGGTGAGCCGGAGATCGAGCCGCGCGTAGAGCGGGAGCCGCGCCCGCTGCAGGTTGTCGAGCCCGCCGAGATCCGCCGCGTAGGCGAGGTTCCCGTCGTCGTCCGTCTCCGGCACCAGCCGCCCGTGTTCGTCCTCCGTCGCGGCGACCCGCACCCCGACCGCCGGGGTGTAGGGGAACCCGCTCGCCAGCCGCCCGGTGGCGGCGACGCTCCACGACTCGGTGATCCCGACGCGGCCCACCACGTTCAGCGCGTGGGGCCGGTCGTACTCGAACGGGTAGCGCCGCCCGTAGGTCTCCCGTTCGGCCCGGCCGTAGGAGTAGGAAACCCATCCGGCGATCCGCGCCGCGGGATCGAGCCGCTCGAGGTACACGTCCAGTCCGCGTGCGACGCCGGCGCCCTCGTTCACCGGGTTGATGGTGATCCGGGCGCCCTCCGGCACGCTGCCGGCAAGCTCGGCCGGGAAGTCGTAGTCGGCGACCCGGCGCAGCCTTTCCGCCTCCGTCTCGAGGCGCCCCACCAGCAGGTCGTCGAAGCGCTTCCAGTACCCCTCGACGCGGAGCCGGGTCCCGCCCGCCAGCTCCTTCTCCAGTCCCACCACGGCGTGCACGGCCTGTTCGTGGAGGAGGTCGCCGATTGCATTCAGGTCGAGCAGGTAGTCGGAGGAGACCAGCTTCTCCCAGCCCGGGCTCTGGGTGTAGAGCCCGCCCGCGGCGCGCGCCTGCACTCCGGCTCCGAGGCTCCAGCTCGCCGCGAAGCGCGGGGAGAGGGTGGCCCGGCCGTTCAGGGTGCTCCAGTCAAGACGCAGCCCCGGCTCCACGGTAAAGCGGTCCGTCATCCGGTAGGCGTCCTGCACCCAGGCGCCGCCGCGGACGCCGGAATGCTCGGAGACCAGCAGGTCCGGCAGCGCCGCTCCGCCCTGGACGCTGCTCGGGTTGGCCGCGCTCTCGTTCCGGGGACCCTGGATGACCTGGTCGAGCGACGACTCGAGTCCGTGGAGCTCGAAGCCGGTCTCCAGGAAGTGCCGCGCGCCGAACTGGATTCCGACCTCCTGGCGGAGGGAGAGGTCGCGCACCGCCCGCTCGCGCTCGAACGCGATGCGGGTCGGCAGGTCCTGCTGTTCGGGGTCCTCGACGTTCACGACCCGGTTCTCGGTGAAGATCTCCGCGTCGAAGTCCAGCACTTCGGTGTTGCGGTACCAGGAGAGGATCGTGGTGGCCGTCACCCGGTCCGAGAGCAGGGCATCGAAACGGGCCGCGCCCAGTTCGTTTCCGATGTCCCCGAGGAAGTCCACGCGCTCGCCGGCCTCCTCGCCCTCGTCCTCGGTGAAGTTGAAGTCCGTGTCCTCGCGGCTCGAGAGTCCCACGAGCGACAGCCGGTGTCCCGGCCCGAACTCCCAGTCCGCCCGCAACTGGAAGTCCTCGAACGAGGGGAAGTCCTGGTCCAGCACCCTGCCGACGATCACGTCGTAGTAGGTGCGCCGGGCGGTCGCGAGCCACGAGCCGCCCCCCGGGAGCGGTCCCTCGAACACCAGGTTGCCGTCGGTGATGCTCAGCGACGAGGTTCCCCCGAAGGCGCGTTCGCCGGGCCGGTTGCGCACCACCAGCAGCGAGGAGAGGCGGTCCCCGTACTGGGCGCCGAAGCCGCCGGCGGCCAGCGAGAAATCGGAGACGGTCTCCGGGTTGAAGGCGCTCACCAGCCCGAAAAGCCGGTAGGGGTTGTGGATCTCCACGCCGTCCATCAGGGTGAGGTTCTGGTCGGGAGTGCCGCCGCGCACGGAGAGGAAGCTGCCGAAGTCCGTGGTGGGCGTCACCCCGGGCAGCGTCGCCAGCGCCCGGAAGATGTTGTCCACCGTGCCGGCGGTCTCGAGGACCTCATCGGGCGCTACCCGGGTCGCCGCCGGGCGTTCCAGCTCGGGCGCCTCGGCCGTCACCTCGACGGCTTCCTCTTCGAACGTCCGTGGGAGGAGCTCGATCAGGACCGGGCCTTCGCCCGGAAGCGGCACCACGTTCTCGAAGTAGCCCGGCGCCGCGGCGGATACGGCACGGGCCGTCGCGCCGACGGCCAGTGCGAAGGAGCCGTCGTCGCCAGTGGTGGCGGTCCTGCCGCCGGCGGCGACCGTCGCGCCGGCGACCGCTTCGCCGGTGACGCTGTTCACGACCCGGCCGGTGATCTCGCGCGACTCCACATCGGGTCGCTGCGCTGCCTGAGCGGGTGCAGCCGTGGCAACAGCGGCGCTGCCCGGAACCGTGGCGGCCAGCCATCCGAGCACGAGAACAGCGCAGGCTCGGCTCATTCGCGCCGGCAGCTTAGCCCGCGCCCCGACTCTCCAACGGGGCACGCGGGCGGTTGCGGATGGCTCGTCGTTTGCTTGCTTTCCATTCGCAACCCTCTCGAGGAGGTGCGCCATGCCGGTTCACCGTCTGTTTCTCTTCGGCGCTCTCGCGGCGCTCCTGTGGTTCGGATCCCCGGGCCTCACCGAGGACCTGCGGCAGGAGGCGCTGAAGGGCTGGGACCTCACGGCGGCGGAGGCCGCCGAACTGGAACGGGGCCTCGCGGCGAACCCGGAGGACCTGAACGCGCGGGCGCGGCTCCTGGGGTACTACTTTCGCCACCACCGGACCGATCCCTCCCGAAGGGCCGGACACATCCTGTGGTTCATCCGGAACGCGCCGGAGGCAGAGGTGCTCGAGGGACCCGAAGCACAGATCATGCCCGTGCTGGACCCCGAAGGCTTCGCCGCGGCAAAGGAAGCCTGGCTGCAGCAGATCGAAAGCGAGCCGCGCAACGTCACCCTCCTGCGGCACGCTGCCGCCTTCTTTACCCTGTCCGATGAGACGTTCTCCGCCGAACTCCTGATGCGGGCGGAGGATGTCGAACCGTCGAGTGCCGAGTGGGCCCGGGAACTGGGCCAGATTCATTGGCGGGAAGCACGACAGTTCCCCGAGGGTTGGGACGCGGCGCTCGCCGAGCGCGCGCTCGCGGACTTCGAGCGCGCCTATGCGTTGTCCGAAGCGTCGGGCCGCGGCCCGCTCCTCCCGGAACTGGCCATGGCGGCGTTCGTGATCGGTGACACGGACAAGGCGCGCACCTACGCGGAGACGATGCTGGCGGATATCCCGGACGACTGGAACCGCGGGAATCGGGTCCACTACGGGAACCTGGTCCTGGGCAGGGTCGCGCTTGCGGACGGCGACCTCCGCGGCGCGGCTCAGTACCTGCTCGCCGCCGGCCGGACGCCAGGGTCCCCCCAGTTGAACTCCTTCGGCCCCGACATGGCCCTCGCCAGGGATCTGCTGGAACGGGGAGAAACGCAGACGGTGTTGCGATACCTGGCGCTGTGTCTGGACTTCTGGGAGATGGGCCAGGCCAGCCTGAAGAACTGGATCGCGCTCATCGAAGGAGGCCGGACGCCCGACTTCAGCCGTCATCTGCGATTCTGAAGGACCTGATGGCCGGCGTCTCGGGCGGGAGGCTCGTCCCGCCCGGCTGCGCGTTCCTCCTTGCCTTCGCCTTCGCGATCGGGATCGGTCCCGCGGCGCCGGCATGGCCTCAGGACCTGGGCCAGGAGGCGACGAAAGGCCGCGGTCTGAGCGCCGCGGAGGCGGCGGCCCTCGAAGTGCGGCTTCGGGACAACCCGCAAGACCTCACCGCGCGGGCACAGCTCGTGGGCTACTACTACGCCGGTCGCCGCGCCGATCCGCGCCGGCACACGAAGCATGTCCTCTGGTTCATCCGGAACATGCCCGAGTCCACAGTACTGGGCAGCGGCCCCGCTCGCATCAGTCCGATGTTCGACGCCGACGGCTACCTGGAAGCAAAGCGAACGTGGCAACGCTTGGTGCAGGAGGAACCGGACAATGTCGCGATCCTCCGCCATGCCGCCGGCTTCCACGCCTCGATCGAGACGGCCCTCGCCGCGGCGCTGCTACGGCGCGCGGAGGATCTCCAACCCTCAAACCCAGAGTGGGCTCGGAAGCTGGCTGGACTGGAATGGCGCGAGGCCCGGCGCTTTCCGGAAGGACGCGACCCGGCCGGCGCCGCCCGGGCGCTCGTCCATTTCGAACGCGCCCACGATCTCTCCGGCGCGGCGGAGCGCGTCGATCTGCTGCCGGACCTCGCGCTGGCCGCCTTCGCCGCGGGCGATCCCCAAAAGGCCCGGGTCCACGCGCTCGCGATGCTCGAAGCCGCGCCCAACCTTCGCGACCGCGCAGACCCCGTTCACTACGGCAACCTCGTCCTGGGTCATCTCGCCCTGGGTGCGAACGACCTCGAAGAAGCGCGAACGCGGCTCCTCGCCGCCGGCCGAACCGGGCGGTTGCCAATCGAAAGATCCGGGGCTCCGGACATGAGTCTCGCGAAGGCGCTGCTCCAGCGCGGGGAATCAGGGACCGTGCTGGACTACCTCAAGCTGTGCCTCGAGTCCTGGCCAGAGAGGGAGGAACGCCTGCTGGACTGGATCGTCCTCGTGGAAGCGGGCCTGATACCCGATTTTCGCCCCCTGGCGTTCTGACGGCCTCTCCTGCTTCGTGATGGCGGATCACCGGACGCTCGGGCGCCGGGGGCGACCGGCCGCGTCCGCGGTATGCAGCGCGCTCCGGGGTGGAGGCGCGGGGGGGCGTCCCACGCCGCCGGCGAGCGCCGACCGTGTGCGCGCCTCGTTCCACTGCAGGAGCGCTACCGGTACCACGATCAGCGCGAGCGCCAGCCAGACGCGCGGTGAGAGCTCCTCACCCAGGATCACGCCGCCGAGCAGGACCGCGATCAACGGGTTCACGAAGGCGTAGGTGGCGGCGAGCGCCGGCTCCACGTGCGTGAGAAGCCAGGTATAGGCCACGAAAGCCACGATGGACCCGAAAACCACGAGGTACGCGAGCGCCACGAACGCCGGGACCCCGACATCGGCGAGGGTGACCTGACTCCACTGACCCGACACGGTCCCCAGGAGCAGCAGCGCGGCACCGCCCACCAGCATCTGGGCCCCGGCCGAGAGCGGCAGGCAGCGCGGCATGGAAGGCCGACGCGACCACAGGCTGGCCGTGGCCCAGGCGACCGGCCCGAGCAACATTGCGATGACCCCGGCGGGGTCGAGCGCCGCCTCCGCGCGCCAGGGTGCGACCAGCACCACGACTCCGGAAAAACCGGTGACGGTGCAGAGGATCGCGACGAGTGAGGGACGCCTTCGGGCCACGAACGCCGCGTCGAACCCGGCGATCCAGAAGACCACCGTCGCCACCAGCACCGCCGCGGCGCCCGATGGAATGCGGACCTGGGCCCAGTGGCCGAGCCCGTGCGCGGCGGTGAAGAACAGGACCCCCGCCAGCGCGGCCTCCGCCCACTCCCGCCGGGTGAGCGGCGCCTCGCCGCGCCGTGCGAACCCGAAGAGGATCGTGCCGGCGGTGAAGAAACGGACCCCCGCCATCAGGAACGGCGGGATGTCCCGCACCCCGACCCCGATCGCGAGATAGGTGGAACCCCAGATCAGATAGACGGCGGCGAAGGCGAGGAACTTCCGCACCGAGGGCAGTCCTCAGCCCCGTCCTTCGGGTCTCCCCAGGGACACGGGGCCGCACGGCCCCGTGACCTGCTCAGCGCAGTGAGGCGACGATTCGCTCCGCTTGCTCGACCTGTTCGGCGAGCGAAGAAAGCGCCTCGCTCACCACCCGCACGTAGAAGCGCGCCGCCTCCCACTCTTCCTCCTCGATGCCTTCGCGGACGCCGGGGATCGTCTTCACGCCGTATCCCGTGTAAAAGCCGGGTGCATAGACCTGGTGACGGAACCACTCCCGGTTGGGGAGACCCTCGTCATAGCCGAGCCGGCGCTCCGAGGTGTAGAGAAGCTGGTTCAGTTCGGAGATGCGGGCGTTCCCGAGCACCGCTTCCGCGGAGGCACCGCCCAGGCTGGCGAGGGTCTCCTCGTACCCCTGCCCCGCGCCGCGAAGCGAATCGAGAGCACTCTCGATGGCCTCGAAGTCGATCTCCTCGGAAGACTCCATCGCCGCATGCGTTTCGCGGATCTCCGCCACGTAGGTCTCCATGGCGTCCGCCAGCGCCGTGAAACCGAACGGCAGGATCGCGGCGTTCGCGAGCCGCAGCATGGCGGTGCCGACCAACTGCGAGAGCGCGCGCCCGAAGACGAAGTCGGCATCCGAGAACTTCAGGTACCAGTGGAAGGAGTCGTAGTTCGAGTGATAGACGCCGCCCGGGCTGTCGCCGCCGATACCGAGGTTCAGGGAGGCCATCGTCAGGTGGTCGATGAAGACCGTGTAGTCGGAGCCTGACCCGAGGGCGGCGAGGCGCAGGTCGTCGCTCTGCTCGATCTCCCGGCGGGCCTCCGGGTTCGCGGCGGTTTCAAGGCGGCGCGCCCGCGCGGCCTCGTAAAGGCTCACCCCCCGCTCGGGATCCTCGATGTCACCGGCGACCTCGTTCAGGAAACGCTCGAGCGTGTGGCTGCCCGCAAAACCGAGCCAACCCTTGCCGGTGCTGTCGGTGTTGATGTAGGCGACGCCCTTCTCGCCGAGGTCGTCCCGGTGCGTCTCCGCCCACTCGGTGGAGCCGAGAAGACCCCACTCCTCGGCATCCCAGAGTGCGAACACGACCGTGCGCCGGGGGCGGATTCCCGCCTTCAGCAACTCGCCGAAGCCGCGGGCCGTCTCCATGAGCTGGACCGCGCCGCTGATCGGGTCGCTGGCGCCGTTGCACCAGGCGTCGTGGTGGTTGCCGTGGACAATCCATTCATCCGGGTAGGTGGAGCCCTCGATGCGGGCGATCACGTTGTAGATGCGACGCACCTGCCAGTCGTAGGCGGTTCGCATCCGGACACTCACCGGCCCGGGACCGATGTGGTAGGTGATGGGAAGGGCTCCCTTCCAGTCGTCGTCCGGCGCTACGGCGCCCCGGAGCTGCTCGAGGATCGGGAGGGCGTCGCCCCAGGAGATCGGCAGGACGGGAATCTTGACCAGCGTCCGGGCCGTCTCGCGGGTCAGCTTCTCCCGGTCCTCCGTGGCGCCCCAACCCGGGGTGAGCGGGTCGCCGGGATGGACGGGCATGTCCAGGATGGAGCCGCGCTGGACCCCCCACTTGGGCCGATAGGGGCCTTCCGGATAGGTGGGCCCCAGGTAGTAGCCGTCCTCCTTCGGATCGGAATAGAGCAGCGCGCCCAGCGCTCCGTTCTCCTGGGCGAGTTTCGCCTTGATGCCGCGCCAGCTTCGTCCATAGCGGGCCAGGACGATCTTCCCTTCCACCGAGATGCCCAGTTCCGCGAGCTTCTCGTAGTCCTCGGGAATGCCGTAGTTGACGTAGACCACCTCTCCGGTCACGTCTCCGTCCGCCGCGTACGGGTTGAAGGTGGGGAGCTGCCCCGGGTCCGAGGAGTCCGCGTCCTCGGGGATCCCGAGTTCCGCCAGCCGCAGGGTGTAGGGCTCCGGGCCCAGCACCTCGACGTGCCGGTCCGTCGGGAGCGGCATGAGCGCCTCGGTCTCCTCGATCGCGGCGTCGAGCCCGAAGGAGAGGAACTTCTCGAGCGCGTAGTCGGCCACCCGCTTGCTGCCGTATCCGAATCCGCCGATGTGCGGTTCTCCGGACATGTACTCCATGTACTCCCGGAGCCGCGCCGGGTCGGGGATGGCCCGGAACCGCTCTTCGATCTCCCGCTGTTCCTCCCACTGACCGGCGAGGAACCCCCGCGGGGGATCGGCCGCCTGCGGCCGCGCTGCCGGTGGAAGCGCGAGGGCGGCGAGGACGACGAGAACGGCGGGAATTGCGGTACGGCTCATGGGGCGAAATCGTATCCGGCTCGCACCGGACGGCCCCGGATAGACTCGCTGGCCCGGGGAGGGATCACGACGCGGACCCCGTCCGTGCTGGAGCCCGCCGATTCCACCCTCCGTCTTCGCCGCACCTCCGACTCTGGGCCAGACCAGGCCTCTGCGGGCGCGTGCTCACGCTCACCTCTGTCCAAACCTGACGTTGGCGCTGGTCCGGCCTGACCCCCGCCGGAGACTCCACATCGGAAAGGAAACGCCATGGCTGCCTATGTCGTCGCGATGATCGACGTTCACGATCCCGAGACCTACCGGAAGTACACCGACCGCACGCCGGCGACCGTGAAAAAGCACGGTGGCCGCTTCGTGACCCGCGGCGGCGCCGTCACCGCGCTCGAAGGCGATGGTTTCGACGGACGGATGGTGATCCTGGAGTTCCCCGACAAGGCTGCGGCCGAGGCGTGGTACGCGGATACCGACTACGTCCAGGCGAGGACATTCCGCCACGCGGCCTCCACCGCCCACCTGTTCGCGCTTCAGGAGGGTGCGGCGGACACCAGGGCTCCGGATCCGAAACTCTGATCGCCGATCAGCGATGCGTCAGCCGGCGCGGAGTGACTCCAGGATCGGGCGGTTGGCCGCGGCGCGGGCGGCGAGTGCCCCCGCTCCCAGGCCGAACGCGAGGATTCCCGCGAGGAGCAGCATCAGGAGGGTGATGCTGCCGCCGGCCTCGCGCTGCCCGAGCACCGGAAGGATCGCGATGACAGCGGCGGCACTGCCGGCGGCGAGCCCGGCGGTGAGCAGGAGTGCGTTCTCCCAGAAGCCGAGCTCCGCAAAGTCCCGCCGCCGATAGCCGGCCGCGCTCAGCAGCGCCCACTCCTGCCGCCGTTCATCCGCGTTCCGCAGCAGCACGGCCCCGAGGCCGAAGGTCCCGAGCAGCAACCCGAGGCCGCCGAGCGCCTGGAAGGTGGAGAGGTAGGTGTTCTCGACCTGGTGGAACTCCGCGAGCCGGGCGCGGGTGGAGGTTGAAACCGGTCCGTAGTCGAGCAGCGCTCCGCCCATGATGTCCGCTGCCTCCGTTTCCGCTGCGGCAAGCGCTTCTTCGCCCTCGGGGGGCTCTTCCCACGCGGTGAGGAAGAGCCGGTAGCCTTCCGAAACCGGCAGGGTCTCGAGCAGATCCTCCTCCGCCATCAGCAGTTCGCCCTGGAAGACGCTGTCCCAGAGCGTGCCGACGAGCCGCAGGCGGACCGGCGCACCCCCCTCCCCGATGGGGAACTCGCGCTCCTCGCCCACCGGCCACTTGAGCACGTAGGTCATCGAGTTCTGGTCCCCGATGACCGGGATCGGGGCGCCCGCATCGCGGTCCCGCCAGAGGAGGCGCCAGGGATTCCCGGTTTCCTGGGGGCTCTCGCCCAGGTGGGCGGCGAACGGGAACCGGTTCTCTTCGGCGAGTTCCTGGGGGATGCCGATGACGCGGGGCCGCGCAGGCCGGTACAGATTCAGACAGCTCGCATCCTCGTCGCCGGCCAGCCGGAGCGGCTGGATGCGGAGCCCGATGTCCTCGGGCGGGAGGTACAGCGCCTCGGACCCCTCGGGGTCCCGCGGATCCCAAGGCGAGCCGAAGACGGTCTCGGTGATGGAGACGAAGCCCCCGACGCCCGCCGGGAGGACGCCGGGATCGGAGCGTTTCCGGAACGCCTCGACCGCCACGAGGGTGAACGCGGCGAAGGCCACGAGGACCATGGCGGCGAGACTGCGGCCGGGCCGGAAGGTGGTGGCGCGGAAGGCGAGCCCGCGCAGGCCCCCACTTCCCTGCCCGGTAGCCGCGCGCCGTCCCGGGTCGGCCAGACGCTTCAGGCGCGACCACGCCGCCAGGAATGCCGTCAGGAGGAGCGCCGCCCCCGCCCCGAAGAAGCCACCGGCCTCGGGAATCGCCTCCACGACTCCGAGCCCGAGCAGCACCAGCCCGGCTGCTCCGGTGACGACGGCCCAGCGCCGGGCGCCCGCCCCGGGGGAACGCGCGGGCGCCAGACCGGGCCAACCCGCGAGTTCTCCCGCCGGTCTTCCGGCCAGGAGGCTGCGCGGCGAACACCGGACGAGTTTCCTCACGGTCCACCAGGCCGCCCCCATGGCCATCACGATTCCCGACCAGCCGCCGGCGGCTACCGAGGACCACCTCACGGACACCCCGAGCGCCGTCGTCGCGCTTTCAGCACCGGAATCCGTTGCGAGCGTCCCGGCCACCGCGCCCTCCCAGACGCCGGAGAGCAGGCCGATCATCCCGGTGGCGTAGCCGATCCCAACGAACGCCCCAACAGCCGCACCAACACCCGCGACCACGGCGGCCTCCAGCAGCAGGCTTCGGGAAACGCGGCGCGGAGACCACCCGCACGCGAGCAGCATGCCGATCTCCCGGAGCCGGCGTTCCACCCCCAGCCGGTAGAGGAGCGCCAGCAGCACGAACGCGGACACCAACAGGAAGTACGAGAAGTAGAGAAAGTAGAGCCCGAAGTCCGTGGCCCCCCGAGAAGCCTCGAGACCCTGCTGGCGGACCGGCAGCGGCACGAGGCCGAAGTCCTCCGGGGGGAGGGCCGCGAGGAGTGCACTCGAGAGCTCGGGTTCGCCCGGACCCGCTTCCCCCGGTACGAGGCGGACCGAGGTGGCGCTTCCCTGCCGCATCGTCCAAAGCCGCTCCGCTACCGGAAGGGGGACGAACGCCTTGGGCAGGGTCCGGAACTCCTCCCAATACAGCTCGTCGCGCTCCCGAATGCGGCTCAGGTCCACCGGGAAAGGTGGGTCCCAGTCTCCCATCCGGGCCGAGTCGCTCAATCCCGGGAACTCGGGCGCCAGGGTTTGGTCCGTGAACAGCGCGTCTTCCGGAACCGCCGGTCCGGCCACGAATGGTGCCGTCTCGGAGTGAAAGCGGCCCTGCTCCTCCCAGACAAGAAACGAGAGGTCGAGCCGGTCGCCCGGATCGAGCGCCAGGTCGTCGGCAAGCCAGGGCCCCGGGTGCAGGACGTTCTCGCCGTCCTCCCGCCGGTGCTCCGGGAGCAGCGCGGTCGGGATCCCGCTGACCAGCGAATACGGGGTCTCCCGATCGGCGGACCGGATGGAGGTGGCCAGATAGGTCAGGACGGGGGCGGCGGCGATTCCCATCCGCTCGGCCCCGGCCAGCGCCCCTTCGACCACCCCGTCCGAAAGCACCAGGCTGCGGCTCTCGAGGACCAGTCCGCCCCCGGCTGCCCGGGTCAGGCTCAGGCCGCGGTCGTCGAGGGTGCTGCTCTCGGCGAGGACGGCCGCCAACGCCGCGGTCTCGTCCTCAGTTCCTCCGCTCTCCGCTCCGGAGGCGCGGACCAGCAGAGCGTTCGCCCGCGGGACGGGGCGGGACTCCCTGCCGGCGCCGGACGCATCGACCACCCGGCGCAGGTCGTCCAGCGGCAGGAACACCGCGCGGGAGGCTCCCTGCTCCGGGAAGAGTGCGAAATCACCCGAGCCCACCCCCGGCGCCGGGTTCGGCCAGGCTGCCACCTGGCGCCGAACCGTGATTCCGGCGTCGTCCTTCTCGCCGAAGAGGGACGCCGCGGCGATCTCCTCGTGTCCCCCGATCCCGACCAGCAGCCCGTCGCCGGGAACGAAGCCGAGGCGCCGGAGACCGCTGCTGATGCGGACGGTCCCCGGCTCGATCACGTCTTCGAGCCCGTGGAACGTGAAATAGCGCGCATCCACCCCGAAGATCGTCGCCGGGACCGTCCGGCCGTCGGGAGCGGCCACGGTGCCCGACAGCCGGTAGACGGGCACCGCGGGGTCGAACCGTTCCCGGTAGTCGTCGCGCGCACCCAGCCGGGCCGCGAGGCCGGAGTCGGGGTCGTCCGAGAAGGGGTGCAGCGGGAGGACCGCGTAGTCGGTAGCCCCGAGGCGCTCGGTGAAGGCCGCCCGCAGGCTGCCCCGGACGGAATCCCCGACCACCAATGCTCCGACGAGCACAGCGACCGCGACGGCGGTGGCGGCGGCGACCAGGAGGTGTTCGCGGCGGTAGTGCCGGAGACCGCGCCCGGCGAACTGGACTACCCCGAATGCGGTGGCCATGCGGTCCTTAGCCTGCGGAGAGACGCCCCTGGGTCATCCGGTAGCGCTTTGGAAACCGGCTGCCGAGCTCCGCATCGTGGGTGACCAGGACAACGATGCGGCCCTCGTCGAGGGCCCCCGCCTCGAGCAGGAGGTCGGCGACCCCCGCCGCGGACTCGCCGTCCAGGTTCCCGGTGGGCTCGTCGCAGAGCAGGAGACGCGGGGCCCGGACCAGGGCGCGCGCGATCGCGACCCGTTGCTTCTCTCCTCCCGAGAGTTCCCCCGGCAGGTGGTCCACCCGCCCGGACAGTCCTACCCGGTCGAGGAGGGCGGCCGCCCGTGGGCGGTCGTCCGCGCGCGGGTCCGGAAGCGTGGGCGCAAGCACGTTCTCGAGGGCCGTGCACTGCGGCAGGAGGCAGTGATCCTGGAACACGAAACCGACCCGGTCGCGGCGGAACCGGGCCTGCTCGTCGGCGGAGAGTTCATGAGGGTCCACCCCGTCGAGCCGGACCACCCCGTCGGAGGGGATCTCGATCGCGCCGAGCAGGAAGAGCAGCGTGCTCTTGCCACAGCCGGAGACGCCCATCACCGAGGCGGTTTCTCCGGGCCGGAGGCTCAGGTCCACTCCGTCGAGAACCCGCAGGAATCCGGCCGGCGCCGGGTAGTCCTTGACGAGACCGTTGACTTCGAGGCCCGTGGGTGTGGTCAACGCGAATCAGGCGTGCTGGAACGCCCGGGCGCGATAGAGCACATCCAGGATGTTGCCCTCGTGCGGCTGCAGCCAGTTGAGCCGCGTCGTCGGAATCGGCCCGAAGTTCAGGCGGTCGATCGAAGTCGTCTCCAGCAGGTCGGCCCGGAAGGCGGCGTCTTCCGTAATGGCGGTCGCCACCAGGGTGTCCCCGATGTGCCTCAGCATCTCTTCCTGCGGGCAGCGCACCACCGAGACGAACGGGAACATGTATTCCACGTTGGCCACGGCGGCTTCGGGACTGTCGCAGTGCACGACCGTCGGCCGGAGCCAGGAGGCGCGCCCCTGCTGCGCGAGACGCGGACCGTCCCGCAGAGGCGCGGTGAGATCGGAGGCTCCCCCGCCGCCGAGCCGTTCCTCGATGTCCCGGTCGATGGCTTCGGCCATCCCGGGCACCGTGAAGGCGGCAAGCGCGCTCTCGGGATCCTGCGGGGGCCGGGGCGCCACCGGAGCGAGCCGCTCCGCGAGGGCGGCGGCGATCTCCTCCGTGTGCCGGGAAGCCCAGATCCCCGAGCAGGAGATGCAGCTTCGGCCGCTGTTCAGGAAGACGCTCTCGAAAAGGACCTCCAGGTGGTCTTCCCAGCGGTCGACGATGTCGTCCCCCAGGAGGATCTTGGAGAACCCGGGGCCGTGGACCCGGACCGACGGGTTGCTGCGATACCGCTCGACGGTCGCCCGGCTCCCGAAGATGAGTGTCTTGGGGGCCGCTTCGACGACGGCCGCGCCCACTTCGGCGCCGCCCGGATAGACGGCGATCGCTTCCCGGGGAATCCCGGCCGCGAAGAACGCCTCCGCCATCCGGTAGGGCGTCCAGGGCTCCTCCGGACCCGGCTTGAGGACCAGGCCGATCTGCAGCGGGATCACCGGTAGCCAGAGGGTGTGGACGCCCGGGGAATTCGACGGTAGTACGCAGGCGAGCACCGGGGTCTGCGCCTGGTAGGAGATCGGGACGCCCCGCTCCTCGATCCCGTGGCCGGCCGACAGGACCTCGAGGTCGAGGCCGCGGGTCAGGGCGTCCAGGACCTGGTCCATCCGTTCGAGCACGAAGCGGTTCTTCTCCATGTTCGCCCGGCACATGGCCTCGGGGAGCCCGGTGGTGGCCGACTGGGAATGGACGAAGTCGTCGGGCGTCTGGACCCCCTCCCCGAGGGGCAGCTCGGACTCCATGTAGAGCCGGGCGGCCTCCCTGATCCGCGCCAGCAGCTCCCGAATCGGGATCTCCCGGAGCGCGGCCCGGGCGCGGCCGGCGCGGCGCAGGTCCCGCTTGACGATCCCCCCGGTCGCCTGGTCCACCTCGGCGATCGGCTCGCCGGTCAGGAAGTGAGAAACCGTCGTCGTCTCGAGGCTCCGGTAGGGCTTTCCCCAGCGAAGAACGGGAACTCGGATCACAGGGCGACGGAGTGTAGCCGGGGAGCGCCAGGCGGGCGCAAGAGCGTGCCGGGGGCTACCTCAATGGCGTCCCGCGGGCCTGGCTGGTACCTTCGCGGGCCGTCCGGTCCCCGAATCTAGGAGCCTCCCAATGCTCAGGACAACCGCAATTGCCGCCCTCGCCGCGGCGCTGACCCTCCCGGCCGCTGCGACGGCACAAACGGCGTTCCAGCCGATGGATGTGTTCCAGCTCGAGTTCGCGGTGGAACCGCAGATCTCGCCCGACGGAACGCGGGTCGTCTACGTCCGCACTTCCATGGACATCATGACCGACCGGCAGCGCACCGAGCTGTGGATCGTGAACGCCGACGGGTCCGGCCACCGCCGGCTGAGCGCCGGCGCCGCTCCCCGCTGGTCGCCGGACGGCACCCGCATCGCCTACGTCGCGGACGGCCAGATCCACCTGCGCTGGATGGATACGGGGGAAACCGCGACCCTCACCCAGCTTCTCGAATCGCCCAGCGGTCTTCGCTGGTCGCCGGGCGGGGACCGGATCGCGTTCAACATGCTGGTTCCCTATCCCCCACCCCAGCTCGTTGCGCCTCCCAAACCGCCGCCGGGGGCCGAATGGGCCGACCCGCCGATCATGGAGGACCGCTTCAAGAGCAGGCAGGACGGGATCGGGTATCTCGATTTCGGCTTCAACCACATCTTCGTGCTCTCCGTGGAGGGCGGGACTCCGGTCCAGGTGACGACGGGTGACTTCCAGCACCAGACTCCGGCGGCCTGGACACCGGATGGCGAGCACCTGGTCTTTTCCTCGAACCGGAACGAGAAGTGGGAAACCGACTACCGGAATTCGGAGGTCTACATCGCGCCGGCCTCCGGTGGGGAGATCCGGGCGCTGACCGATCGGAACGGGCCGGACCACAGCCCCGCCGTGTCTCCTGACGGTAGCCAGATCGCGTTCGTCGGAAACGAGGACCGGTTGCGCACCTATCAGGTCCGGCGACTCCAGGTCATGAACCTCGACGGAAGCGGCCGGCGCGATGTGACGGCCAGCCTCGACCGGAGCGTCGCCGATCCGGTGTGGGCCGCGGACGGGCACCGCATCTACTTCCAGTACGACGACGAGGGCAACCGCAAGGTGGCCTTCACGACGCTGGACGGAGAAATCCAGGTGCTCGGGGAGAGCGTCGGCGGACCCTCGTACGGCCTTCCCTACAGCAGCGGTTCCTTCTCCGTCGCTCAAAGCGGCGCGTTCGCGCTGAACCAGAGCCGGCCGGATCGGCCGGGTGAAGTAGCGGTCGGCGCACCGGGTGAAGCGGTACGGCGGATCACTTCCCTCAACGAGGACCTCCTCGGCCAGCGGACCCTGGGCGAAGTCGAGGAGATCTGGTGGGACTCCTCCTTCGACGGCCGCCCGGTCCAGGGCTGGATCGTCAAGCCGCCGGGCTTCGATCCGGGGCGGCAGTACCCGTTCATCCTGGAGATCCATGGCGGACCCATCTCCCACTACGGCGACCGCTTCTCGGCCGAGATGCAGATGTTCGCCGCCGCCGGCTACGTCGTCCTCTACTCGAATCCCCGTGGCAGCACCAGCTACGGCGAGGAGTTCGGAGACCTGCTCTACCACAACTACCCGGGCAACGACTACGACGACCTGATGTCCGGGGTCGATGCGGTGATCGCCCGGGGCTACGTGGACGAGGACAACCTGTTCGTCACCGGGGGCAGCGCCGGCGGGATCATGACCGCCTGGATCGTGGGAAAGACCGACCGCTTCCGCGCCGCCGTCTCCGAAAAGCCGGTCATCAACTGGATCAGCAAGACGCTCACCGCGGACAACTGGTTCAACTACTTCGGGAACCGCTACGAGGGCCTCCCCTGGGAGGACCCGGAGCCCTACTGGAAGTTCTCGCCGCTCTCGCTGGTGGGGAACGTGACCACGCCGACTATGGTGCTCACCGGATCCCTGGATCTGCGGACGCCCCTCTCGGAGTCGTACCAGTTTTTCCACGCCCTCAAGTTCCGCGGGATCGACACCGCGGTGGTACGCATCCCCGGAGCCTTCCACAACATGAGCCGCCGGCCTAGCGAGCTGATCGCGAAGGTCGCCAACCAGATCGCCTGGTTCGAGAAGTACCGGACATCCGCCGGAAACTGATGCCCCGGGCCTCTGCTACCGTGCGAAACCGTCCCTTCCCCCAACCCGAGAATCGCCACATGTCCAAGATCACCAGAGTCCTCGCCCTTGCCGCCGCGCTGGTCCTCCCCGCCTCCGCCGGCGCCCAGACACCGTTCGAGTCCATGGACGTCTTCCAGCTCGAGTTCGCGGCCGATCCGCAGATCTCGCCGGACGGGAGCCAGGTGGTCTACGTGCGCAGCTCGATGGACATCATGCGCGACCGGGTGCGCTCCGAACTGTGGATCGTGAACGCCGACGGTTCCGGCCACCGCCGGCTCGGCGACGGCGGTTCCCCGCGCTGGTCACCGGACGGCACCCGGCTCGCCTACACCGGGGGCGGACAGATCCACCTGCGCTGGATGGACACCGGCGAGACGGCCACCCTCACCCAGCTCCTGGAGTCCCCCAGCGGAATCCGCTGGTCGCCCGACGGCACGTCGCTCGCCTTCCACATGCTGGTTCCCTATCCGCCGCCGCAACTCGTGGCTCCGCCGAAACCGCCTCCGGGCGCCGAATGGGCTGACCCGCCGATCATGGAGGACCGCTTCAAGAACCGGCAGGACGGGGTGGGTTATCTGGACTTCGGCTTCCACCACATCTTCGTCCTGCCCGTGGAGGGCGGAACCCCGGTCCAGGTGACCATCGGGGACTTCCAGCACCAGAGCGCCCCCGCCTGGACACCGGATGGAGAGCACCTGGTCTTCTCCTCGAACCGGAATGCGAACTGGGAACGGGACTTCCGGAACTCGGAGCTCTACATCGCCCCGGTCGCCGGCGGCGAGATCCGGGCGCTGACCGACCGGAACGGTCCGGACCGCAGCCCGGCCGTGTCCCCCGACGGGGAACGGATCGCCTTCGTGGGCTACGAAGACCGGGTGCGGACCTATCAGCTCAGCCGGCTCTGGGTGATGAACCTGGACGGGAGCGGGCTGCGCGCGCTCAGCGCGGGGCTGGACCGCAGCGTGTCGAGCCCGGTCTGGGCCGCGGACGGCAGCGGCGTCTACGTCCAGTACGACGACGAGGGCAACTCCAAGGTCGGTTTCGTGACCCTTGACGGCGAGGTCGAGGAACTGGCCGGTGATCTCGGTGCGGTGTACGCGCGGCCCTACGGTGGCGGCTCGTTCTCCGTGGCCACCACCGGCGCCTTCGCGCTCAACCAGAGCCGCCCGCACAACCCGGGCGACGTGGCCGTGGGTACACGCGGCGGCGCGGTCCGGCAGATCACCGCGCTCAACGAGGACCTGTTCGCCGGAAAGACCCTCGGAGAAGTGGAGGAAATCTGGTGGGATTCCTCCTTCGACGGCCACCCCGTCCAGGGGTGGATCGTCAAGCCGCCCGACTTCGATCCGGGCCGCCGCTATCCGCTGATCCTCGAGATCCACGGCGGGCCGATCTCCAACTACGGCGACCGCTTCTCGGCGGAGATGCAGCTCTTCGCCACCGCCGGATACGTGGTGCTCTACGCCAATCCCCGCGGCAGCACCAGCTACGGCGAGGAGTTCGGCGATCTGCTCTACCACAACTATCCGGGCGAGGACTACGACGACCTCATGTCGGGGATCGACGCGCTGATCGCCCGCGGCTACGTGGACGAGGACAACCTGTTCGTGACCGGCGGGAGCGCCGGCGGCATCCTGACCGCCTGGATCGTCGGGAAGACGGACCGGTTCCGGGCCGCGGTCTCGGCCAAGCCGGTCGTCAACTGGATCAGCAAGACGCTGACCGCCGACAACTGGTACGGCTACTACCACAGCCGCTACGAGGGCCTGCCCTGGGAGGACCCGGAGCCCTACTGGAAGTTCTCGCCGCTGTCGCTCGCCGGGAACGTGACGACGCCGACGCTGGTCCTCACCGGAGCGGCGGACCTGCGCACGCCGCTGTCCGAGTCCTACCAGCTCTTCCACGCGCTTAAGTACCAGGGAATCGACACCGCGGTGGTCCGGCTGCCGGGCGCGCCGCACTTCATGGGGCGCCGGCCGAGCCAGTTGATCTCGAAGGTCGAAAACGTCATCGCCTGGTTCGAGAAGTACCGCACCCACCCCACCACGAACTGAGGAAAGGAGGGACCGCCGGTCCTCAAACCGGCACCGCTGGGCGCAGCCCGGCGAAAGCGCGAACTATCCGACCCACACTCGTCGCGGCCTTCCTGCTGGCGGCCGCGGCGCCGCCCGGCGTCGCCCCCGCCCTCGCCCATCCGCTGGCGTTCACGGAAGTGACCCTCACGCTGCGGGACGACGGCGCTTTCGCGGCGGATCTGATCTACGACCTCGACGCGCTGGCGCTCGGCGTGCACATCGACACGGATGACGCGGAGCTGGCGGCGGCGCTCGCGAACCTCCCGCCGGACGAATTCACCGCGCGCGTCGCCGATTTGCGGGAGCTGTTCGAGCGGCGCGTCCGGGTCCGGTTCGACGGCCAGCCGACCCCGTTCGACGTGTCGTTTCCCGACTACGGGACGCCGCGCGCGACGGACGCCGCAATTCCGACCGTGCTCGGCGTGACGGCGCGCCTTACGGGAACGGTTCCCGAGAGCGCGTCCACGGTGGGGTTCTTCGCGTCGCGGGCGTTCGGCGAGGTGCACCTGACCATCGTCGACGCCGCGCGCGCGGTGGAGGTGCGCTCCGTCCTCGAACCCGGGGCGCGGAGCGACCCGCTCGATCTGGCCGGACCGGTCGCGCCGCCGGGCCGCCTCGAGGTGGCGGCCCGCTATACGTGGCTCGGGTTCGTCCACATCGTGCCGGAGGGCACGGACCACATCCTGTTCGTGCTGGGGCTGTTCCTGCTGAGCGCGCGATTCCGGCCGCTGGTCTGGCAGGTGACCGCGTTCACGGTGGCGCACGCCGCCACCCTGACCGTGGCGGCGCTGGGCGTCGTCTCTCTTGCCCCGCGCCTCGTGGAGCCGCTCATCGCGCTCTCGATCGCGTACGTCGCCGTCGAGAACGTCCTGACCGATCGCCTGACCCGCTGGCGGCCGGCCGTCGTCTTCGGCTTCGGGTTGCTGCATGGACTGGGTTTCGCGGGGGTCCTCGGCGAGCTGGGCCTGCCCGAGCACGAGCGCCTCCTGGCGCTCGTGACCTTCAACGCCGGCATCGAGCTGGGACAGCTCGCGGTCATCGCCGCCGCCGCGGGTTCGTTCGGCTGGTTCCGGACGAAGCCCTGGTACCGGCCACGGCTCGCCGTGCCCGCCTCCGCGGTCATCGGGCTGGTTGGCGTGACGTGGGCCATCCAGCGGGCCTTCAACCCCTGACCGGCCCCGTCCCGGGCTGCTAGAGTCCCACCTCGGCGCACCGCCGAAACCCCACCTCAGATTGCGAATGACCAGGGCGACTCACGGCGCCACCGCGCGCGTGACGCTCCTCGTTGCGCTTCTCGCGCTGCCGGCCGGAAGCGCGGCGGCGCAGGACTGGCCGAGCTGGCGGGGCCGGATGCAGACCGGGGTCTCTGACCAGACCGGATTGGTGTCGAACTGGTCGGTGGACGGCGAGAACCTCATCTGGTTCCAGGAGTACATCGGCCGCTCCACCCCCGCCGTGTTCGACGGGCGCGTCTGCGCCAACGGGCGTACCGGGGACGGCGTGGCCAAGAAGGAGGTCGTCACCTGCTGGAACGCGGAGGACGGTGCGAAGCTCTGGGAACACACCTTCAGCGTTCTCAACACGACTGTCCCCTTCAACCGGGTCGGCTGGGGCAGCGTCACCGGTGATCCGGACACCGGCCACCTCTACGCCCTGAACGTCGACGGCCACCTGCACGCCTTCGACCGTCACGGGGAGGTCGTCTGGAGCTGGCGGCTCGGCGAGGACCTCGGCCGCGCGTCCGGATACGGGGGGCGGACGTCGACGCCGATCCTCGACGAGGACCGCCTCGTGCTCAGCGTCATCGGCTCGGTCTGGGGCGACCTGGGGGGCCCGCCGCGACACCGCTACGTGGCCTTCGACAAGGCCAACGGAGACGTTCGCTGGGTCGCGACGCCGGGCGGCCGTCCGGCCGACATGAACACGCAGTCGGTGCCGATCGTGGCCGTCGTGGGCGGCCAGCGGCTTCTGATTGACGGGAACGCCGACGGGAACATCTACGCGCTGCAGGCGCGCACCGGCAAAAAGGTCTGGGAGTTCCACCTCAGCAAGCGCGGCATCAACGTCTCGCCCGTGATTGACGGTGACACCGTCTATATCGCGCACAGCGAAGAAAACCTCGACGCGGGGACGATGGGACGGGTCGTGGCCATCGACGCGACGGGGAGCGGCGACATCACCGCCACCGGCGAGAAGTGGCGCATCAACGAGCTCGCGGTCGGGTTCTCCTCACCGCTCATCAAGGACGGCCGGCTCTACGTCATCGACAACTCCGCGAACCTGGTGGCGGTCGACGCCGCCAGCGGGGCCGTCGTCTGGCAGCACAGCGTCGGGACGGTCGGCAAGACGTCGCCGGTCTGGGCCGACGGCAAACTCTACGTCACCGAGGTCAACGGCAACGTCCACATCCTGGAGCCGGGCGCGGACGGGGTCACCGAGCTCGACAGCGAGGACGTCGAGGTAGCCGATGGACGCGAGGCGGAGATCTACGGTTCCTTCGCCCCGGCGTACGGGCGCCTCTACGTCACGACCGAGTCCGGGGTCTACTGCATCGGCGATCCGGACGCGCCCTTCGACCCGGACCCGGCTGCGAGCCCCGCCCTCGGACCCGAGAGCGCGCCGACGGGAACGGTCGCGAGCCTGCAGGTGGTTCCCGCGGAGGTCATCGCGTCCGCGGGCCAGACGATCGACTTCCGGCTCCTGGCATTCGACGCGGACGGACAACCGGCCGGAGAAGCGACCGCCGTCTGGACGCTCGATGGCCTCACCGGCTCACAGCTCGGCGAAGACGGCGCGTTCCAGGCGAGCGCCGGGGCCGCCAACCAGGCGGGACGGGTCATCGCGACGGTGGGCGACGTGTCGGCCGCCGCGCGAGTGCGCATCTTCGCGCCGCTGCCCTGGACCGAGACCTTCGGGAACGGGCGCCCGCCGCACTGGATCGGCGGGGGCGGAAGCCTGGCGGCGGTGGACGAGGGGGGCGAGCAGCTCTTCCGGAAAGGCGCGTCGCGCACCGGCATCCACCGGCACGCCATCTACATCGGCCCCTCAATCCTGTCGGACTACACCGTGCAGGCCGACGTGATGTCGACCGAGCGGGGCCGGCGGCGTCCCGACATCGGGCTCATCAACAGCGGCTACACGATGGACCTGCAGGGGAACCACCAACGGATCGAGGTCCGCTCGTGGGCCGCCGAGCTGCGGATGGCCGAACGGTTCCCCTTCGCGTGGGACCCCAACGTCTGGTACACGCTGAAGCTTCGGGTGGACACCGACGACGGCCGGGCGCTCATCCGCGGCAAGGTCTGGCGGCGCGGCGAGGCCGAGCCCGACGACTGGACCGTGACCGTGGAGGACCCGGAGCCGGTGCGCCAGGGAAGCCCCGGCCTCATCGGCTACTCGCCCATCGACATCTACTACGACAACGTGCAGGTGATGGAGAACCCCAGGTAATGGAGATACGACAGGCGCTGATTCTCGGAGCCCTGGCGGCACTGGCGGCGCCCACCGCCGCTACGGCCCAGGAGATCGCGATGTTCGGCAATACGCCGTCCCGGAACATGGTGTCCGACGAGACGGGCGTCGTCGGCGACTGGGACGTGGACACCGGGCGGAACGTCCTCTGGTCCCAGCCGGTCGGTTCGCAGGCCTACGGCGGCCCGGTGGTCGCAAACAACCGCGTCTACGTCGGCACCAACAACGAGGGGCTCCGCGACCCGTCCATCGAGGGCGACCGCGGCGTCGTCATGGCGTTCGCGGCGGACACCGGCACGTTCCTCTGGCAGATGGTGCATCCGAAGCTCCCGGCCGGCCGGGTCAACGACTGGCCGCGGCAGGGAGTCTGCTCCACCGCATACATGGAGGGGGACCGCATCTACTACGTCTCCAACGAGGCGCACATCGTCTGCCTCGACGCGAACGGCTTCGCCAACGGCAACGACGGCCCCTTTACCGACGAGGAAGACACCGGTGAGATTGCCGGAGACATCATCTGGTCCTACGACATGATCGGCGAGCTGGACGTCTTCCCGCACAACCTCGCCACGGGATCGCCGCTCATCATCGGCGACGTCCTCTATACCGTCACGAGCAACGGCGTCGACGAGGGTCACGTCAACGTCCCGTCGCCCTTCTCGCCCGACTTCATCGCGCTCGACAAGAACACCGGCGAACTGCTGTGGGAGAGCACCCCGGTCGGCGAGAACGTCTTGCACGGCGCCTGGACGAACCCGGCCTACGCCGTGATCAACGGCCGCGCGCAGGTCATCTTCCCCGGCGGTGACGGGGTGATCTACAGCCTCGATGCCGCGACGGGCGAGCTCATCTGGCAGTTCGACTGCAACCCGAAGGACTCGGAGTGGATCCTCGGCGGCCGCGGGACGCGCAACAACATCCTCTCGACGCCCGTCGTCTACAACGACAAGGT
This sequence comes from Acidobacteriota bacterium, assembly GCA_009835985.1. Taxonomy (GTDB): domain Bacteria; phylum Acidobacteriota; class Vicinamibacteria; order Marinacidobacterales; family Marinacidobacteraceae; genus Marinacidobacterium. The sequence continues at coordinate 3,429 of VXWI01000116.1, read as the reverse complement.
GTACATCGGCGTCGGCCAGGACCCGGAGCACGGCGAGGCGCCGGGCCATTTCTGGGTGATCGACGCGACCGGCACCGGCGACGTCACCGACACGCACGCGGTGTGGCACCGCGGCGGCGAGGACTTCTACCGCACCATGTCCACCGCGGCCATCGCCGACGGCGTGCTCTACATCTCCAGCCTGTCGGGCTTCCTGCACGCGCTCGACCCGGAGACCGGCGAGGAGTTCTGGACCTACGACACCTACGCGGCGGTGTGGGGCTCTCCCTTCGTCGTGGACGGCAAGGTCTTCCTGGGCGACGAGGACGGGGACGTCGTGGTCCTGCGCGCGGGCAAGGAGCTGGAGGTGCTCGGGGAGTACAACCTCGGCGCCTCGGTCTACTGCACTCCGGTGGTCAAGGACGGCGTCCTCTACATCCTCACCCGCAACCGGCTCTGGGCATTCCAGGAGGGCGCCCAGTCCGACCCCCTCTGACGCGGAGCGCCGGCCTCCGGCCGGCATCGCCGAGCGGAGCGAGGCGAAAGGGCGTACATCTGGTGGCGCAGGGTGGCGCGTCGGCTTGGAACGCCGGCTTCAGCCGGCACGCGCGGCGCCCCCCCACCGGGAGAACTGGCGCACCGCGCACGGCGCAACCCCATGCGGACAGGGTGGCTCCGGTTTCGGCGTGAAGCTCAAGAGCCGAGGTGGCACCCACGGCCTGGAGCGCCGACCTCCGGTCCACGGCGTGCGTCTCGTAAGTCATTGATTATGGGGACCACTATACACGGTTCCGGAAAACCGGGCGTGACATCGTGCGGCACATCCTGAATCGACCGGCAGCCTCGGGTTGTCGGCTGCACGAGTGAGGCGCCCAGGCGCCCAGGCGCCCGGTAACCGTTCGGTCGTGGGGGTATAGAACGAGCGTCCCCGTACGCCCGAACCCTGCGACGGGTGGGGACCGTAGAAGCAGGAGTGCATGGGTGAGATCCTCGCCTTCGTCGGCTTGGCGATAGCGGGGTGGCTGGTGGGCCGTCTGTTCAGGCGGTTTTCGAACTGACACACCACCATCGGCCGTGGTCGGGCCGACTCCCGCATCGCCGGGCGTCTTGGCCGCGACCAGAGCAAACGTCGAAGTCAGCTCCTCCTCCCTCACGACCGAACGCTTACGGGTGCGCGGCCCCGCGCAGTGCGCGGTGCGCGGCGAACTGGTTGATCCAGGCAATGACGTTGCCGAACCGGGCTTGAGAGAGGTGGATGGCGCGGGCGATGTGGTAGATGGAGAGACCGCCCCGCGTGAGCAGACGAACGAGATTCTTCGTATGGATGCAGGCGAAGACGTGCCAGAGCTGGTCGCGCTCCACAGGGGTGAGGGCGGCCGCGCGGAACATTCGGCCGAGCGCCGCACCATGGGGGCGGTTCGGATAACCCGCGAGATAGCTGGCGGAAAGACCGGCAAAGAACAGGTCCGGATTAACTGGTGTGGCAGGCGGTGTGGCGCGGGCGCGAGGATGATCGAAGCGGCTCAACGGAAGAGGGTTGCGGGGAAGGCGTTTCTCAGGATTGAATCCGAAGCAGCGGGAGGGTTTTTCCGGCCCGCCGATGAGAGAACCGTGTTCGCCGAGGCCTTCAGCTCTCGGATCGCCGCTCCGGAGCAGACATTCCTCGACCGCCTGGCGTTCCGCAGAGGCCCACAGCTCTTCAGGAGTCGATTCGTGTTCCGGGTCATCGGGCGGAGGATGGAAGTAGAAGTGACGGATCTTCGCGACATCGAGCATTGGCTGTGCGCCCTCAGCGTTCCCAGGGGGTGTCGGTGCGGAACGATCGGGACGGCACCCTGGAACGGAGTGCGTCCGTGATGATCTCATCGGTGATGCGGACAGCGTTGGAGGCGGCACGCCGGCTGACCGGCCTGATGAGTGGCTGGCGATGGTTGCCAGCCCGCGGTCGGGCAACGAACGCAACTGCGCCGTGTCGTGATCAAACCTGACCGTCCGGCGGCACTCCGAAGAGATTGATCCAGGCGATCACGTCCTGCCGGAACGTGCGCGAGAGATGGACGGCGCGGGCGACATCGTGGACGGACATGCCTCCGTGCCAGAGAAGCCCGGGCAGGTCCCAGGGATGGATACACGCGAAGACGTGCCTCACCTGGTCACTCTCGACAGGCGTCATGTGCGCGGAACGAAAGATCCGGGCGAGTTCGACGCCGGTTGGGCGGTCCGGGTAGCCGGCCAGGTGGCCGCCCGAAAGATGGGAGAAGAAGGCGCGCACTTGCTCCGGGGGAGTGGGGGGCGCCGAAAGGGCCTTCGAATGCTCGAACCACGTGAGCGGCAGGGGATTTCGGTGCGGGACCGCGAACTCGGGGTCCACGGAGTAATGACGGGGCGGCTTTCCCGGCCCTCCAATGAGAGCGCCGTGTTCGCCGAGCGTCCATTCGCGCGGGTCTTCTCCGCTCCGGATGCAGTTCTCGACATCGCGCAGCTCCGCGCGGGCGTAAAGCTCCTCGCGGGACGGGAAGTGTTCCCCCGTGCTGGTCTGCGGGTTGGAGAAGAAGTGGCGAATCTTCGGAATATCGAGCATTTGAGATCAGGCGTCGTCAGCGCTCCAAATCGATTTCACGGCGGCGTTCAAGATCCGGCGTTCTGGATAGGATCTCGCGCAAGACCTGTTCGGCCACGAACGGCGCGGGGTCTTTGGCCTCCTCAGTGTAGGCGGGCCGGATGAGGGCACGCTGGTTGGCTCTCTGCGTCCAGCCTTCCCCGAGGCTCGTGAGTTCGTGCTTGAGTTGCCGGAGGTCCGAGACGCCGATGTTCTTCATCGCGGCTTTGACAGCGGCCGGGTCGTGGTGCCTCGCGACGGCGAAGTCGTAGAGGTCCCGTGCCAGCAGCTTCCTGGAGTCAAGCATCCGCCCCCAGAGCTTCTTGGCCAGGATCTCGGCGTTGGTTTCCAGCGGCACACGCGTGCCCCGGACCGTATCCTCGGATCTGGGGTTGTCCGTTTGTGGAAGGCTGGTGAACAGGGTGACCTCCCGTCCGCCGTGCAGCACGATCTTGGTGTTCCAGCGGAGGACAGTCAGGACTTCCATTGGACCGGCCCGGTGGATGATCGCGCGCACGAGGGCCTGTAAGCAATTTTGTGTGCTGAGCCGGTTTTCACAGTTACACCGAGAGCGCGAATCGGTCTCCGAACTGGATGGCGAACTGCACCTTGGCAGCATGCCATTCCCTGGGTGTGTTTTTCCACTTCGCGGTGATGTTCCTCAGCGCGAGGTAGATCAGCTTGGTCGCCGCCTCGTCGCTGGGGAAATGCCCCTTGTTGCGAATCGCCCTGCGGACCTGGCTGTGCAGGCTTTCGATCGCGTTGGTGGTGTAGAGGATCCTGCGCACCGCCGGGGAGGAGCCTGTAAGGATTTTTGTGTGTTTGAGCCATACCCTGAACCACTCGAAAGG
>VXWI01000120.1:7292-57250 GCA_009835985.1 Acidobacteriota bacterium | reverse complement strand
GGTTCTCGCGGTAGCGGCCTCCAGACCGGCACCGCGGTGCTCCGCACCGCGCACGGCGCGGGGTTGACCCGCCTCAGCGGATCCAGACCGTCTTCCGGTTCGTGAACTCGATGAGGCCGTCCGGGCCGAGTTCGCGCCCGAATCCGCTGTCCTTGGTCCCGCCAAAGGGCACCCGCGGATCCGACTTGGTGATGCCGTTCACGAAGACGGCGCCCGATTCGATCTGCGGCACCAGTCGTTCCGCCCGCCGCGGATCGGAGGTCCACAGCGAGGACCCGAGTCCGTAGTCCGTCTGGTTGGCGATCTCCACCGCCCCGGCTTCGTCCGCGAACGGGATCAGCGTCGCGACCGGCCCGAAGAGTTCCTCCCCGGCGGCCGGCGCTCCCGCGGGCGGCGCCGCCAGAATCCCGGTCGCGGAGAAGAACCCGCGTTCCGGCGCGGCGCCCCGGTGGATGAGGTCCGCGCCGGCGCGGACGGAACGCGCGACCTGCTCCTCGAGACGGTCCCGGAGGTCTTCCCGGGCCAGCGGGCCGACCGCGGTGTCCGGCGCCAGCGGGTCTCCCACGGCGGTCTCGCGAAACTGCGTCTCGAAGACCGAGAGAAAGGAATCGAGCACGGTTTCCTGCACCAGGAACCGCTTGGCGGCGATACAGCTCTGACCCGAGTTGATGAGGCGCGCCCCCGCTCCGGCTACGGCCGCCTGCTCCACGTCCGCGTCCTCGAACACGATGAAGGGATCGCTGCCGCCGAGCTCGGCGACCATCGGCTTGAGGTGGCGGCCCGCGACCGCGGCGACCTCGCTGCCGGCGCGGGAACTGCCGGTCAGGGTGACGCCGCGGACGCGCCGGTCGGCGATGCAGGAAGCCGCCTGAGCGTTCGTCAGGAAGAGGTTCTGGATGAGCCCCTCCGGAGCCCCCGCGTCCTGGTAGAGCTCGACGATCCGGAGCGCGCACTGGGGCACCGAGGGGGCGTGCTTCAGCACCATCGGGTTTCCGGAGATGAAGTTGGGCGCGGATACCCGGATGACCTGCCACAGGGGAAAGTTCCAGGGCATGACCGCCAGAATGGGTCCGATGGGGTCGTAGCGGACGTAGGCGTCGCTGCCGTCGGAGGGGTAGTGACGCGGCCGGAGCGACTCCTCCGCGGTTTCCGCGTAGTGCCTCGCGACCCACGCGCACTTCTGCGCTTCGGCCACCCCCTGGGCGAGGGGCTTTCCCATCTCGAGCGCCATGAGCGCCGCCAACTCATCCGCCTGCGCCTCGAGAAGATCGGCCAAACGCTCGTTGACCCCGCGACGCTCCGCGAACGGGGTCCGGCGCCAGGAGCGGAACACGGCGTCCGCGCGCGAAAGGGCGGCGTCCACCTCGCGGTCGGTCGCCGTCGGGAACTCGGCCACCAGCTCCTCGGTGGCGGGGTTCAGGGACCGGTAGAGCATCAGCGGCTGCCGCCCGGTGGGTGAAGGCGGTTGTACTTCGCTCCGACCTCCAGCAGGTCCTCGATCGAGATCGCCTCCCGGGTGTTCCCGTTCTTGCCGACGACGGTCGTGGCCTTGAGCATCGAGTTGTAGACCGCTTCCTCGGTAGCCTCGATCGCCGCCTGGAAGAGCGGGGACAACCGGTCGCCCCGGAGGACAGCCCCTTCGTCCACCGGAGAATCACTCCGGAATCCGGTGCGGAGCGACTCCGCGGAGGAAAATGCGATCACGAAGTCGCCGCTCCCGTGGGACGAGGTGGCCCCGGTGCGGGCGAGACCGAGCATGACCCGCCGCGCCAGCCGCGTGAGGCCCAGCGAGCGGATCGGGGCATCCGTGGCCACCACCATCATGATGGACCCGTCCGGGTTGTCCAGCGCGTCGTCGCCCGCCGCGCCGTCGCCGCCGCGCAACTGGTCCCGCAGGTAGTAGCGGTCGAGTTCCTCACCCACCGGAATCCCGTCCATGACGAGGACCCCTCCGTAGTTGCTCTGGATGAGCGCGCCGACCGTGTATCCCCCGAGACGCTCCGGCAGTCGCCGCGAGGAGGTGCCGATGCCTCCCTTCCAGCCGAACGCGGAGGTCCCGGTGCCGGATCCCACCGCCCCTTCTTCGACCGCTCCCGAGGACGCGCCCCGGATTGCTTCGTGGACGTGACTCTCCTTCACGTGGAGTCCCCGGATGTTGTTGAGGAACCCGTCGTTGGTTTCGCCGACGAGCGGGTTCACGGACCGCACGTCCTCGTTGCCGGAAAGGCCGAGCGTATAGGTCACCACGGCGCGCGCCGCGTCCCAGACCGAGAGCGTGTTGGTCAGCACGATGGGGGTCTCGATGGTCCCGAGCTCCACGACCTGGGTGGACCCCGCCAGCTTGCCGAAGGCGTTCCCGATATGGACGGCGCCCGGGACCTTCTCCTGAAAGATGTTGCCGGCGTGCGGCAGGATCGCGGTGACCCCGGTGCGGATGTGGTCCCCCTCCATCAGGGTCACCTGCCCGACGAGGACCCCGGGAACGTCGGTGATGGCGTTGTGCGGTCCGGGATCCAGAACTCCCGGCGACAGGCCGATGTCCCGGGCCCGGGGCCGGGAGTCGTCCTGCCCGAGGGCGAGCGGAGCGGCGAACAGGGCGGTGGCGAGGACCGCCAGAGTGCGTTGGACGTGTTTCATCGGGACCTCCGGAGTCGGGAGCCGCATGGAAGAGCTTCGGAGGATACGGGAAGCGTCCGGCCTCTCGACGGCACGGAACATTCCCGACGACCGGTTCGTAAGCCCACCCGTCATGGTTCACGGCAATGCGTGCGGCCGCGGCTTGGGCCGCCGCCCTCTCGCACTGGTGTTCGGGGCGTTTGCCGTAGCCGGCTCCGCCAACTGCGCCGTCCCGTTCCAGACCGAACCGAACGTCGAGGAAACGGAGACGTTCACCGAACCGTTTGCGGCGGGAGCGCTCCTCGACCTCCGAAACGTCAACGGACGCGTGGCGATCACCGCGTGGGACCGGGATGAGGCCGAGATCGTGGCGCGGAAGGTGGGGCCGAGCAGCGCCGCGCTCGAGGACATCCGGATCGAGGTCAATCGCTCGTCGCGCGGGCTCCAGGTTCGCACGCGGTACCCGAAGAAAAGCCGGATGTGGGGACAGCGGTACGGCAGCGTCCACTACTCCATCCGGCTGCCGGAGAGCGCCGACCTCAGGATCTCCACGGTCCACGGACCCGTCGAGGTTGCCGAGTTCTCGGGTGAGCTCGAGGCGCAGACGGTCAACGGTTCGCTCCGCCTGACGGGGCACCGGGGGAGCGTGAACGCCAAGACGGTCAACGGGCGGATCGACTGTGAACTCGAGAGTTTCGGCGAGGGCGAGAGCCACTCCCTCCGAACCGTGAACGGCCGCGTGCGACTGACCCTGGGTCCCGAGGCCCGAGGCCGGGTCGATGCCCGGGCCATCAACGGCCGCGTGATCATGGAACTCGCCGATCTGGAGCATCTGGACACCCCCACGCGGCGCCACAAGCGAGTGCAGGTACGTGACGGTGGTGGCGAGTGCCGGGTGCGCACCGTGAACGGCACCATCCACGTCACGGACGACTAGCAAGTCAGGTTCGCGGGGATTCGCAATCCCCGGAGACGCCTTCCTCGGCCAGGGACGGCGGGCGGTCGTCCTCCTCCTTTCCGCCCACCGGGTATAAACCCCGCCCTATGGTCCGACTCGTGCGCGCTGGAGCCGCATCTCTCATCCTTGCACTCGCTTCGCAGGCGGCGGGACAACCGCTTCCGGCGGTGCACCTGGTCGGCACCGGCGGCACCATCTCCGGGGGCGCGGGCGGACCGCTGAACGCCGGCGATCTCCGCGCCGCCCTGCCCGGCCTGGACTCCGTGGCTGCGGTCACCACCGAGGACTTCGTCCGCATCGGAAGTTCCCGGATGCATCCGGAACTCCAGTTCCAGCTCGCGGAGCGGATCGCCGCGGTCTTCGCCGAGCGTCCGGAACTGGCCGGGATCGTGGTGACCCACGGCACGGACTCCCTCGAGGAGACCGCCTTCCTGCTGGATCTGGTGCTGCCGCCCGGCCGGCCGGTCGTGTTCGCGGCCGCGCAGCGTCCGCCCCGGTACGAGGACTCGGACGGGCCGCGCAACCTGCTCGACGCGATCCGGGTCGCCGGTTCGGAGCGAAGCCGCGACCTGGGCGTGCTGGTCGTCCTGAACGGTCAGATCCACGCGGCGCGCGAGGTGAGAAAGACCCATTCCATCGCCCTGCACGCGTTCTCCTCGGCGGACACGGGACCGATCGGCGCGGTGGACGAGGGGACGGTCCTCATCTTCACCACTCCGGCCCGCCGCCTCCACCTTCCCGCCACGCGCGTCGAGCCGGCGGTGGAGCTGGTACGGCTCACCGCTGGCGGGGGCGCCTCCGCGATTCGCGCGGCGGCCCAGGCCGGCGCCAGGGGCCTGGTCGTGGAGGTCTTCGGCCGCGGCAACGCCCCACCACCCGTCGCGGAAGCGGTGGACGCCGCGATTCAGGCCGGGGTTGTGGTGGTGTTCGTGACCCGTACCGGGGCCGGCCGGGTCGTGCTTTCGGATGCCCAGCGGGAGCGGGGAATCCTTCCCGGAGGGGACCTCGACGGCCTGAAGGCCCGCATCCTGCTCACGGTGGCGCTCGGCGCCGGAAGGACCGCTGAAGAGATTGGCGTGGCCTTCGCGAGGCTGGCGGGAGCCGGGTGACCAGGCTGCTCTACGAGGAGAGCATCGTCAGCGCAGCACGAGACGAAGCGGGGGCCCCTCTCCGCGTGAGAGAACGACCGCTTCCGACGGCTCGAGCTTGACGACGGTGTAGTCCCCGACCCGGTCGCCAACCCCGACCAGGGTGGTCTCTCCCCGGTAGAAGAGGGCGGCCCGGATGGGAGTGCCGGCGCCGACATCCACGAAGCCGTGGAGCTCCGGAATCTCGGCACGCAGTTCGGATGGCAGAGTGGCTGTGTCCGGAGGCTGGTCGAGCAGGTCCTCCACGCCGAGGTCCACCGCGGGCGCCGGGTCCACCTCCATCGGCTCGGCGGCGGCGCGGGAAACCGCCGCCTCCGGCCCCGGAACCGATTCCAGCCACACGGCCAACGCTTCCAGGCGCGGATCGTCACCCAGACGGCCGGCGTCCGCGGCGGTGACAGGTGCCGCCGGATCCGGCCACAGCACGAGAACCGAAGCGGTGAGCGTGCCGAGGCCGCCCCGGACCGCGAGGGTTGCGCGCTCGACGCGGAGCGGCCATCCGGTCCCCTCCACGGCGGCCAGGAACGGCGACAGGGAATCAGGATCGCCCAACGCGGTGATCCCGGCCTCGGCGCCCGCGGTCCCCTCCGGCGGACGAACGAGTGGCTGGAGCCGCAACTGTGAGAGTTCTACCCCGCTTTCGCCGGCGGTCCGCACCAGGAACTCGCGCGTCCCCGCGGCGCTCGTGGGGGGCGGAGCGCGGCCGGCGAGCCGCTCCGAGACCCGCAGCAGACGTTCGCGCCGCTCCCGCTCGTGCGCCGTCCGGGCGCTCTCCCGAGCCGACCGGGTCTGCTCGTCGAGCGCCGCGGCCAGCTCGGCAGAAGCGCGCCCCGCCGCGCCCCAGGCGAGCCAGGCGAGCGAAACGGACAACAGGGCGAGCAGAACCCGAAGCCGGAGGCGTTGGTCCATGGTGCTACCGGCCGATGGCGAGTTGAGCGGTAATGCGGACCAGCGCCGTACCGTCCGTCTGCCGGGTCTCGCTGATGATCTCGGTCGAGAGAACGGAGTCGTGGCCCGCCAGCTCGGAGAGGAAGGCCGCAACAGCAGACGTCGAGGCGGCATCGGCCGCAATGACCGTCTCGACCCGGCCCGGCCCGGCGCCCGGCCGAACTTCGACGCCGGCAACCCGGATCCCGGACGGGGCCGTTCCCCGCACCGTGTCGAGGGCGGCGCTGATGGCGGGGGCATCGAGCACTCCGGCGAAGAGGAGGGCGGCCACCTCCCGGGCGTGCTCAGGCTCGAGCGCCGAACCGGCCGTGACTCCGGTCCCGGCGGGTCCGGCCGGGCCGGAACGCCCCGCGGCCCTGAGGTCCGCTCGCGTTCTCGAGAGCGCGGCGCCACCCCACAGGGCCACCAGGAGGCCTCCCAGGATCAGCACGTCGAGGGCTCGCAGGAGACCCGGCTGGACTCCCCTCCCGAGTTGAATCCCGGCCGGTACCCGACGCATGGCTGGCTAGACCTCGGAGATGGCCACGGGCGTCGGCCTGAGTGGCGCCGGCCGCTCGCCGACCCGCCGCAGCAGCGCCGCCAGGGCGCCATCCGTCACCGGAGACACGGCCGGAGTCCCCGCGTCTTCCTCCGCATCGCGGGACTCCACCGCGGCCAACCCCATCGAACGCGCGAGATCGGTGACTGCCGCCGCCCCATCCCCGAGGATCGAGACGCCGTGTCTCGCGCTCTCGGTGGCCCGCCGGATGGCCAGCGCCGGAGGATCGGGGTCCAGCGCGGCGCGGAGCTTCATCCGGAAACCCGTGAGGCGCTCTCCGGCAGCGGCGGCGAGAACGAAGTGGCGCCGATGGAGCAACAGGAGCAGACGCCGGTCCCGCTTCCCCGCAGCGCTTCCCAGCCACTCGGGAAGGAGCGCCAGACTGGTGGCGTCCACCCACCGCACCCGCAGCCCCGCCGCTTCGGCGGCCGCCTCGTACTGCTGGGCGACCGGCGAACCCGTCACCGCGCCGAGCACGGACCGGCGGCCGAGCGAACCGGAAGCCAACGTTCCGAACCGGAACCGCCCGTCGAGTTCGGAGGACGACGGGGCCGAAGTGGTGGCCAACCCGCGGACGAGCTCGGAGCGGAGCCGGCGCACCGCTCGGGAACCCGCAACTTCCAGGAGGCCGGCGTGGGCGGCGCGGTCCGGGAGCGCGATCACCGCGTCCCGGAAACCGCCGTTCGACGAGGCGAGCGCCCGCAGCGCCGCCTGGACGGCCCGGGCCGCTTCCACCGAAGACGCCAGGTTCGGCTCGGTCGGCGAAGGCGTGACGAAGTCGGGCGGCACACGCCACCGCACCCAGCGGCCGTCGCCCGTGCGAACCAGCAGATGGTCCCGCCGGAAGGTCATCGCCACGGCGCGGTGGCGCGAACCGAGGCGACGTAGGGGTAGCGAGGGCAAGACTCCGACCGTGGAAACGGATTTAGCCTAGCAGTCCGGGACACCGGGACCGGTGGCGCCGGAGACGATTCTTCGCGAGACGACCCGGACCGCGAGCGCGTCCGGAATGGTAGGATCGGCGGTCGGGCTGCGGACGATCTCCGGTCGTGCCAACGAGCGCGGCGGCCACTCGCCCGCGTGACTACGGTCCGAACGGGTTCCAGCGTTTCGAGCTGGCGCACGTCGTTCGGCATCCGGTGCGGGGCGCCGGGATCCGAACGATTCCCAGAGAGTTCCTGGCCCGGAGCGAACCCCTAACGTCCCGATTCTGGAGCAGCATGCGCGACTATCAGACCGCCGAACTTCGCAACCTCGCCGTGGTCGGACATGGAACGTCCGGCAAGACAACGCTCGTCTCGGCGCTCCTCTACTCCGCCGGCGCGGTGACCCGCCTTGCCCGGGTGGAAGACGGAAACACCACCACGGACTTCGAAGAGGACGAGATCGAACGCGGGATCAGCCTGAGCGCGGCGCCCACCCACTTCGACTGGGACGGGGTCAAGGTCAATCTGGTGGACACCCCGGGCTACAGCAACTTCCTGACCGAGGCGAAGCTGGCCATGCCGGTCGCGGACGCCGCGCTCATTTCGGTCTGCGCCGTTGACGGCGTGGGGGTCAACACCGAACGGGTCTGGAACTTTGCCGAAGAAAACCGCGCGGCCGCCATTTTCGCGATCACGCGTATGGACCGCGACCGCGCGTCCTTCGAACGCACCCTGAGTTCGATTCAGGAGGCCTTCGGACGCACCGCGATCCCGGTCCAGTTGCCGATCGGGAGCGAGTCCGGGTTCTCCGGGGTCGTGGACCTCATCACGATGCAGGCGATCAGCGGGCCCGGACCGGAGGGCGCGGGAGCGAAGACGGGCGACGTGCCTGCCGAGCTTCAGGAGCAGGCCGAGGCGGCGCGCAACGAACTCATGGAAATGATCGCCGAATCGGACGAGGAACTGCTGGATCGGTTCTTTTCCGAGGGCGAGCTGACGTCGGAGGAGATGATCCGGGGGCTCAAGACGGCCGTTGCCGCCCGTTCCATCTTCCCCGTGGTCGCGGTGACCGGCGCGCACAATGTGGGAACCACGGCGCTCCTCGACCTGATCGTCGCGGCCGCCCCGGACCCGACCGGACGCGGGCCCGCGCGCGGCGTCAGCGGGGACGGGGAGCCGGTCGAGCAGGAAGTGGACGGCGGCGCGCCGGCCAGCGTCTACGTGTACAAGACGATCGCCGACCCCTTCGCCGGACGCTTGAGCCTCTTCCGGGTCATGACCGGAACCGTCGGTCCCGAGACCCAGCTCAAGAACCTGACCACCGGGGGAACCGGGCGGACCGGCGGGGTGAACGTCATGAACGGGAAGGCCATGGAGGCCGTAGCGAAGCTGGCAGCCGGCGACCTCGGATGTTTCGCCAAGCTGCGTGACACCTTCACGGGCGACACTCTCGGCGCCGGCGACGGGATCCGTTTCGTGCGCCCCGAAGTGCCGCACCCGGTCATCGGCTTCGCCATCGAGCCCAAGTCGCGGGGCGACGAGGAGAAGATCTCGCAGGCGCTGCAACGCCTTCGCGAGGAAGACCTGACCCTGAAATTCGAGCGCGACCAGGAACTGCTCCTTTCGGGGACGGGGCAGCTCCACATCGAGGTCGTGGTGTCGCGGCTGAAGCGAAAGTTCGGGGTCGAAGTCGATCTCAAACCGCCGCGGGTGCCGTATCGCGAGACGATCACGGTGACCGCCGAGGCCCACGGGCGGCACAAGAAACAGACCGGCGGACACGGCCAGTTCGCCGACTGCCACGTGCGCGTCGAGCCGCTCGAGCGCGGCGGGGACTTCGAGTTCGCAAGCGCGGTCGTGGGCGGCGCGATACCGCGCCAGTTCATCCCGGCCATCGAGAAGGGATTCCAGGAGGCCCGGCAGAAGGGATATCTCGCCGGCTATCCCGTCGTGGACTTCAAGGCGACGGTGTTCGACGGGAAGTTCCACACGGTCGATTCGTCGGAAATCGCCTTCAAGATCGCGGCGTCCCTCGCGTTCAAGGACGCGATGTCGAAGTGCCGGCCGACCCTCCTCGAGCCGATCATGTCCGTCGTGATCACCGTTCCGGACGAGAACACGGGGGATGTCCTGGGCGACCTGAACTCCCGGCGCGGGCGCACCCAGGGCATGGATCGGAAGGGCTCGCAGACCTCGATCACGGCGCAGGCGCCCATGGCCGAGATGCTCACCTACGAGCCGACGCTGACCTCGCTCACCGGGGGACGCGGGGGTTTTCACATGGAGTTCTCCCACTACGACCCCGTGCCGGGGAACCTGGCGAAGGCGCTGATCGAGGCGTACCAGTCGCGGAACGACTAGTACGTCATTGCGCGGAGCGGTCCGCCGGCTTGGAGCGCCGGCTCGGCTCTCAACCTACACGCCGAGGTGGGAACCGTCTTTCCGGGTGGGGCTACGACGTGCGCGGCGCGGAGCGCCGCGCGTGCCGGTCTGGAGGCCGCTACCGCGAGAACCGGCCGGCGTTCCAGCCCGTTCCGCCGTCAGTCGACGAACTCGATGCGCGCCATCGGGGCGCCGTCGCCCTGGCGGGGGCCGAGCTTGAGGATGCGGGTGTAGCCACCGGGACGCTCCTGGAACCGCGGCGCCACCTCGCTGAAGAGATGGCGGACCACCGCTTTCCGCGGCAGGATCTGGAGCGCGCGGCGACGCGCAGCCAGGTCCGACCGGCGTCCGAGCGTGACGAGCCGCTCGACGAACGGGCGCACTTCTTTCGCCTTGGCGAGGGTGGTGCGCAGGTGTCCGTGCTCGATCAGGGTGGCGGCCAGGTTCCGCAGCAGGGCTCGCCGGTGCGATGGCCGGCGGCCGAGCTTGCGGTGGGCCAACTGGTGACGCATTTCAGCTCTGTCCCATTCCGAGCTTCAGGCCGAGGCTGTCGAGAATCCTCTCCACTTCCTCGATGCTCTTCCGCCCGATGTTCCGCTCGCGCAGCAACTCCGTTTCGCTCTTGACCACGAGGTCGCCGATCGTGGATATGTCGGCGTTGCGCAGTCCGTTGTAGGCGCGGACCGAAAGCTGGTCCGCGTAGTCGTCGATGGAGGTGCTGCGATGCAACTCGTAGGCCTTCTGCTCGTCGCTGATCACGACGTCTTCCGTCGCCTCACCCTCGCCGCCCACGAAGATTCCCAGCATCTCCCGGAGCAGGCGGGCCGCGGTGGTGACCGCCTCCTGGGGCCGGATCGAACCGTTGGTGTGCACGTCGATCACGAGCTTGTCGAGGTCCGTGTCCTGACCGACCCGCGCCGGCTCCACCTTGTAGTTGACCTTGCGGACCGGGGAATGGGTCGAATCGAGAGGGATGTAGCCCACCTCCAGATCGGTGTCCCGGTTTCGCTCCGCCTGGATGTAGCCGCGGCCGTTCTTCACCCGCATTTCGATGTCCAGCTCCGCCGGCTGGGTGATGGTCGCGAGGTGCACGTCCGGGTCCAGGATCTCGACATTGGGATCGGTTTCGATGTCTCCCGAGGTCAGGAGACCGGCCTTCCTCCCCTTGAGCCGAATGGTCCGCGGCTGCGCCCCATGGAGCCGCAGCGGGATCCGCTTGATGTTCAGAATGATGTCCAGGGTGTCTTCCTTGACCCCGGGAATCGTGGACATCTCGTGCTGCACACCGTCGAACTTCACCGCCGTGACTGCCGCGCCCTGGATGGAGGAAATCAGCAACCGGCGCAGGGCGTTGCCGATGGTGACCCCGTAGCCCCGCTCAAAGGGATGAGCGGAGAACCGACCGAAGTCGTCACCGCTGGTCTCGATGTTGAGGCCACTAGGCCTCCGAAGTTCGGACATAAGCGCCGTCTCTCCTTTCTTTCTACCCCGTCAGCGCGAGTAGAGCTCGACGATGAGCTGGTCCCGGATCTTCAGTTGCGGGTCCTCGCCGGAGGGGAGCGTTACAACCCGTCCCGAGGCCATGTCATCCTCTTCGCGCTGGAGCCACTCCGGCACCGTGCGGCCCTCCGCGCGCTCCATGATCTGCTTGAAGAAGTCCTTCTTGCGCGTCTTGTCGCAGACGCGGATCACATCTCCCTCATCGATGATGTTGGACGGAATGTCCACGCGTCTCCCGTTCACCTCGACGTGTCCGTGCCGGACGAAGAGCCGGGCCGCGGCCCGGGAGGGAGCGAGACCCAATCGGTACACGGCGTTGTCGAGGCGACGCTCCAGAAGCTGGAGCAGGAACGTGCCGGTTACGGCGCGTTCGCGTTCGGCGCGATCGAAGTACAGGCGGAACTGACGCTCGAGCAGGCCGTAGGCGCGCTTCGCCTTCTGCTTCTCGCGAAGCTGAAGTCCGTAGCCCTGAACGCGGCTGCGACGGGTCTTTCCGTGGGCTCCGGGGGCGAAGTTTCGCTTGTCGATGGCGCACTTCGGGCTGAGGCAGCGATCGCCCTTCAGGAAGAGCTTGGCCCCCTCCCGGCGACAGAGCCGGCAGACGGGACCTCGGTATCTCGCCAAGATGTCCTCCTAGCAGTCTGTGGACACTGTCTGGCTGCGTCCGTTCGCGGCGCAACGCGCCGCGGGGGTGGGGTGTGGGGAGGGGTTTCCCCTCCCCACGAAAAAGTGAGGGCCGAATCGCGGAGCGATTCGCGCCGTCACCCCGTGGGGAAAGCGCCCCGCACGCACGACAGCCCCCAGGCTGTGCGTCCGTGACGTCGGGAGTACGGTGCGGGGTGCTTTTTCCACGGGCTGTTAGTTCCGGCGCTTTTTGGGTGGCCGGCACCCGTTGTGCGGAATCGGAGTGACGTCCTTGATCGACTTCACCTCGATGCCGGCGGCCGCCACGGCCCGGATCGCGGCTTCACGTCCGGCGCCGGGGCCCTTCACCTTGACTTCCACGTGGGTACAGCCGAGGGCGCGAGCCTCCCGTGAGGCCGCGCCTGCCGCCTGCTGCGCCGCAAACGGCGTCTGTTTCCGGGAACCCTTGAAGCCCTGCGATCCGGCGCTGGCCCAGCAGACCACGTTTCCGGCCGGATCCGCGAAGGTGATGATCGTGTTGTGGTACGTCGCCTGGATCGACACGACGCCAGCGGTCAGCGTGCGCTTCTCGCGCTTCTTTCCGGTCCGGCGGCGAGCTGTCTTCTTCTTTGCCATGTGGTGTTCCTGTCCCCTTACCGCCGGCGCATTCCGACCCGGCGGGGACCGCGGCGAGTCCGGGCATTGGTCTTGGTGCGCTGGCCGCGTGCGGGGAGACCCCGGCGATGACGCAGCCCGCGATAGCACCCGATGTCCATGAGGCGCTTCAGGTCCATGGAGATCCGTTTCCTCAGGTCTCCTTCAACCCCACCCTCGTCGTCGATGGCCCGGCCGATCCGGCTGACCTCTTCCTCGGTCAGGTCGCTGACCCGGCGGTGGCGTTCGATCCCGACCTGGTCGAGGATGGTTACCGCGCGGTGGGATCCCACGCCGTAGATGTACGTCAGCCCGATATCGATGCGCTTGGCGCGCGGCAGGTCAACGCCGGCAATTCTGGCCATCGGTCAGTCTCTCCCCGTTTTCATCGTCCGGTTCGGCCAACGGTCGAACCGGCACGGAATTCCGCTTGCTGAGGTCGCCACGCCGGTCACCCCTGCCGCTGCTTGCACTTCGGGTTCTCGCAGATCACCCGTACGACTCGCCGGCGGCGGACGATCTTGCACTTGGCGCAGATACGCCGAACGGAGGCTCGAACTTTCATGCTGCCGCTCCTACTTGCACCGGTAGACGATCCGGCCGCGGCTCAGATCGTAGGGGGAAAGCTCCACCAGCACACGGTCCCCCGGAAGCACCTTGATGAAGCTCTTCCGCATCTTTCCCGACACGTGGGCAAGCACCTTGTGATCCCCGGTATCGAGCTTCACCCGGAACATGGCGTTTGGCAGAGGCTCCATGACGGTTGCCTCCACAGAAATAGCGTCTTCCTTAGACATGATCGTCCTCTGAACCCGGGAACCCGGAGTTCTGCTGTCTGGGCTCGGCCAGAATCCAGGGACCGCCTTCCATGACCGCGATGGATCGCTCGAAATGCGCGGACGCGCTGCCGTCCACGGTGACGACCGTCCAGCGATCCCGCTTCACGCGCACGTCCGGGCTCCCGCGATTCACCATTGGTTCGATCGCGATCACGGCGCCGGGAATCAGGCGGGTCCGTTTGCGTGGATCATAGAAGTTCGGGATCCAGGGTTCCGCGTGCAGGCTCGTTCCGATCCCGTGCCCGCCGTATTCGCGCACCACGGAATAGCCGTGGCTTTCGGCATGGGTCTGCACTGCCTGTCCGATATCCGAAACACTGTTTCCCGGCCGGGCGGCTCCGATTCCGGCGTAGAGAGCCCCCTCGGTCACCTCCAGCAGACGCGCGACTTCCTCGTCGATCTGACCGACCGCGACGGTGGTCGCGTTGTCGCCGTAGTAGCCGTCCACGATGCAGCCGAAGTCGAGGCTCACGATGTCGCCTTCCTTCAGCTTCCGCCAGCGGGACGGGATGCCGTGGACGACCTCGTCGTTGATCGAAGCGCACAGGGTCGCGGGGAATCCGTGATATCCCTTGAAGGCGGGAGTCACCCCGTGGCGTCGCAGGTTGTCGGCGGCCACGCGGTCGAGGTGAGCGGTCGTCATTCCCGGCTCGACGGTGCGGGTTAGCAGTTCCAGCGTCTCCACCGTGATCGCGTTGGCCTGGTGCAGCTTGTCGAGCTCCACGTCCGATCGGGAGATCACTGGGTCACCAACTGTGCCGTCGCGAACGGCAGTGCAGCACACAGACGGCTGAAGACCTCGTCGCGGGACCCGAGTCCCGAAACGTTGACGGCGCGGTCCCCGTAGTAGTCGAGGAGTGGAAGGGACTCGGATTCGTAGACCTCGAGCCGGCGGCGGAAGGCGTCTTCGCTGTCGTCCTGCCGGCCGTCCGTCCCGCGCCGGCCGCGGACCCGGGCGGCCAGTTCCGCCGCCGGAACGGCGATGTTCGCAATCCACTCGGTGGCGCCAAGCCGCGAGAGAACCTCGCCCAGCGCCCGGGCCTGCGCGCGGTTCCGCGGATAGCCGTCAAGGATGAAACCCCGGCGGCAATCGGGAGCGGAAACCCTCTCCTCGACGATCCCGAGCACGATCTCGTCACTCACCAGGCGGCCGGCCGCCATGATGTCGCGGGCCGCCCTCCCGAGTTCCGTGCCATCCGCGACTGCCTGCCGGAGGATGGCCCCGGTCGAGATGTGGGGCAACCCCAGCGACTCGGCGAGCCGCTCCGCCTGGGTTCCCTTTCCGGACCCGGGAGCGCCGAGAAGAATGATGGCGTTCATGTCAGCTCGAGGGCGCCTCAACCGCGACGTCCCCGGATGCGGCCCCGCTGCAGGAAGCCTTCGTAGTTGCGCATGATGAGCTGGCTCTCCACCTGCTGCGCGGTGTCCATGGCGACGCCGACCACGATGAGGATGGAAGTGCCGCCGAAGTAGAACGTCACGCCCATGCCCTCGGTGACGAAGGTCGGCAGGACCGAATCGAGCCACGGCCCGATCACGGGGATCGGCGCCACGGTGAACCCGTTCAACAGGAACTCGGGAAGGACCGCGACCGCCGCCAGATAGATGGCGCCGACGAAGGTGAGCTTCCCGAGTACGGCGTCCAGATAGCGGGCCGTCGGACGCCCCGGCCGAATTCCCGGGACGTACCCGCCGCTCTTCCGCATGTTGTCCGCCACG
This sequence comes from Acidobacteriota bacterium, assembly GCA_009835985.1. Taxonomy (GTDB): domain Bacteria; phylum Acidobacteriota; class Vicinamibacteria; order Marinacidobacterales; family Marinacidobacteraceae; genus Marinacidobacterium. The sequence goes on along the minus strand of VXWI01000120.1, from coordinate 42,398 downwards.
TCGGCAGGCTTGAAGACGATGGCGGTGTAGAAGTAGCAGAAGAAGAGGATCGAAACGACGTAGAGCAGGGTGTAGAGCGGCATGCCCCAGCGAAGCTGCTCGGCGATGGCGGCCATCCAGCGGCTCTCGGTGAAGAGCGAGGCGAACGTCTGCGGCAGCGCGATGATCGAGCTGGCGAAGATCACCGGAATCACACCCCCGGTGTTGATCTTCAGGGGAATGTGCGTTGACTGTCCCTGGTACATCCGGCGGCCGACGAACCGCTTCGCGTACTGGACCGGGACCCGCCGCTGGCCGCGCTCGACGAACACGATGAACGCGAGGACCGCGATCATGAAGACGACGAGGAGAGCCACGCCGAAGACGGTCTGCTGCCCGACGCGGATGTTCTGAACCGTGGTGAGAATGGCCGACGGGAACATCACGACGATCCCCGCGAAAATCAGCAGGGACATCCCGTTGCCGATCCCGCGCTCCGTGATCTGTTCGCCGATCCACATGATGAACACCGTGCCGGCGGTCATCGTCAGGATGGTCATCAGGGTGAACGAGAGCCCGGGCTCGTTCACCAGGTTCATCCCGTCGGGAAGGGCCTGGCTCTGCAGGAAGACGGCGATGCTCGCGGACTGGATCACCGCGAGGATCACGGTGCCGTAGCGGGTGTACTGGGTGATCTTCTTGCGCCCGAGCTCACCCTCCTTGCTGAGCTTCTCGAGATACGGCCATACCAGCGTCAGGAGCTGCAGGATGATGGACGCGCTGATGTAGGGCATGATGCCGAGCGCGAACACCGTGACCTGCGAGAGGTTGCCGCCGGAGAACATGTCCACGAAACCGAACCAGGTCGCGCGGTTCTGTTCGAAGAACGCCGTCAGGGCCGCCGGATTGACGCCCGGCGTGGGAACGTGGTTTCCAAGCCGGTACACGGCGAGCATGCCGAGCGTGAACAGGATCCGGGTACGAAGATCCGGAATCCGGACGATGCTGCGGACGGCGTTGATCACTGCTGGCCTTCGGAGTTGCCGGCGCCCGCGCCGATGACGTCGACGGTCCCGCCGGCAGCCTTGATCTTCCGGCGGGCGGAAGCGCTGAAAGCATGGGCGCGGACGGTGAGCCGCCGCTCCAGCTCACCGCCGCCAAGGACCTTGATGCGGAACGGCCGGGGGCGGACCAGCAACGGAGGTCTTTCCGGATCCGGCCGGTAGATCCGCGCGCCCCGAATCAGGCGGGCGGCCACCAATTCGACCGCGCCGACCGTCGCACCGTCGTCGAAACGGTTGAGATCGCCCAGATTGACGACCTCCTGACGGGTTCTGAAGATGTTCGTGAACCCGCGCTTCGGCACCCGGCGCACGAGCGGCATCTGACCGCCCTCGAAGCCGCGGCGGAGGGAGTACCCGGACCGCGACTTGGCTCCCTTGTGACCGCGCCCGGCGGTCTTGCCGGTCCCCGATCCCGGGCCGCGTCCCACCCGCTTGCGGGCTCGGACGGCGCCCTCGGGCGGCGCCAGTTCATGAAGGCTCACTTGCTCGTCCTCATTCACCATCGGCCGGAACGGCCGTCTCTTGCGCTGGTGTCGTTTCGATGATGCGGACGAGGTGCGGAACCCGCCGCACCATGCCGCGGATCATCGGGTTGTCCGGCCGCGACGCGGTCGCTCCCAGCCGGCGAAGCCCGAGGCCCTTCACGACCTCGCGCTGATAGCGGGTAGTGCCGGACAGTCCGCGCACGAGCTGCACGACGATCCTGGGCCGCTCCGGGCCTCCGGCGGTGTCTGCTGGCTCTGTCATGGCTCTAGGCCCGGATCTCCGCCTCGATGTGGCTCACGTCCTTCCCCCGGAGTTCCGCCACGGCGGTCTTCGAGCGAAGGGAGAGGAGCGCGACCATCGTCGCTTCCACCACGTTCTTCGGGTTCGCGGTTCCAAGCGACTTGGTCAGGATGTCCTTGATTCCGGCGAGCTCGATGACGGCGCGCACCGGACCGCCGGCGATCACGCCGGTTCCCTCCGAGGCCGGCTTCAGCAGGACGCGGCCCGCTCCGAACACCCCCACCACCTCGTGAGCGATGGTCGTGCCCTCGCGGGGAACCGCCGTCAGGTTCTTCTTTGCGATCTCGATCCCCTTCTTGATCGCCGCCGGCACCTCTCGCGCCTTGCCCAGGCCGAAACCCACGCGGCCGTCCTCGTTCCCAACCACAACCAGCGCGGAGAAGGAGAGGTTCTTGCCGCCCTTGACCACCTTCGTCACCCGGTTGATCGAGACGACCTTGTCCTTGAGATCGGGATCACCGGTTCGCTCCACCTGCGTGTTGCGCGAACCGCTGCGTGGCCTCGATCGGCCGCCCGCATCCATGTTCAGCACTGAATCCCTCCATTCCTCACCGCATCGGCGAGAGCCTTGATCCGGCCGTGGTACTGCGACCCGCCGCGATCGAAGACCACCGTCTCGATTCCGGCGGCGCGAGCCCGCTCTGCCAGCTTCTCGCCGACCAGCGCGGCGCCGCGGGCGTTTCCACCACCCTCGATCCCGGTCTCGCGGCTTCCCGCGGCAACGAGGGTGGCGCCGGCACCGTCATCGATCACCTGCGCATAGATGTGTTTCAACGAGCGATAGACCGCGAGGCGCGGACGCTCGGCGGTGCCGGTGACCTTCTTTCGAATGCGGGCATGGATGCGCCGCCTTCGTTGGCGGCGGGTCGTGATTCGCATGGCTCTTTCTGGTACTCAGGCTCCGGTCTTTCCGGCCTTCTTGATGAGGCGTTCGCCGGTGTAGCGAACTCCCTTCTGCTTGTACGGGTCCGGCTTGCGGAGCGCGCGGATGCGCGCCGCCAACTGCCCGACGGCCTGCTTGTCGGCGCCCGACACGACGACGTGGGTGTTCTTCTCGATCCGGACGTCGATCCCGTCGGGCAACGTGAACTCGATGGGATGGGAGTAGCCCAGCGCGAACGAGACGTTCCGTCCCTTCACCTGCGCCCGGTAGCCGACTCCCACGATGTCCAGTTCCTTCTTGAAGCCCTCGGAGACACCGGTCACCGCGTTCGCGAGGAGCGCCCGGGTGAGCCCCCAGTAGGCCCGGTTGCCCGAAGTTTCCCGAAGGGACACCTGAGCCACACTCTTGTCGAGCTGGACTTCGATGCCGGGAAGTACGGGGCTGGTGAGGACGCCCTTCGGGCCCTTCACGCGGACCTCGGACCTCTGGATCGTGATCGAGACCCCGGACGGAACGGGGACCGGCTTGGCGCCTATGCGGGACATGACGACAACTCCCGGACTACCACACCTGGCACAGGACTTCGCCGCCCACGCCGAGATGGCGCGCCTGGCGGCCCGTCATCACCCCGCGGGAGGTCGAGAGCACGGTGACGCCGAGCCCTCCCTGCGCCTTGGGGATCCTCTGGTGCGAGACGTAGACGCGGGTGCCCGGCCTCGAAACCCGCTTCAGCCCCGTGAGCGCGTCCCGGTTGCCGGGCAGGCGCCGCAGCTTGATGCGGATCGCGTCCTGCGGCGGCGAGGAGCGCCGCTCCCAGCCGTCCACGTATCCCTCCTCGTGAAGGATGCGGGCAATCTCCTCCTTCAGCTTCGAAGCGGGGATCTCGACGAAGTCGTGCCGCGCCTGAATTGCGTTGCGAATCCGGGTGAGCATGTCGGCCACCGGGTCAGACCACATCAGCGTGCCTCCCTACCAACTCGCCTTGATGACGCCGGGGATCTCTCCCGCGAGCGCCAGCTGCCGGAAGCACAGGCGGCAGAGCCCGAACTTCCGGATATAGGCCCGTGGGCGGCCACAGAGCAGGCAGCGGTTGTAGCGCCGCACCTCGAACTTGGGCCGCTTCCTTGCCTTGGCAATGAGTGATTTCTTCGCCAAACCCTTTTCCTCTGCTTCTTCAGCTCTGATGGCTACGCTTCCCGGCGGGCGAACGGCATACCGAAGGCGCGGAGCAGTTCTCGCGCGTCCTCGTCCTTCGTCGCGGTCGTGCAGATGGTCACGTTCATCCCACGCGTCTTCTCGATCTTCGAGTAGTCGATCTCGGGGAACACGGACTGGTCCGTCAGCCCCAGGGTGTAGTTGCCCCGGCCGTCGAACGCCTGGTCCGGGACACCGCGGAAGTCGTGCACCCGAGGCAGCGCGATGTTGATCAGCCGGTCCATGAACTCGTACATCCGGACTCCGCGCAGGGTGACGCGCACACCCACCGGCATGCCGTCCCGGATCTTGAAGTTGGCGATGGACTTCCGGGCCCTGGTCACCACCGGCCGCTGGCCGGTGATCGCCGTCAGGTCGGCGACCGCGGCGTCGATGAACCGGTGCTCCCGCGCCCCTTCTCCGACGCCCATGTTGACCACGACCTTGGTAACTCGGGGTACTGCGTGCACGCTGGCGATCTCCAGTCGGGTGCGCAGGTCGGGAGCGATCGTCTCCCGATAGCGGGAATGAAGGCGGCTCACTTGTCGATCACTCCCTGGGAACGGACGCTCACCCGAACCTTGCGTCCATCGGTAAGCCGGGTCCTCCCGGTCCGGGTCGGGAGATTGGTCTCCGGGTCCACGATCATCACGTTGCTGATCGCGATGGAGGCCTCCCGTTCGACGACGCCGCCCTTGATGTTCGCCCGCGGGTTCGCCTTCGTGTGCCGCTTGATCATGTTGATGCCCTCGACGAGCACGCGTCCGGTTTCGGGAAAGACACGGAGGATCCGTCCCCGCTTTCCGAGGTCGCTGCCGGCCATGATCTCGACGAGGTCGTTCTTGCGAACGTGCAGACGCCGTGGCGGCGGCGCGCTCTTCTTCCGGGACATCGTCACAGGACCTCCGGGGCGAGCGAAACGATCTTCATGAACTGGCGCTCGCGCAGTTCGCGGGCGACCGGACCGAACACCCGGGTTCCGGTGGGCTCGCGCTGCTCGTTGATCAGCACCGCGGCGTTGTCACCGAAGCGGATGTAGGACCCGTCTGCCCGGCGGTGTTCCTTTCGGGTCCTCACAATCACCGCCTGGACGACCGTCCCCTTCTTGACCGCGCTCCCCGGAGCGGCCTCACGCACCGAAGCGGTGATGACATCCCCCAGCCGGGCGATGCGCCCCACCCCACCGCCAAGCGGAAGGATGCAGGTGACCCGGCGGGCGCCGGAGTTGTCGGCGACCTGCAACACCGACTGCATCTGGATCATGTGGCGCGCTCCACGACCTTGAGCAGCCGGAAACGCTTCGTCCGGGAAAGCGGACGGCATTCCTCGATCTGGACGCGGTCTCCGATGCGGCCCTCGTTCTTCTCGTCGTGAACCGCGAAGCGGGTGGATTTGCGGAACCGACGCTTGTACAAGCGGTGTTCCACCAGCCGCTCCACGAGCACCGTGATGGTCTTTTCGGCGCCGCTGGCGACCACGGTTCCGGTCCTGATCAGTCTTGGCATGACGTTTGTTCTCGTGCTTCTCGTGCTCGCCGGCCTCAGGAGTCCGAGGCGCCGCTCCCGGGCGAATCGGTCCCGATCTCGAGCGCGCGCTCCCTCATGATCGTCTGGAGGCGCGCCGCCTGGCGCCGCAGCATCTTGACCTTGTGCGTGTGACCGAGCTGGCCGGTCGCGGCCTCGAGCCGGGCGTCGAACAGCTCCCGCGTCACTTCCTGCTGCTTCCTCACGAGCTCGTCGTGGGTCAGCTCACGAATCCGGGCGGCCTTCATGACGATTCCTCCTCGAAGCGGCCGACGAACTGCGTTCGCACCGGAAGCTTGTGGCTCGCCCGGCGCATGGCCTCGATGGCCTGGTCGCGCTCGACGCCTTCCATTTCGAAGAGGATCCGTCCGGGGCGCACCACCGCGACCCAGCCTTCAGGACCGCCCTTCCCCTTACCCATGCGCGTTTCCTGGGGTTTCTTGGTCAGTGGCTTGTCCGGAAAGATCCGGATCCAGACCCGACCGGTCCGCTTGATGAAGCGGGTGATCGCCACCCGGGCCGACTCGATCTGGCGATTCGTGATCCAACCCGGCTCGAGCGTCTTGAGACCGAAGTCCCCGAACGCCACGGTGTGCCCGGTCCAGGACTTGCCGCGCATACGGCCGCGCTGCTGTTTCCGGTACCGCGTCTTCTTCGGCATCAGCATGGCGTTTCTCCTCCCGGGTCCCGTTCCGGGCTCAGCCGGCGCTGGCCTCTTCGGAGCCGGTCGCCGACGGCTTCAGGGAGATCTCCGGACGTCCCGGCCGGCTGACCGCATCGCTGACGCCCCGATAGACCCAACACTTGACCCCGATCTGCCCGTAGGTCGTGAAGGCCTCGGCGAGCCCGTACTCGATGTCGGCCCGCAGCGTGTGGAGCGGGAGCTGTCCCTCCAGATACCACTCCGCCCGGGCGATGTCGGCGCCGTTGAGCCGCCCGGCGCACCGGATGCGAACACCCTTGGCGCCGTTCCGCATGGTGTTCTCGACGGCCTTCCGCATCGCGCGCCGAAATGCGATCCGCTTCTCCAGTTGGAGAGCGATGGACTCGGCGACCAACTGTGGGTCGAGCTCGGGCTTGATCACCTCGAGAGGCCGGATGTGGACTTCCTTGCCGGTGCGCTTGCGGAGATCGCGCGTCAGCTTCTCCACTTCCGTCCCCTTGCGGCCGATGATGATCCCGGGCCTCGAGGTGTGGATGTAGATGTTGAGCTTGTTGCCCGGCCGCTCGATCTCCACCCGCGAGATACCCGCGTGATACAGGCGGCGCTTGAGAAGGCGCCGCAACTGCAGGTCCTCGTGCAGCGAATCCCGGTAAGTGCTGTCCGCGAACCAACGGGAGCGCCAGGTCTTGCTGTATCCAAGCCTGAAGCCGAGCGGGTGTACTTTCTGGCCCATTCCTATTCCTCTTCTTCGCTGGCAGTTACGCGGATCGTGTAGTGGGTGGTTCGCCGCCGAATGCGGCGGATGCGGGCTCTCCGGCCGCTCCGGGCGATCGCCCGGGCCGGCCCCTGGTCGGCAAACGCCTCGGAAACCACGAGCTTGTCCTCATCGATCCGCTTCGCTTCGCTGAGGGCCTTGGTCTGGGCATTCGCGATGGCAGACCGCAGCACCTTCTCGATGATGGGCGCCGGCGCGCGATTCGTGTTCTGCAACACCGAGATGGCGTCCGCCGCGGGCATGTCGCGAATAAGGTCGAGAACGAGCCGCGCCTTCTGAACCGAACCGGGAACCGCCGTCGCCCGGGCGACCGCTTCGATCACGGCGTCACCTCCGTCAACAGCCGGTGGTGAAATCCACGTGAGCGCCGAGACGGGCGAGGCGCCCGGCTGACAAGGCGCGTGAGGGAGGAATACCGGGCGTATTCCGACCGAAACGCAACGCAGAGCGCCTCGCAGAGGCGCGGTTCAGACGGGATGCATCGCCCGTCGAACGCCGCGTGGGTTTTGCCACCGGCTGTTAACGAGAGTCTCATCGGCGGGCCCTCGACTTCTCGGTCTTCACCTTGTGACCCTTGAAGGTCCGCGTCGGCGAGAACTCACCGAGTTTGTGACCCACCATGTTGTCGGTGACATAGACCGGAATGAACTTGCGGCCGTTGTGAACGGCGAAGGTCAGACCCACCATCTGCGGAACGATCGTGGACCGCCGTGACCAGGTCTTGATGATCGTCTGCCGACGCGCGAGGTGGGCGTCTTCGACCTTCCGGATCAGGCTTTCCTCGATGTACGGGCCTTTTCGAATCGAACGCGGCATTCTCTGGTCCCTTTCTGATCCCTGTTCCGATCGTGGTGCTCCGGGGATTCCTCGCCCTACCTTCTGCGGCGCCGGCGCGAGCGGACGATCATCGAGTCGGTGCGTTTGTTGTTGCGGGTCTTGTGTCCCTTGGTCGGCACGCCCCAGGGGCTCACCGGGTGACGTCCTCCGGAACTCTTGCCTTCGCCACCGCCGTGAGGGTGGTCCACCGGGTTCATCGTGACCCCCCGGTTGTGCGGCCGGCGGCCAAGCCAGCGCTTGCGGCCGGCCTTGCCGAGCTTCACGTTCTCGTGGTCCACGTTGGAAACCTGACCGATCGTGGCGTTGCACTCACGCAGCACCCTGCGGACCTCGCCCGAGGGAAGGCGCACCTGCGCGTAACGCCCCTCCTTGGCGACGAGCTGCACGAACGCACCGGCGCTGCGCGCCATCTTCCCGCCGCCCCCGGGCCGGAGCTCGACGTTGTGAATCGTGGCGCCCAGCGGAATGCGGTCGATGCAAAGCATGTTTCCGGGCGCGATCTCGGCGCTGTCGCTCGCCATCACCACGTCCCCGACCTTCATTCCGACCGCGTGCAGGATGTACCGCTTGTCTCCGTCGCGATAGTGGAGAAGAGCGATCCGGGCCGAACGGTTCGGGTCGTACTCGATGGACGCTACCCGCCCGGGCACTCCAGGCTTCGCGCGCCGGAAATCGATCTCCCGGTGACGCCGCTTGTGGCCGCCCCCGCGGAACCGGACCGTAATGCGCCCGGCGCGATTGCGCCCGCCGCGCTGGCTCTTCCCCCGGGTCAGCCGCTTCTCCGGCGTGGTCGTCGTGAGTTCCTCGAACGTCTGGACGGTATGGAACCGGCGTCCGGGTGAGGTCGGCCGGGATTTCTTGATCGCCATCTACGAGCCCCTGGTCAGACGCCCTTGAAGATCTCGATGACGTGGCCCTCTTCGAGGGTCACGTACGCCTTCTTCCAGTTGGGGCGTCTTCCGACGAAGCGGCCCCACCGCTTGTTCTTGCCCGTGAAGTTGGAGGTGCGGACGTCCTTGACCTCCACCTCGAACAGGCTCTCCACGGCGCGGCGGATCTGGATCTTGTTGGCCTTCGGGCTCACCCGGAAACACACGACGTTCTGGGTTTCCCGGAGGCGCTCCGCCTTTTCGGTGGTGAGCGGCTCGAGGATGACGCGGTCGGCTTCCATCATCGGCCCCCCGCTTCGGACAGCTTTTCGGAGAGCGCGGTGAGCGCGGACCGCCGAATCAGCACCGTTTTGGCCTTGAGCACCTCGTAGCAGTGAAGCGCCCTCACCGAGACCACCTCGACCGCCGGCAGATTCCTCGTCGACAGGTAGAGCTCGTCGGAGGGCGCCGTCTCCACGATCAGCACGCGTCCGCCCGCCAGACCCCACCCGTCCAGGCGGCGAAGCACCGCCCGGGTGGAGGGACCCTCGAGACCGAAGTCCTCGAATACGCGCAACCGCCCCTCGTTCGCGCAGAGTGAAAGCGCGGAGCGGAGCGCCCCGCGCTGCATGCGGCCCGGCAGCCGATAGCTGTAGTCGCGAGGCTGTGGTCCGAACACGGTCCCACCGCCCCGCCACAAGGGGGTGCGGCGGCTTCCGACGCGCGCGTTGCCGGTGCCCTTCTGGCGCCACGGCTTGCGTCCGCCGCCGGCAACGAGCGCGCGGTTCTTGGTCGCGTGGGTCCCGGCGCGCCGGCCCGCCATGTACTGGCGAACGGCGTCGTAGTGAAGGCCCGGCCTTACCGGCGCCGCGAAGACGGTCGGGTCGAGTGCCACTTCGCCGCCCTCGGCGCCACGGGCGACCACGGAACCGGCGCGCCGCGCGTCTTCGGCCTCGGGTGCGCCTTCGGTCGGAAGCGCCTCTTGCTCTGCCACGGTCACTTTCGTTCTTCCTGCCCTGGTTCTTCTCGCCGTTGGTTTCTCGCGTCCGCTTGTCTCGTCAGGCCTTGCGAATCTCGACGGTCCCGCCACGAGGTCCCGGAACGGCGCCGCGCACCGCCACCACATTCTCTTGTGCATCCACTCGAACGACCCGGAGGTTCCGGACGGTCACGCGCTCCCGGCCGTGCTGTCCGGGAAGCCGGGTGCCCGGGAGCACCCGCGAGGGAGTCGCGCACATCCCGATGGCGCCCGGCGCGCGATGGAACTTGGAGCCGTGCGACTTCGGACCGCCGTGGAAGCCGTGCCGCTTCATCACTCCGGCGAAGCCCTTGCCCTTGCTGACCCCGGTGATCCGGACCACGTCGTCCGGAGCGAACACCTCGGCGCCGAGCCGCGAACCGATCTCCAGGTCCTCGCCCGAATCCGCCTCGAACTCGCGCAGGACCGAGGCGGAGGGAGCTCCGGCAGCTTCCAGCCGGGCGGCGAGCGCCCGGTTGCGCGCGGGGCGGCTCCCCGGACCGCTCAGCCGCTCCAGGCCGACCTGAACGGCTTCGTAGCCGTCGGCCGCCACCGTCTTCTTCTGGACGACGACGCAGGGGCCGACCCGAATCAGGGTGACGGGAATCACCCGGCCGTCGTCCCCGAAGTGCTGGGCCATCCCCAGCTTCGTGCCCAGCAGTCCGTTCATCGCCGTGCCTCCGCTCTCCCTTCCCTACTTGGCCTGTGGCTCACCGGCGACCATCGCCTTGATCTCGACATGAACGCCGGCCGGAAGATCGAGCCGGGACAACGCATCGACCGTGGTCGGCGTGGACCCCAGGATGTCCAGGAGCCGCTTGTGCGTCCGCAGTTCGAACTGCTCCCGGGACTTCTTGTCCACGTGCGGAGAGCGCAGAACGGTGTAGCGGTTCTTGACCGTCGGCAACGGAATCGGTCCGGCAACCGTGGCGCCGGTCCGCTTCGCCGTCTCCACGATCTCGCTCGTGGACTGGTCCAGCAGGCGGTGATCGAACGCCTTGAGCCGGATACGGATCTTTTCGTTCATCGGTTGAAGTCCTCTCCAGGCGTCTCCGTCAGGCGCTTGCCATGACCTCCGCCATGACGCTCTCCGGAGCCTCCTCGTAGGATCCGAAATGCATCGTGTAGGTCGCCCGACCCTGGGTGGCGGACCGGATTTCGGTGGCGTAACCGAACATCCCGGCCAGCGGCACCGCCGCTTCCACGACCTGGGCGTTCCCCCGCATCGAAAGGCCGCTGATCCGGGCGCGCCGTGAATTCAGGTCACCCATGACCTCTCCGGTGAAGTCATCCGGAGTCACGACCTCCACCTTCATCACCGGCTCGAGGATCACCGGCGAGCACCGGCGCAGCGCGTCCTTGACCGCCATGGAACCCGCGATGCGGAAGGCGAGTTCGGAACTGTCGACGGTGTGGAAGGTGCCGTCATAGAGACGCACCGTCACACCGGTCACCGGGTAGCCGGCGAGCGGCCCGGCGGCAAGGGCGTCGCGGGCTCCCTCCTCGACCGCCGGGATGTACTCGCGCGGCACCGATCCACCGACGATGTCGTTGACGAACTCGAACGGCTCGACCGGATTCGGAAAGACCTCGATCCGGACATGGCCGTACTGACCCCGGCCGCCGGTCTGCCGCACGTAACGCCCCTCGGTCTTGGTGGAGGAGCGGATGGCCTCGCGATAGGCCACTCGCGGCTGACCCACGACCGCACCCACCTGAAACTCGCGGAGCAACCGGTCCACGATGATCTCGAGGTGCAGCTCTCCCATCCCGCTGATGATGGTCTGCGCCGTTTCCGAGTCCGTCGTCACCCGGAAGGTCGGATCTTCGTGGGTCAGTTTCCCGAGCGCGCCCGCCAGCCTTTCCTGATCCGCCTTCGTCGCCGGCTCGATGACCCGGGAAATGACCGGCTCGGGGAACTCCATCGCTTCGAGAACCACGGGAGCGGCCGGCGAACAGATCGTCTCTCCGGTTCGGGCGTTCCGGAGACCCACCACCGCCGCGATGTCCCCGGCGTAGACCTCCTTGATCTCCTCGCGCTTGTTGGCGTGAATCTTGAGGAGGCGGCCGACCCGCGACCGGACCGAGCGGGTGGAGTTGAAGACCGTGTCACCCGTCCGGAGCACGCCCGAGTAGACCCGGAAGAAGGAGAGCTGGCCGACGAAGGGATCGGTCATCACCTTGAAGACCAGCGCGGCAAAGGGAGCGTCGTCGCGCGCCTCCCGGACGGCCGGGGTCGGGTCGGTGATGGACGCGGTGCCCGTGATCGACGGTACGTCCGTCGGCGCGGGCAGCAGGGCGACGACCGCATCCAGGAGGGGCTGCACACCCTTGTTCCGGAAAGCGGTCCCGCACAGGACCGGCACCAGTTGCAGCGCGACCGTCGAACGCCTGAGCGCCGACTCGCACTCCTCGGCGGTCAGGTCTCCCTTCTCATCCCAGATCCCGAGCGCCTCGATGTCGCATTCACAGATCTTCTCGATCAGCGACTCCCGGGCGAGGCGGGCTTCGTCGAGGCGCTCCGGGGCGACGTCGGTCTCCTCGTAGCGGGCGCCGAGGACGTCTCCGTGATAACGGATCTCCTTCATTCGAACGAGATCCACGACTCCTTCGAAAGCGTCCTCCGCTCCGATCGGGAGCTGGACCGCCGCCGCGCGGGCGCCGAGGCGGTCCTCCATCATCTTCACGACCCGCCCGAAATCGGCACCGGCCCGGTCCATCTTGTTCACGAAAGCGATCCGGGGCACGCCGTACTTGTCGGCTTGCCGCCAGACGGTTTCGGACTGCGGCTCCACGCCGGCGACCGCGCAGAACACCGCAACCGCACCGTCGAGGACCCTGAGCGACCGCTCTACTTCGGCGGTGAAGTCCACATGCCCGGGAGTGTCGATGATGTTGACCCGATGGTCCTTCCAGAAACAGGTGGTCGCGGCCGACGTGATCGTGATCCCGCGCTCCTGCTCCTGCTCCATCCAGTCCATCGTCGCGGTTCCCTCGTGAACCTCGCCGAGCTTGTAGGTGACGCCGGTGTAGTAGAGGATGCGTTCGGTGGTGGTCGTCTTCCCGGCGTCAATGTGCGCCATGATCCCGATGTTTCGGGTGTCGGCGAGGGCGACTTTGCGGGACATGGGAACTGGGGGACGATGGGTGCTTTGAGGGTGATCCGACGGGAGACGAGGAGTGGGGAGAAAGATCCGAGTTGCCTGCGGTTCGATTCGCGCGCGATGACGAACGGATCGAGTCCGCCTCGCCGGGCCACGGGGGCCCGAACGGGCCGGACTCAGCAGTCGATCTCATTGGGCGAAATCGTGCTCGCTTCCTGAATGGCGGTTCCTCCGATTTGCAGTTTGCCGATGGATGGCGCGGCTACCAGCGGTGGTGGGCGAAGGCCTTGTTCGCCTCCGCCATCTTGTGGGTGTCTTCCCGCTTCTTGATGGCCCCACCCCGGTTCTGGGAGGCGTCGAGCAGTTCGCCCGCCAGCTTCTCCGCCATCGTCTTCTCCGGCCGTTTCCGGGCGTACCCCACGATCCAGCGCAGGGACAGCGACGTACGCCGCTCGGGGCGCACCTCGTACGGAACCTGGACGTTGGCGCCACCCTTCCGGCGGCTCTTCACCTCGAGGGTCGGCTTGGCGTTCTGGACCGCGTCGCGAAAGGTCGTCAGGGGCTCGCCGCCCGTCTTGTCGCGGATGCGGTCGAAAGCCCCGTACACGATCGACTCGGCGGTGGACTTCTTCCCGTCCAGCATCACCTTGTTGATGAACGACGAGACGAGCACGCTCTGGTAGCGGGCATCCGGAGCGGGTTGCCGCTTCGGCACGTCACGGCGTCTGGACATCTGCGAATCTCTCTTGCCTGGCGGCGCTACCGGTCAGCTCTTCGGCCGTTTCGTTCCGTACTTGGACCGGGCGTTCTTTCGTCCGTCCACGCCGGTCGCGTCAAGAGCCCCGCGGATCACGTGGTACCGCACGCCCGGAAGGTCCTTCACCCGGCCGCCGCGCAGAAGCACGATGGAGTGCTCCTGCAGGGAGTGCCCGACCCCGGGAATGTAGGTCGTAACCTCGATCCCATTCGTGAGCCGCACCCGGGCGACCTTCCTGAGCGCCGAGTTCGGCTTCTTGGGGTTGATGGTGAAGACGCGCACGCACACTCCCCTCCGCTGCGGACACCGCTGGAGCGCCGGAGAGTCGGTGGCCGGGGCCATCCGCTTCCGTCCACGGCGGACAAGCTGATGAATGGTGGGCATGGGGAGATCGGGTCCGAAGGGAAATGCTGCGCCCCCGCGGGGGCAGGGAAACTTGGACGTGCACCGCCCACCCGTCAGGGCTCGAAGAAGATGATCGGCGGCTGTTTCCCGGGGGAAACGATGACGTCCACGACGCTCGAAGAGTGCGTTTTAGGCGCGTAGCGGACGAAGGATTTTACGCGCGGCGACGATTACCTGTCAAATCCAAATTGCCGGGCGCCAGCACCGCCGCGGGCGGCGGCGGCCGCGACCGGAACCCCGCCGCGAACGGGTGCTTCAGGGTTCCGCTAGCGAATCTCTTCCGCCAGTTCGGTTTCCGGATTCGGGTCCTCCTGGAGCATGGCCTGCCGGTGCGCGTCGATCTCCTCCGGCAGCACGAAGCGCCGGTGCTCCCGGAGCCCGGTGCCCGCCGGAATCAGGCGGCCCATGATGACGTTCTCCTTGAGCCCGCGCAGATAGTCCACCTTGCCGGTGAGCGACGCTTCGGTCAGGACCTTGGTGGTTTCCTGGAACGACGCGGCGGAGATGAAGCTGTCCGTGGCAAGCGACGCCTTGGTGAGGCCGAGCAGCATCGGTTCCCCCTGGGCGGCCTGCCCGCCCTCTGCCTGGGCCTTGCGGTTCGCCTGGGCGAACTCGTGCCGATCGACGGTCGAGTCGACGATCAGGTCGGTGTCTCCGACATCCGTGACGCGCATCCAGCGCATCATCCGGCTGATGATGACTTCGATGTGCTTGTCATCGATCACGACACCCTGAAGGCGGTACACCTCCTGGATCTCGTGAACGAGATACCGCTGCAGCTCGCCCTCGCCGAGGACCCGGAGGATGTCGTGCGGATTGCGCGGACCGTCCATGAGCGGGTCGCCCGCACGGACTTCCTCGTTCTCCCGGACGCTGATGTGGACACCGCGCGGCACCTCGTACTCGCGGACGTCGTCAGTGACCTGCGACGTCACGCTGATGACGCGCTTGCCCTTGCGGACGTCGCCGTACTGCAACCGCCCGTCGATCTCGCTGATCAGGGCGGGCGCCTTCGGGGGCCGGGCCTCGAAGAGCTCGACGACGCGCGGCAGGCCTCCGGTGATGTCCTTGGTCTTGGTGGTCTCTCGCGGAATCTTGGCGAGCACGTCGCCCGGCCGGATGGCGTCACCCTCCTCGACCTCGAGATGGGCGCGGGAGGGCATCAGGTAGCTCCGTGGATCTTCGCCCGCGGGGCCCTGAATCTCGATGCGCGGCTCGAACCGGTCGTCCGGGGATTCGATGATCACCGCCTGTGACCGGAAGGTGACGTTGTCCACCTCCTGGATCATCGTCACGTCCGCGATGATGTCCCGGAAACGGACCGTCCCTTCCTCTTCGGCGAGAATCGAGAAGCTGTAGGGATCCCATTCGACGATCACCTGGCCGCTGCTCACGGCGCTCCCGGGGGGCGCCTTGATCCGGGCGCCATAGACCACGGGATGGCTCTCCAGGATCCGTCCCTCGCCGTCTCCCACTTCCACGCTGCCGGCGCGGTTGATGACCACCAGGTTGCCGTGGCGGTCCTCGACCGTGCGCAGGTTCTCCGAGAACTGCATCACGCCGTCGTGGCGCGCCTCCAGGGCCGAGTTCTCGAAAACGCTGGCCGTACCGCCGATGTGGAACGTCCGCATCGTCAACTGCGTGCCGGGCTCGCCGATGGACTGGGCGGCGATGATGCCCACCGCTTCGCCCAGATCCACGAGCCGCCCGGTGGCCAGGTTCCGGCCGTAGCACTTCGCGCAGACCCCCCGCCGGGTATCGCAGGTGAGGACCGAACAGATCTTGACCCGGGCGACGCCCGAACCCTCGATGGCGGTCGCGATCTCCTCGCTGATCTCTTCCCCGGCGTCCACGATGCGGTCCCCGCGGAAGTCCTTGACGGCCTCGAGGCTGACCCGGCCCACAATCCGGTCACGAAGCGGCTCGATCACCTCTCCCGCCTCGATGATCGGCTCGGCGTAGATACCCCGCAGCGTGCCGCAATCCACCTCGGTGACGATGACGTCCTGGGCCACGTCGGCAAGCCGGCGCGTGAGATACCCGGCGTCCGCGGTTCGGAGCGCCGTATCCGCCAGGCCCTTGCGCGCCCCGTTGGTCGAAATGAAGTACTGGATGACGCTGAGCCCCTCGCGGAAGTTGCTGGTAATGGGGGTCTCGATGATTTCTCCGGAGGTCTTGGCCATCAGGCCCCGCATCCCGGCCAGTTGTCGAATCTGCTTCTCGCTGCCACGGGCGCCCGAGTCCACCATCATGAAGACGGGGCTGAACCGCCCGGTCTCCCGCTCGCGGACCTGCATGGTCTTCAGCATGTCCTCCGCCACCTTGTTCGTGGCGTTCGACCAGACGTCGATGACCTTGTTGTACCGCTCGCCGTGGGTGATCGCACCCTGCTGGTACTGCTCGTCCACCCGGCCGACCTCTTCCTTGGCCTCCTCGACGAGGCGCGCCTTGTTCGGCGGGACCACGAGATCGCCGAGTCCGATGGAGGTTCCGCTGCGGGTCGCGTACTCGAAGCCGATGTCCTTCAGCGCGTCGAGCACCTCGGCCGTGCTCTCGAGGCCGTGGCGCAGATAGACGAGACGGACGAGGCTCTGGATGCCCTTCTTCTTGAGCACGCCGTTCACGAACGGCAGGTCCGCCGGCAGCCGATCGTTCAGGAGCACTCTCCCGACGGTGGTCTCGATCCGCCTTCCCTCGGTGTCCGCGACCTTCACCCGCAGCAGATCCTGGCTGTCGTGCGTCTCGAGGAGTTCTCCCGAGTAGCGCAGCTGGATCGGCGTCAGAGTGGCGATGTGACCGCTCTCGTGGGCGAGCAGTACCTCCTCGATCGAGGAAAAGGCCCGCTTTTCCTTCGGCGGGGTCACCTGCGGCTTGGTCAGGTAGTAAATGCCGAGCACCATGTCCTGCGTCGGGACGGCGAGGGGCCCGCCGTGCGCGGGCGACAGGATGTTCCGGGAGGAGCGCATCAACAGCGACGCCTCCACCTGCGCCTCGGGGCTCAGGGGAACGTGCACCGCCATCTGGTCCCCATCGAAATCGGCGTTGAACGCGCTGCAGACCAGCGGGTGGATCCGGATCGCCTTCCCCTCCACCAGGACGGGCTCGAAGGCCTGGATGCCGAGCCGGTGCAGCGTCGGGGCGCGGTTCAGCAGCACGGAATGCTCGCTGATGACCTCTTCGAGGTAGTCCCAGACCTCCGGGCGCTGTTCCTCCACGAGTTCACGGGCCTGCTTGATCGTCGCGGCCAGACCCTCGTGCTCCAGCCGGTTGAACAGGAACGGCTTGAACAGTTCGAGCGCCATCTTCTTGGGGAGACCGCACTGATGGACCTTCAGCTCCGGGCCGACCACGATGACGGAGCGGCCGGAGTAGTCCACGCGCTTGCCGAGCAGGTTCTGGCGGAACCTCCCCTGCTTGCCCTTGAGCGTGTCGGAGAGGGACTTGAGGGGGCGGTTGTTCGTGCCCTTCAGGACCCGTCCGCGGCGGCCGTTGTCGAACAGCGCGTCCACGGCTTCCTGGAGCATGCGCTGCTCGTTCCGGACGATCACGTCCGGCGCGCGCAGTTCGAGCAGCCGCCGCAGCCGGTTGTTGCGGTTGATGACCTTCCGGTAGAGCTCGTTGAGATCGCTGGTGGCGAAACGTCCGCCATCGAGGGGAACCAGCGGACGCAGGTCCGGCGGGATCACCGGGATGACGTCCATGATCATCCACTCGGGCAGGTTCCCTGACTTCCGGAACGCATCCACGACTTTCAGCCGCTTCGCCGCCTTGGTCCGCTTCTGGATGGACCGCTCGTGGCGCATGGCGTGCCGCAACTCGACGGCCAGGGTCTCGAGGTCCGCTTCGTGAAGGAGCTGCTTGGCGGCACCGGCGCCCATTCCCGCCCGGTAGGTGCTTCCGGGGCGCTTCAGCTTCTCGCGGAATTCGTTGTCGGTGCGACCGAAGAGGCGCTTCAGCAGGCGGTCCTGGTCTTCGGTGACCACCTGGCCCCTGCGGAGGCTTCCGAGCCTGATGTTGCCCACCGTGCAACCCTGGTCTCCCTCGTCGAAGGAGAACGCGAAGAGCTGCTGCAGCAGTTGCGCCTCTTCGAGTGTGAGCGTGACTTCCTTTTCCCTCAGGAGCGCGATGTCCACATCGCCGGGATCGAGGACCACGTACGACTCGTAGTAGAGGATCCGTTCGAGTTCCCGCGGGGTCAGATCCAGCACCTGACCGATGCGGCTAGGCGGGACCTTGAAGAACCAGACGTGGGAAACCGGGCAGGCCAGCTCGATGTGTCCCAGCCGGCTGCGGCGGACCGATGCCTGCGTGACCTCCACGCCGCACTTGTCGCAGACGACGCCGCGATGCTTCATGCGCTTGTATTTGCCGCACAAGCACTCCCAGTCGCTGATGGGACCGAAGATCTGGGCGCAGAACAGTCCGCCCCGTTCCGGTTTCAGGGTGCGGTAGTTGATGGTCTCGGCCTTGGTGACCTCTCCGTGGGACCACGCCCTGATCTTCTCGGGCGACGCGATCGAGATCTTGATGGCGTCGAAATCAGAGCTGAAGGTCTCCCTTTCCTCAAGGTCCGGGAAGACCCCGGCGGTTTCCCTGGTTGTCTGCATTTCGTCCCTCTCGATTGTTGGTCAGTTCTTGGCGCGGATCAGCTCGATATCGAGACCCAGGCTCTGGATCTCCGCCATCAGCACCTTGAACGATGCCGGCACCTCGGGCGAATAGCTCGTGTCGCCCTTCACGATGGATTCGTAGACCTTCGCGCGACCCCGGACGTCGTCCGACTTCACGGTCAGGATCTCCTGGAGCGTGTGCGCCGCACCGTAGGCCTCGATGGCCCACACCTCCATCTCGCCGAACCGCTGACCGCCGAACTGCGCCTTGCCGCCAAGCGGCTGCTGCGTGATCAGGCTGTAGGGCCCGATGCTGCGGGCGTGCATCTTGTCGTCCACCAGGTGCCCGAGTTTGAGCATGTAGATGTATCCGGCGGTCACGGGCTGATCGAAGGGTCTTCCGGTCCGGCCGTCGTAGAGCACGGTCTTGCCGTCCTCCAGGACGTTCGCACGCAGTCCGTCCTCCGCCTCGGCCCGGTCGTTGGCCTCCTCGAGGAGCTTGCGGATGTCGGACTCCCGGGCGCCGTCGAAGACGGGCGTGGCGAAGTGGCGATCCAGCATGCGCGCCGCCCAGCCGAGGTGCGTCTCGAGAACCTGGCCGATGTTCATCCGCGACGGAACCCCCAGCGGATTCAGGATGATGTCCACCGGGGTGCCGTCCGGCAGGAACGGCATGTCCTCCACGGGCACGATCTTGGCGATGACGCCCTTGTTGCCGTGCCGGCCGGCCATCTTGTCGCCCACGCTGAGCTTCCGCTTCATGGCCACGTAGACCTTGACCATCTTGATGACGCCGGGTGGAAGATCGTCGCCCTGGCTCACCACCGCCTGCTGCTCGTCGCGGCGCACCGAGAGCAGATCCAGTTGTTCCTCGGTCTTTTCCTGGATCTCCTGGATCTCGTCCCGCACGTCGTCCGGAAGATCGGTCTCGAACAGGGGAACGAAGTCGAGCCGCTTCAACAGCTCCTTCCGGGTCAGGCGGGTGCCCTTCGTGAGTTCGACTTCTCCCGTGGCCGGGTTCATGCAGTCCTCGACCAGGTGAGAGCCGACCATGCGGTCCACGATGCGCTTGTCACACTCCTCGCGCAGGATCCGCTCCTCATCGTGGTAATCGCGGTCGATGGCCTCGATGTCGTCCGCCTCGATCGACAGCGCCCGCTCATCGCGGTTCGCGTCCTTCCGGTGGAACACGCGAACGTCCACGACCACGCCCTCGACCCCTGACGGGCATTTGAGCGACGAGTTCTTCACGTCGCCCGCCTTGTCGCCGAATATGGCGCGGAGGAGCTTCTCTTCCGGGGTCAGTTGCGCCTCGGCCTTGGGAGTGACCCGCCCGACCAGGATGTCGCCGGGACTGACCCGGGCGCCGATGCGGACGATGCCCGATTCGTCGAGGTTCCTGAGGAAGCTCTCGGCGACGCCGGGCACCTCGCGCGTGATGGACTCCGGACCCAGCTTGGTGTCCCGCGCCTGCACGGTGTGCTCCTCGATGTGGATCGAGGTGTAGCTGTCGTCCTGGACGAGCCGCTCCGAAACGATGATTGCGTCCTCGAAGTTGTAGCCGCGCCACGGCATGAAGGCGACCAGCACGTTGCGGCCGAGCGCCAGTTCGCCGCCGTCGGTGCACGGGCCGTCGGCGATGATCTGACCCCTCGCGACGCGTTCGCCCACCTGCACGAGCGGCTTCTGGTTGATCGAGGTGTTCTGGTTGGACCGCCGGAACTTCTTCAACCGGTAGATGCTGGCCCCGATCTCGGTCTCTCCGGCCCCGTCGCTCTCCTTGCGGACAATGACCCGGCGCCCGTCGACCCGGTCCACGACTCCGTTCTCCCGGCACACGATGACCGACCCGGAATCGCGAGCGGTCACGAACTCCATGCCGGTGCCGACGAGCGGCGCCTCCGCCGTGATCAGCGGGACGGCTTGGCGCTGCATGTTCGAGCCCATCAGGGCCCGGTTCGCGTCGTCGTTCTCGAGGAACGGAACGAGCGAGGCCGCCACCGAGACGATCTGCTTGGGAGACACGTCGATGAAGTCGACGTTTTCTCTCGGTGCGGGCACGAACTCGCCCTCGTGACGGCAGTTGACGCGCGGGTCGAGCAGTTCGCCGCGCTCTCCCACCCGGGCGTTCGCCTGCGCGATCGTGTGGCGTTCTTCCTCGAGCGCCGAAAGGTAGAACGCGTGAGGGATGAGAACGGCGGCTTTCCGGCGGCGTCCGATCTTGGCGTTCGCCGCCTCGGCGTCCTTCCGCGGGACGATGCCGCCGGCCTCGAGCTTGGTGTCCCCGGGATCCTCGACGCGTACGTAGTCCACGATCCGGCCGTCCACGACCTTCCGGTAAGGGCTCTGGATGAAACCGTAGTTGTCGATCGTCGCGTAGCAGGAGAGCGAACTGATCAGCCCGATGTTCGGACCTTCCGGCGTCTCGATCGGACAGATGCGCCCGTAGTGCGTCGCGTGGACATCCCGCACGTCGAACTTGGCGCGGTCACGGGAGAGTCCCCCCGGACCCAGTGCCGAGAGACGTCGCTTGTGCGTCACCTCGGAGAGTGGATTCGTCTGTTCCATGAACTGCGAGAGCTGGGAGGCGCCGAAGAACTCACGCACGGCGGCCGTCACCGGCTTCGCGTTGATCAGGTCCCGCGGCATCGCGGTCGTCATTTCCTGATACACGTTCATCTTTTCGCGAATCGCCCGTTCCATCCGGACGAGGCCCAGGCGGAACTGGTTCTCGAGGAGTTCGCCGACCGACCGGACGCGGCGGTTGCCGAGGTGGTCGATGTCGTCCGCCCGATAGCCGCTCTCGCCGCGGGTGAGACGCAGGAGGTAGTCCAGAACCAGAACGAAATCCTCTTCCGCGAGGATGGTCCGGTTGGGATCCATCTCGCGCTCGAGCTTGGTCGCCAGCTTGCGGCGCCCGACCCGGGAGAAGTCGTACTTCTGCTCATTGAAGAACAGGTTGTGGAGCAGGGTCCGGGAGCTTTCCACCGTCGGCTGGTCGCCGGGACGCTGCCGGCGATAGAGCTCGACGAGCGCCCCATCGACACTCTCGGCGTTCGGTGCGTCCGTGCCCCGTTGCCGCGTGAGCGGATCCTTGTCGAGGGTGTCGGCCAGAACCGTGCCCACCGGATCCGCGCCCGGCAGCACGACCCGGATCGGGCCGACGTCGCCGAGTTCGTCCACGAGTTCCGGGGTCAACCGCGTGTTGGCCGGAACCTCCTCACCCGTGTCCGGAATCGTCACGGCGACGGCGAGCCGGAACCCGCCGAGAGCCTCGAGATGGAAATCCAGCGCCTCCCGGCCCTGCCGGGTCAGCTTCCGGATGTCACCCCGGCTGATCCGTTTCCCGCCTTCGATGACGACTTCACCGTCCGCCTCGATGTCCCGCTCGATGCGCTCGTCGAGGAGCATGTCCTTCAGCGCGTCGGTCAGCGGCAGCCGGACACGGTCCCCGGACAGGGTCGCTTCGTGCGGGTGGAAGAAGCGCGCGAGGATCGATTCGGTCTTCCCGAACCCCAACGCCCTCAGGAAGATCGTCGCGGGGAAGCGCTTCTTGCGGTCGATACGGACCTGCAGGAGCCCCCGCGCGTCCGTTTCGAACTCGAGCCATGAGCCCCGATAGGGCACGACCTGGGCCAGGAAACAGCCGCGCTCGGCCTCATGGAAGAAGACGCCCGGCGAACGATGCAGCTGCGAGACGACGACGCGCTCGGTCCCGTTGATGATGAACGTTCCGTTCTCGGTCATCAGCGGGATATCGCCGAAGAAAACCTCTTCTTCCTTGATGTCGTGGATCGAACGCTGATTGGTTTCCGGATCGCGGTCCCAGACGGTCAGCCTGATCTTCACCTTCAGGGGTACGGCGTACGTCTTGCCGCGCTGCTGGCATTGCTCGACGTCATGCTCGACCTTCAGGTGGACCCGATCCCCGCAGTAGTTGCAGACCGTACCCTTGCGGGTGTGTTCGATGCCCTCGAGCTCGCCGCAACTGCACGCCCAGCGGCCTACCGAGTACTCCAGAAAGTCCAGTTCGCAGTTATCGCGAAAGTCCTTGATGGGGAATATGGAACGGAACACGGCCTGGAGGCCGATCTCCTCGCGGTCCTGCGGCTGCAGGTCCTTCTGGAGGAATCGGTCGTAGGACCGGTGCTGGACCTCGATGAGCTTGGGCAGCGGAATCGACGCCCGGATGCGGGAGAAGTCGTGCCGCGTTTTCTTGGGAGTGATTTCAGCGGTCAGCATGAGGACGGCCTGTTCGCATTGCTACGAGACACCCGGCGCGGGGCGCCGGACGGCGCCCCGATGCTTCGGGAGATAGTCCGGACGGCCGCTGCCGCCGGCTGATGGCGGGCCTCCGCCATCAGCGCGGCGCGGGACGCGGCGCGACCGGGGAAAAGAACTGGCAAAGGAGACGCACCCGATCTACTTGATTTCGATCGTCGCGCCGACCTCCTTGAAGCGCTCCTGGATCGCCTTGGCTTCCTCCATGGGGATGGCCTCCTTGACCGCTTTCGGAGCCTCTTCCACGAGCGTCTTCGCCTCCCGGAGACCGAGACTCGTCAGTTCCCGAACCGCCTTGATCACCTGGACCCGGTTCGGCCCGGTTTCCGTGAGCACGGCGTCGAACTCCGTCTGCTCCTCGACCGGCGCGGCCTCGCCGCCGCCAGCCGCGACCGCCACCGGCATTGCCGCCGCTGCGGAGACTCCGAGTTCATCCTCGAGCGCCTTGACGAGTTCGGACAGCTCCAACACGGTGAGCTGCTTGATGTGGTTGACAACGTCCTGCTGGCTGATTGTCGACATGGTGGGCATCTACTCCTTACGCCTTGAATCGAAAGTGGGCAAATTGCGAAAGACCGTCGCGCGTGAGCGCCCGGTTCGGATCACTCCCGGGGGTCACTGGGCGGCACCCCCGCCGGCGGCCTTGTCCTCGGCGGCCTTGAGCACGAGAAGGAGCTTCCGGGGAACCCCTTCGAGGACGTTCATCAGGTTCCGGATGGGCGCCGCAATGACGCCGACGAGCTGGCCGCGAAGGGCCTCCTGACCCGGAAGCTTCGCCAGCGCCTCGAACTGTCCCGGATCGACCTGCTGGTCGGAAACGACCCCACCCTTGTACTGGAAGGCCGCGAAGTCCCTGGTTCCCTCGTGGAGGACCTTGGCCAGGGCCACGGGGTCGTCCTCGCTCCAGGCGAGACCGGTCATCCCGACGAGCTGGTCGTCCAGCCCGGAGATACCGGCCTCTTCGAAGGCCCATTTCGCCGTGCTGTTCTTCACGACGCGGTACTTGCCGCCGGCGTCGCGGACCCGGCGGCGCAGATCCGTGATTTCCGCCACGGAAAGGCCCCGGTAATCGAAAGAGAACACCGCCGTCTGCGATTTGAGCAGCGCGGCGAGCGACGTGGCCGCGTCCCGCTTCTCCATGCGTTGCATCGTTTCGACCCTTTCTCGATTCTCCGGTGACTGCGGACTACTTGGCTCCGACCAGCGAAGGACTGATACGGAGGCCGGGGCTCATCGTCGAACTGATGGCGACGCTCCGGATGTAGCGGCCCTTGGCTGCCGCCGGCTTCGATCGAACCACGGCGGAGACGAAGGCCAGCGTGTTCTCCACGAGCCGCTCATCGGAAAACGAGAGCTTCCCGACGGGCGCGTGAATGTTCGAGGTCTTGTCCACGCGATAGTCGACCTTGCCGGCCTTGATCTCCTGGACGGCCTTCGCCACCTCGAAGGTGACGGTTCCGGACTTGGGATTGGGCATCAGGCCCCGCGGTCCCAGAATCCGTCCGAGCTTCCCGACCGAACGCATCATGTCCGGCGTCGCCACCACGGCTTCGAAGTCCAGAAAGCCGCCCTGGATGCGGGCCACCATGTCGTCTCCGCCGACCTCGTCGGCGCCCGCGTCCTCGGCCTCCTTGGCCTTTTCGCCCGAAGCGATCACCACGACGCGCCGCGAGATTCCAAGTCCGTGAGGGAGGACCACCGAACCGCGCACCATCTGGTCGGCGTGCCGCGGGTCCACTCCGAGCCGCATGGCGATTTCGGCTGTCTCGTCGAACGACGCGAAGCTCGCGCTCTTGAGCGTCTTGAACACTTCGCCCAGCGTTTCCGGCTGTGAATCCGCGACCGTCGTCTTCGCCGCCTGGTACTTCTTTCCCATGATTCGCGTCCCTGGTCTCTTGCCTAGGCCACTTCGATGCCCATGCTGCGGGCCGTTCCCTCGACGATGCGCCGCGCCGCGGCGATGTCGACGGCATTGAGGTCCTTCATCTTGATCTGGGCGATTTCCTCCACCTGACTGACCGACACCTTTCCCACGCGCATCCGGTTCGGCTCGCCCGATCCCTTCGCGATGCCCGCCGCGCGCTTCAGCAGCACGGCCGCCGGCGGGGTCTTGGTGATGAAGCTGAAGGAACGGTCCTGGTAGACCGTGACCACGCACGGAATGATCATGCCGGGGTCGTTCGCGGTCTTGGCGTTGAAGGACTTGCAGAAGTCCATGATGTTGATGCCGTGCTGTCCGAGCGCCGGCCCGACCGGCGGCGCGGGGGTCGCCTTGCCGGCGGGCAACTGGATCTTCGCGACCGCGAGCACTTTCTTCATCGCATGTTCCTCCGATCGGAGCCCGGGGCTAGACCTTCTCCACCTCGAGGAACTCCAGTTCCACGGGAGTCGAGCGTCCGAAGATCGTGACCATGACCTTCACCTTGTTGCGATCCGGCTGGACCTCGTCCACAACCCCCTGAAAGCCGTTGAAGGGACCGTGGATGATGCGGACCGACTCGCCCGTCTGGAAGGTGTGCCGCAGCTTGGGCGCCTGACTCGCGTCGTCCATCTGTTCGCGGATCCGGAGGACCTCGTCATCCGGCATCGGCTGGGGCTTGTGCGGCGGCACGAACCCCATGACCTTGTCGGTGTTCTTGACGACCTGCCAGGTATCGGCGTTCATCTCCATGTTGACGAGCACGTAGCCGGGGTAGACCTGCTTGGTCGTCACCACGCGGCGTCCGCCACGCATCTCCACGACCTTCTCGGTGGGGATCAGGATCTCGCCGATCTGCTCTCCGAGTCCGTACGCGTTGGCCCGATGGCGCAGGGCTTCCTTCACGCTCTCCTCGAACTTGGAGTGCGTCGAGACGATGAACCACTCTCTGGCCATGGAGCTACCCGATCAGGTTCGTGATGAATGCCGAGATGTACGACATCACGATGTCGAGGCCGTAGAGATAGAACCCGAAGAAGAAGACCGTGATGAGCACGATGATCGTGGTGCCGCGGACTTCGTCCCGCGTCGGCCAGGTGACCTTGTCCAGCTCCCCCCTCACTTCCCCGAGGAAAGTGCGGACCGAGCCGACCCTCTCGAGCACGCTCACGATGAGGACCTCATGTGGCGGTGCCCCGGAGGAACGTGGGGATGGCAGGCCAGGAGGGGATCGAACCCCCAACCCCCGGTTTTGGAGACCGGTGCTCTGCCAATTGAGCTACTGGCCTTCGCACCCCTCACGGTAGTCAACGCGTCTCCCGATGCAACATGTGCGCCCGACAGAAACGGCAGAACTTGCGCAACTCCAGCCGGCCCGGATGGGTTGCCCGGTTCTTCGTCGTCGAGTACGTGCGCTGCTTGCAGTCCGTGCATGCCAGCGTGACGATCTGCCGCTTCTTTTCGCGAGCCATGCCGTTTTCCCGTCGTGTCTACTCCGCTCGGATGTTTCGAGGATGGCCGTCCCACGGGCGACTCAGGTCGTCCGCGAGAGGACCGTTTCTTGTCCTCGCCGCCTACTCCAGGATCTCGGTGGTCATCCCGGAGGCGACCGTCCGGCCACCTTCGCGGATCGCGAAACGGAGTCCGCGGTCCATGGCGATCGGGGTGATCAGTTCGACCTCGAGCTGGATGTTGTCTCCCGGCATGGCCACCACCTGATCTCCAAGGAGGGTGGCGGTGCCGGTCACATCCGTCGTCCGGAAATAGAACTGCGGGCGGTAGCCGCTCTTGAACGGCTTCTCGCGTCCCCCCTCTTCCTTGGAGAGGACATAGACCTCGGAACGGAACTTGGTGTGCGGAGTGATGGAGCCGGGCTTGGCGAGCACCATCCCGCGTTCCACGTCCCGGCGATCGGTGCCCCGCAGCAGGATTCCGACGTTGTCACCGGCCTCGCCCTCGTCGAGCAGCTTCTTGAACATCTCGACTCCGGTCACCACCCGCTTCCGGGTCTCCCGGATCCCGACGATCTCGACCTCGTCCTGGACGCAGACCTTGCCCTGCTCGATCCGGCCGGTCACCACGGTGCCGCGGCCGGAGATCGAGAAGACGTCCTCGATCGGCATCAGGTAGTCCTTGTCGATCGCCCGCTCCGGCACCGGCACGTACTCGTCCAGCGCTTTCGTCAGCTCCCGGACGGGTTCCCAGTCAGCCGGATCGTCCGATTCGAGCGCCTTGAGCGCGCTGCCCCGGATGATCGGGATGTCATCGCCCGGGAAGTCGTAGTAGGAAAGCAGTTCCCGGACTTCGAGTTCCACGAGCTCCAGCAGCTCCTCGTCGTCGAGCATGTCCACCTTGTTGAGGAAGACGACGATCCGGGGCACGCCGACCTGGCGGGCGAGCAGGATGTGCTCGCGCGTCTGCGCCTGGGGGCCGTCCGGAGCGGAAATCAGCAGTACCGCGCCGTCCATCTGGGCGGCGCCGGTGATCATGTTCTTGATGTAGTCGGCGTGACCGGGGCAGTCCACGTGCGCGTAGTGGCGCGCCGCGGTCTCGTACTCGACGTGTGCGGTGGCGATGGTGATGCCCCGCTCCCGCTCCTCCGGAGCGTTGTCGATCGAGTCGAAACTCCTGAAGTTTCCGCCCTCTTCGGCGGCGAGGACCTTCGTGATCGCTGCGGTCAGGGTCGTCTTCCCGTGATCCACATGACCGATGGTCCCCACGTTTACGTGAGGTTTGGTGCGTTCGAACTTCTCCTTGGCCATCTGGTCTTCTCCTTGTTAGCTGCGGGATCTGAGATTCATCGTCCCCTGAGGGACGGGGCGAGAGTGGAGCCCACGACCGGGATTGAACCGGTGACCCCTTCCTTACCAAGGAAGTGCTCTACCACTGAGCCACGTGGGCGGAGACGAGGGCGGGGGACCCCTGGCATGGAGCGGGAGACGGGATTCGGACCCGCGACCCTCAGCTTGGAAGGCTGATGCTCTGCCAACTGAGCTACTCCCGCGTGATGGAATGAAGGGACCGCCGATGGTGGACGCGTTGCCGCGAACCGGAGCGAGCCGTGGTCGGTGGTCAAAGCAGTGGGTGGGTGCGGTGGAGGAAACTCCGGAAGAGGTGGTGGAGCGGGGAGGATTCGAACCTCCGAAGGCATAAGCCGGCAGGTTTACAGCCTGCTGCGTTTGGCCGCTTCGCTACCACTCCGCTCGGGAAACTCCCCCGCTCACGAGACAGGCGAGCAACCTCCCTGATAATCAGCCGGCCGATCCGGATCGGGTCGTCCGGACCAGTCCCCCCGGACCCAGCGCGATCTGGTCCGATGCGGTCTGGCCCGATCCGGAGCTGGCGAAGGGAGTTGAACCCTTGACCGGCTGATTACAAATCAGCTGCTCTGCCTCCTGAGCTACGCCAGCGTGCACCGGCGAACGGTTGAGTATAGGAGCGCGCGCGTACGAGTGTCAACTGCGATCCCGGACGGGGCGGCTCCCGCGGCTTGGAACGCCGGCTTCAGCCGCGGGGTCGTGCAGGATCAGCCGATCCTGCGGACCGTCCTGGCTACGGATCGTCAACGTCATCACCCTCCCCGCCCCCAGGCCGACCAGCGCGCTGGCGCACCGTTTCGTAGAGCACGATGCCGGCGGCGACGGAGACGTTCAGGGAACGGACCGAACCCAACTGCGGCAGGGAGACCAGGACCTCGCACTCCTTCGACACCCCGGCGGCGAGCCCGCGGCCCTCGGACCCCACGACGAGCACGGTGGGCTGGGTCCAGTCGAACTCGTACCAGCGGGCCTTCGCCCGCGGCGTGAGGCCGACGGTCCAGTACCCGTGCGCCCGGAGCGCCCGCAGGGCACTCGCGGCGCCCGGGATCCGGACCAGCCGGGCGCGGGCGATGGCCCCCGCCGACGCCGCGATGGCGACGGGCGAGGGAGGGGCGGCGCCGCGCCGCGGCACGAGCACCGCATCCACTCCGGCGCCATCCGCCGCCCGGACCAGGGCGCCGAAGTTCCGGGGGTCCTCGATGCGATCGAGCAGCAGGAGGCGACTCGGCTTCGGGTCCATCGCCAGCACTTCGCCAAGCGCCAACCACCGCACCGGCGAGACCTCGCAGGCCGCCCCTTGGTGCCGCGCTCCCGCCGCAATCCGGTCGAGGTGCTGATTCGGAACCCGCTGCAGCGGCGCCCCGCGGGCCCGCGCGATCTTGAGCAGGGCCTGGTGGCGGCTCTGCAGCGGTCCCGTCCGAACGAGCACCCGCCGGACCTGGTTCGGGATTCCCTGCAGCGTCTCCTCCACCCGGGCCGGGCCGAAGACCCAGGTCGCGGCCCGTTCCGCGGAAGCTTCGTCCGCGGGTCCGCCGGCCCGCACCGAACCCCGCTTCTCGTGGCCGGTCATCCGCGGGGTGGCGCCGGTTCCGGGACTCGTGGGTGTGGATCAAGCCGGACGAGGGCCTTCGCCACCAGCCCCTCACCCCTTCCCGTGAAGCCCATCCCGTCGGTGGTGGTCGCCTTGAGACCCACCGCGCCCGGGGCGATGCCGAGCATGCCGCCGAGCCGCCCGCGCATCTCCTCGATCCGGGGAGCGAGCCGGGGACGCTCGGCAACGACGGTGAGGTCCACCTGGCCCGGTCCATAGCCGGCGCGGGCGGCGATCTCGAGCGCCCGCCGCACGAACCCTTCGCTCGCCGCGCCGCGAAGCGCGGGGTCGGACGACGGGAACAACGCACCGATGTCGGGTCCCGCCACCGCGCCGAGGATTGCGTCGGTGAGGGCGTGCAGGACCGCGTCCCCATCGGAGTGCCCCTCCAGCGAAGGAACCCCCGGAAACGCAATGCCACCTAGCTGGAGGGTTCCGGTCGTGCCGAAGCGGTGGGCGTCGAAACCGAAACCGAGGCGCGGCATCCCGGAGGCCCCGCCCAGCAGGCTCCGCGCGACCTCCAGGTCGGCCGGACGCGTCACCTTCAGGTTCCGGTGACTCCCCTCGACCACCCGGACCGGGTGCCCCGCAGCCCGCACCAGCGAAGCCTCGTCGGTCCCGCTCAGCCCGGCTTCCTTCGCCCGGGCCAGCGACTCCGTGAGCAGGCTCCGCCGGAAACACTGCGGGGTCTGGACGGCGACGGTGTGGTCCCGGTCCACAAGGCGCTCCACTCTGCCGTCGCCGGTCACGCTCCAGAGGGTGTCCGGCGGGCGGCATCCCGGGATCGCCGCGCCGTGCCGGCGGGCCGCCTCGATGACCTCCTCGACGAGCGAAAGCGGCGGCGCCGGCCTCGCCCCGTCGTGCACGGCGACGAGGTCCGCGACCGCACCTTCCTCCTCCTCGAACCGCGCGTCGAGCGCCTCGAGGCCGCGCGAGGTCGACTCCTGGCGCGAAGCCCCACCGGGACAACAGGAGACCTGGCCTCCTTCCGGACCCAGGTGAGGCCCGAGGTCCGCCTGCCAGGACTCGAACCCCTCCTCCGGCAGGACGACCACGAGGCGCGCGACCTTTTCCGAAGCAAGCACCGCGCGGACGGCGTGAACGACGAGCGGCAGACCGAGGACCGGCTGGAACTGCTTGGGAGCCGCGCCGGCGCCGAAACGGGTGCCGGCGCCGGCAGCCACGACAACCGCGCCGACCCGCGTGGTGATCCGCTCCTCTGCCACGAGATCAGGCCTGGCCCACGACGGCCAGCGCCTGGTCCAGGGACTCGGCCGCGACCAGATCGATGTCCGCCGGCCAATCGGCGGCGCCCGCCTTCCCGGGATTCACCACCGCCCGGCGATACCCCAGGCGGGCCGCCTCACGCAGGCGCACCCCGGCCTGATGGACCGGACGCACCTCTCCGGAGAGCCCCACCTCGCCGATGAAAACGGTTCCCGGCGGCACCGGCACTCCCCGCCGGCGGGAAACAACCGCCGCGAGGAGGCCCAGGTCGGCGGCCGGTTCATTCACGGTGAGGCCGCCGGTCACCGATACGTAGACGTCGCTGCGCAGGAGCCCTCCGCCTCCCCCCGTCTCGAGGACCGCCAGCAGCACCGCGAGCCGGCCGCTGTCGAACCCCACCGGAACCCGCCGGGGATAGGCGAGCGGACTTTCGGCGAGCAGCACCTGGATCTCGGCGAGGAGGGGCCTCGTTCCCTCGAGGGTACAGACGACGGCCGCCCCGGGTTGCGGGGGCCCCCCGGTGAGGAACAGTTCGGACGGGTTCCGGACCGGGACGAGTCCCTGTCCGGTCATGTCGAACACCCCGAGTTCCCCGGCGGCGCCGAACCGGTTCTTGACCGCGCGGAGCAGCCGATGCGACTGCCTCCGGTCCCCCTCGAAGTGCAGCACGGTGTCCACCATGTGTTCGAGCGTGCGGGGGCCGGCGATGGCGCCGTCCTTGTTGACGTGGCCGATGATGAAGACGGGAACCCGGGTCGACTTGGCGAACAGCACGAGCGAGGCCGCTGACTCCCGGACCTGGGTGACGGTCCCCGGGGCGCCGCTGATCTCGGGCGAGTGGACACACTGTACGGAATCGAGCACCAGGAGCCCCGGTTCCGCCGACTGGGCGGCATCGAGGATGCGGGGCATGCTCGTCTCCGCGAAGAGGAGGAGGGAGTCCGGCTCCAGCCCGAGCCGTTCGCCGCGCAGCTTGAGCTGGTGCTCGGATTCCTCCCCGCTGACGTAAAGCACGGGGGCTCCGGAAGCGGCAGCCGCGGCCGCCAACTGAAGGAGGAGGGTGCTCTTGCCCGCGCCCGGCTCGCCCGCGACCAGGACGGCGGAGCCCGGTACCACCCCTCCACCCAGGACGCGATCGAGTTCCGCGATGCCAAGCGGCCGGCGGGGCGCCGTCCGGGTGTCTACCTCGTTCCAGGAAACCGGAGCCCCGGCGCCGGCCGCCCCGGCGAACCCGCGCCAGCGTCCACCAGCGGCATCCTCGGGCGGCATCTCGCGTTCGACAAGCGGGGTCTGCGAGGAACAGGACGGGCAGTACCCCATCCAACGGGAGTAGTCCTGGCCACACTCCACGCAGACAAAGCGAACGTTGGAACGCTTGGGCACCGGCTCACCAACCGGTTTCCTCGTCCGGGGCGGGATAGTCACCGTCCCGGCCCGCCGCTTCGGCGTCCAGGTTCTGGAACTTCGTGTACCGGTCGAGCCAGGCCAGCCGGATATCTCCCACCGGACCGTTGCGGTTCTTCGCGACGATCACCCGGCGAACGGGCGGGGACGGCGCTTCCATGCCTCCCGTTCCGTCCTGTTTCTTCTTCCACTCCCGGTGAATGAAGACCACGATGTCCGCATCCTGCTCGAGAGCACCGGACTCGCGCAGATCGGAGAGGCGCGGCTCCGCGAGCGCCCCGGTCCGTTGTTCGGGCGCCCGGCTGAGCTGGGAGAGCGCCAGGACCGGCACGTCGAGTTCCTTGGCCAGCAGCTTGAAGGACCGGCTGATCTCGGCGATCTCCAGGTTCCGGTTCTCGAAGCGCCGGGATCCGGGCTCCGACGCCCGCATCAATTGGAGATAGTCGATCATGATCAGATCGAGTCCATCCTCGCGGCTCAGCTGGCGCGCCTTGGACCGCAGTTCGACCGGCGTGACGTTCGAATCGTCCACATAGATCGGCATGCCCGCGACGACCGGGAGCGTGTTCTGGATGAGCCGGCGATCCCGCTCGTTGAGCAAACCGGGACGCGAGAGCTGCCGGGCATCGACCTCTGCCTGGGAGAAAAGCAGCCGGGTGGCAATCTGCCGGCGGGGCATCTCCAGGCTGAAAATCAACACGCGCTTGCCGGCGCGGCCCGCGGCCAGCGCAATGTTGAGCGCCAGACTGGTCTTGCCCTCCCCGGGGCGGGCCCCGACCAAGATCAGGTCGGACTTGCGGAGGCCTCCCATCAGGTTGTCGAGGTCCTGGAATCCGGTGCGGATTCCCGAGAACCCCTCCCGTTGGCGGGCAGCCTCCTCGGCGAGGCGCCCCAGGTCCTCGGTGAGCCGTACCGGGCCGGACGCGAACGTCCCCTCCGCAATGGAGTACAGGTCCTCCTGGGCCGCGGCGAGGATCTCCTGCGGCGAGTCCCGGACCGCATCGCTCGCGATACGGCTGCCGAAGGTGTGGAGCTCACGGCTGAGCGCCCGCTCACGGACCAGCTTTGCGTAGTCCGCGGCGTTCGAGGAACGGGCCACCCCGTCGGACAGTTCGCTGAGATAGCCGGCGCCGCCGGCGGCGTCCAGCTTTCCGGTCCGCTCGAGTTCCGCGCGAACGGTCAGCAGATCGATCTTCCGCAGTTCGGGAGCGTCGTCGAGCTCGCAGAAGGCCTCGAAGATCCGTTGATGGCGAACATCGAGGAAGTCCCTGGTCTTGAGGACTTCCCTGACCGAATCGAGCTGACTCCGATCCACCAGGACCGCGGCGAGCACCGCTCGCTCGGCTGCCAGGTCGTGCGGGAGGCGGACGGCTTCGTCCGGCACCGACAGACGCCTCGCTAGGGGTCCTGGGTTGAGGGACCGGAGCGGATCAGCCGGGATCCGTCAGGGGTCGGGGGACCGGACCGCGCGACGTCTTCCACGGGCTGCTCCGGGCGAGGTCAGTCCTCCGGGTCGTCGGCTTCCTCGGACGAGGCGGCGGCCTCATCGTCGTCGGACTCGGGCTCGGCGGCCCGCTTGGCCGACACCTCCGTCGGGATGTCGGGCAGCGGCTCCACTCCGAGCGAGCCGGCGGCGACCGGGGAAACCTCGATCGGGAGGTCAACCTCAATCTCGCTGTGGAGCCGAACCACGGCTGACGCCTGGCCCGCTACCTTGATCGGGCCACCAAGAATGATGCGGTTGCGGGCGATCTCGAACCCGCCCTCGGCGAGCTGCCTGGCAATGTCCTGAACCGACACCGAGCCGTAGAGCTCATTGGAATCGGTCTTGACCCGGCGCTCGAAACGGAGGGTGTGGCCCTCGAGAGAACGGGCGAGGGCTTCGGCCGCCTCGCGTTCCTTGATCCGCTCTACCGCCCAGACCTTTCTCGCTTCGGCTACTTCCCGGCGGTTCTCTTCCGTGATTGGAACGGCAATCCGGCGGGGAAGCAGGTAGTTCCTGGCGTAACCAGGACGGACATTGACTTCGTCGCCCGGTTCACCCAGGGCCTCCACGGGCTGTTTCAGCAGCAGGCGCATGGCTCTTTTCCCCGTCGGACCCTACTCGTAGGGCAGGAGCGCCATCTGCCGGGCGCGCTTGATGGCGACCCGGATCTGACGCTGGGCCCGGGCGCTGGCGCGCGATACGCGCCGCGGAGCGATCTTGGCGCGATCACCGAGGAACTCGCGCAGAAAGTCCACGTCCTTCCAGTCCACCCGGTCCACACCGTTCAGCAGTGGATTGACGCGCACCCGCCGGACGGTCTGCCGGCGCCGGCGGCGGGGGGTCGCGGGTCTGTCGCTCATGATGCCTCCTCCTCATTCTGGGTGGATCCGTCCGCTGGCGCTGCCTCTTCGTCTCCGCCGGACTCCCCGACGCCGCCTTCCGCCGGGGCGTCAGACTTCCCCGCCGTCACTCCGGACGGCTCGGCGGCAGCCTCCGCGGGCTCCCCGGACGGCTCGGCGGCAGCCGCCGCCGGCTCTCCGGACGGCTCGGCGGCAGCCTCCGCGGGCTCCCCGGACGGCTCGGCGGCAGCCGCCGCCGGCTCTCCGGAACCTTCTGCGGACGGCCTGGCGGCGGCGTGGCCAGCCGTGTCAGCCGCTTCTTCGGCCGCCCGGGCGGCAGCCTCGGCAGCCGCGGCGGCCGCGCGGGCGGCTCGTTCCTCCCGCCGGCGGAGGTCCGCGGCCTGGTCCCGCTCGCGGGTTTCCTTGTCCGTCCGCAGCACGATGAAGCGCAGCACGCCTTCGGCGAGGCGAACGCGGCTCTCGATGCCGCGGATGGAAGCCGGGGGCGCGTCGAAGTAACAGAGGATGTAGAGGCCTTCGTGGTGCCCGGCGATGGGGTATGCCAGCCGCCGCCGCTCCCAGGGCTTCAGGCTGACGATCTCGCCGCCCTGCCCCTTCACGATGCCCTCCACGCGCTCGACCACGGCAAGGGAAGCGGCGTCGTCAAGGGTCGGATCCAGAATGAACATGAACTCGTAGCCGTTCATGAGGGAATCCGGTGCGGGCGGAGCCGCCGTCTCGGGACTCGACTGTTCGCTCATTCGAAGGTGTCTCCAGCGTCACCTGTGACGCACTCCGCAGGGGACCGTGCGGGAATCTGCGGGCGGTTCCGCATCATGCGGCCGCCCGGTTGAACCGGTTCATGGCAGTTTCGATCCCCTGCCCAACCGCGGTTTCGATGGCCCGCACCGCGCGCTCCAACAGATCGTCCACTGCGGCGGCCTCCTGCGGGGCAAAGTGCGAGAGCACGAAGTCAGCCGGGTCTTCCCCTGCCGGGGGACTCCCGATCCCGAGGCGCATCCGGTGCGGGCGGAGCCGCCGTCTCGGGACTCGACTGTTCGCTCATTCGAAGG
>VXWI01000120.1:0-7282 GCA_009835985.1 Acidobacteriota bacterium | reverse complement strand
ATCCGGTGCGGGCGGAGCCGCCGTCTCGGGACTCGACTGTTCGCTCATTCGAAGGTGTCTCCAGCGTCACCTGTGACGCACTCCGCAGGGGACCGTGCGGGAATCTGCGGGCGGTTCCGCATCATGCGGCCGCCCGGTTGAACCGGTTCATGGCAGTTTCGATCCCCTGCCCAACCGCGGTTTCGATGGCCCGCACCGCGCGCTCCAACAGATCGTCCACTGCGGCGGCCTCCTGCGGGGCAAAGTGCGAGAGCACGAAGTCAGCCGGGTCTTCCCCTGCCGGGGGACTCCCGATCCCGAGGCGCATCCTGGGAATCTCGTCGGTGCGCAGTGCGGAGAGGATGGACGCCATGCCGTTGTGGCCCCCGTCGCTGCCGCGGCGGCGGGTTCTGATCGTG
The DNA here is from genome assembly GCA_009835985.1 of Acidobacteriota bacterium. Taxonomy (GTDB): domain Bacteria; phylum Acidobacteriota; class Vicinamibacteria; order Marinacidobacterales; family Marinacidobacteraceae; genus Marinacidobacterium. The sequence goes on along the minus strand of VXWI01000120.1, from coordinate 6,884 downwards.
CCGAGCGGCAGTGCGTAGTCGTCGCACACGACGAGGGTCTCCTCCGGCGATCGGCCCTCGCTCTCAAGGAGCCGCCGCACCGGACCGCCGCTCCGATTCATGTAACCCATGGGGCGGAGCAGGCCGATCGGCCGGCCGGCGATCTCGGCCTGTACGAGGAGGCCCCCCTCGAAGTGCCGGGTCCGAACGGACCGGTCCCCGAGGAGTGCGGCCACGGCGTCAAACCCGATGTTGTGCCGGGTCCCCTCATACCGGACACCCGGATTGCCAAGCCCCACAACGATCTGCACCGGAACCTCGACACGCGCCGGCGTTTCGTGCGGCGTGCCGCCGGGAGCGCCGCCGGGTACGCCCGGGGGAGGATCGCTCACCGGAGGCGCCGGCCACGAAGCGGCCTGGGAAAGAGGACTGGGCAACACGCTGGATCAGAAGGGCTCCGCCGGTCACTCTTCCGGTTCTTCTGCAGCTTCTTCACTCTCGTCTTCCTGCTCGGCCTCGTCCGTTCCCTTCGGCGGAGAGATGTGCACGATGACCACGTCTCGTTCCGTCGCGAGGGTGAGCCCTTCCGGCAGCTCGATGTTCGCCGCCCGGACGGTGTCGCCGTAGTCGAGTTCGCCGACGGCGAGGGGAAGGGACTCCGGAATGTCGTGCGGCAGGCAACTGACGGTGAGAGTTCGGCTGATGAAGTCGAGATGGCCGCCGCGCTTCACACCCACGGACTCGCCTTCGAGATGCACGGGAACGTGCCAGTCCGAGGCCTTCTCCGGATCTACCCGCATGAGGTCCGCATGCAGGACCGAATGGTCGAGCGGATGCAGTTGATAGTCGTGAATCATCACCTGCTCCACGCTCTCCTCGCCGTCGATCTCGAGCGAGAAGATGGTGTTCACCCCCCGGGGAGACCGAACGATGTCGGTGACGTGACGCGGTGACACGGTGAGCGAGCGGGAGCCGCCGGCGCCGCCGTAGACGACGGCCGGAATCATCCCGGCGGCTCGCAGACGGCGATTCGGCCCCTTGCCGACGGCGGTGCGGGAACTCGCGGGAATCGAGAGTTGAGCCATGGAGTGTTCGTGGGTTTGTTCGGGTTGGACGGTGTGGCGCGGAGGCCCGGGAACGGGAAGAGGGGACGCAGGCAGCGTCGTCCTCGAAGGTCCTTCTCGGTGGGCTCCGGAGGAGTGCGGCCCAAGAAGTCCGGTGGATGTCGCCCGAGCGCCATCCACTCCTCAGCGGCAATGCAGGGCGCGGGAGTTTAGCAGCCCGGGAGCAGAGTCGCGCGGCGTTCAACCGGCGATTTCATCCCGGCTGAACCGCTCCGCTTCGCGCCGCTCGTCGTCGCGCATCGGTCGAAAGACGCCCGGTGTTCCTCCCTCGCGCTCCTCGTCAGCCGGGCACCTCGCCGGTTTCGACGCTCACGGCACTCTGTCCGCGGGCTGCTCGCAGCCCGGCCACCGCGCGAGGTCAGACGAAGAGGGAGCTGACCGAGTCCTCCCCGTGCACGCTCTCGATCGCCCTGGCGAAGAGCGAAGCCACGGAAAGGACCTCGATCTTGCTGCCCGGAGCCCGCGCTTCCGGCGCGAGGGGAATCGTGTCTCCGACGATCAGGCGCTCGAGCGGACCGTTCCGGATCCGCTCGACCGCCGGTCCGGACAGCACCGCATGGGTGCAGACCGCAAGCACCCGGGTAGCCCCATCCTGGTGGAGCGCTTCCGCGGCGCGGACCAGCGTCCCGGCGGAATCGACGATGTCGTCCACGATCACCGCCGGCCGCCCCCGCACATCTCCCACCACGTGCATGGTCTCGACCTCGTTGTCGCTGCCGCGCCGCTTGTCCATGACGGCGATGCCCGCCCCGAGTTTCTTGCCGTAGGCGCGGGCCCGTTCCACGCCCCCGGCGTCGGGCGACACGACGACCGGACCGTCCAGCTCGAGGCTCGGCACGTGTTCCAGCACCACCGGAGTCGCGTAGAGATGGTCCACCGGAATGTCGAAGAACCCCTGGATCTGGCCGACATGGAGGTCCATGCAGATGACCCGGTGCACCCCGGCGACCGTCAGCAGATCGGCCACCAGTTTCGCGGAGATCGGGACCCGGGGACGATCCTTCCGGTCCTGCCGCGCGTAGCCGTAGTAGGGGATCACCGCGTTGATGCGGGCCGCCGACGCCCGCTTGAGCGCATCCACCATGATGAGCAGTTCCATCAGGTTTTCGTTGACCGGCGGCGACGTGGACTGGATCACGAAAGCGTCCGCGCCGCGGACGTTGTCCTTGATCTGGAAGCGGACCTCTCCGTCGCGAAAACGGTCCAGCGTCGCCTCCGAGAGGGGAACGCCGAGGTTCCGCGCGATCGCGGCCGCCAAGTCGGGATTGGAGGAGCCCCCGATCACCTTGAGTGCTCCCGCGTAACCGTGGGTCCGGCTCCGGCACTGGCGGTCACCGGCTGATCCGGTCATGTCGATCGAGCAGGGGGCGCCGAGCGAAGGCGCCAGGGGGAGTGCACGCGTCGGGAAATCACGAACCGATCACCGGTACCGCGGGCTGGGGCGGAAGGATTCGAACCCTCGTAGACCGGAACCAAAACCCGGCGCCTATCCCCTCGGCCACGCCCCATCCGGCCAGTTCCCCAGGAGGGCCGCCCGGTGTTCGCTACGGGTGATCGTGCGGGTCGCGATTGCCCGAAGGTTAGCCTCCGAGAGGCGGGAGACCGCATGTTCCGCCTGCTTCCGGCCGGCGAAGACGCCGAACACCGCCGAGCCGCTCCCCGACATGGCCGTCTCCAGGGCTCCGGCCGCCTTGAGGGCGTTCCGCATCCGCGAAATGGCGTCGGGAGGCCGGGTCGTTTGCAGCACGGTGGACCGTTCCAGGTCGTTCGGAAAGCATCCTGCGAGGAGCTTGCCACTGAGTTGGGGCCCCGAGGGACCCGACGCGAGAAACCGTACCAGACTATCGGCCCGTTCGGACCCATCCTCTCCGCGAGGAGCATCCGGCGACGTCGGCAACCCGCGATAGGCCTCCGGGGTCGAGATACCGAACTCCGGAATCAGCAGGACGAGCGGCAGTTTCGCCACGTCGGCCAGCGGGAAGACGTGGTCGCCGCGTCCGGTGGCGAGCGCCAGCCCCCCGTAGAGGAAGAAGGGTGCGTCCATTCCGACCTGGGCCGCCACCCGGTGCAGTACGCGGCGGCCCAGGCCGAGTCCGAACAGGCGGTTCAGGCCGATGAGCGCCGCCGCGGCGTCCGAGCTTCCGCCGCCGAGTCCGCGGCCGGCCGGGATCCGCTTCTGGAGCCGGACGCGGGCTCCGGGGAGGCGCCGGCCCAGCAGGTCTTCGAGCCGCGACGCGGCACGAAGCACCAGGTTCGTCCGGTCGGTGGGGACGGAGGGGTCGTCGCATTCCAGCCGCAGCCCCTCTCCGCCCGGTTCGAAGATGACGGTATCCCAAAGATCCACGGCGGCCAGCAGAGTCCGGACCGTGTGGTATCCGTCGGGCCGTCGTGACAGGACCCTCAGCCCCAGGTTGATCTTTGCCGGAGTCCTGATGCCCACGCGACGGGCAGTGCCATCTGTACCGGCCACGGCAAGCCCGTCCGTTCAGCGCTCCTGCAGGCTGGACGCACGGCTCAGTTCGCGGACGTCCGCCCGCCGGTAGCCCGGGGGTGTCCTCACCCGGAAGGAGTCGGGGTGCAGAGAGGTGTTGACCGCCAGTTCCTCGATCGTCAGGGTGGCGCGCAGCCGATCCGACTCGACCTCCACGAGGCGCGGCACCTGGCGTCCGTGGCGCCGGTAACGGCCGGGGTAGCGAGCCTCGTAGTCCGGGGCCACGACGCGCCGCACCTGGCCGCCCTCCGCCGGATCGTCCCACCAGATCTCGGCCCCGGTATCGAGGACGGCGGACCCGTTCGCCGGGAGCGACCGGAGGTTGTCCGCCCCTCCGACCGGAGCGCCGCTCCCCACCAGGAGAGCGGCAATCGCCTCACGCCCCACCGAAACGCCAAGCAGCGGCCCCGTGAATTCCTCCAGTTCCTTTCCCTCCGCGAATGCCCTCTCCCCGGGCACCACGAGGCGCGCCTCGCCCGGGCTGGCCACGAGCGTCCAGCGGGAGCCGCCAACGGGAGCGAAGAGTTCCAGGCGCATCGCCTCGATGGCTTCGGGTTCCGCGCCCCGGGGGGGACGGGCGAACACCACCAGCAGGCGTCCCGAGAAGCGGCCGCGCTCGCCCTCTCCGCGAAGACTCACGACGGCCTGATACCGCCGCACTCCCGCGGCAAGCCTGGCGGTCTCCTCCAGCAGCCGAAACGCCGCGGTCTCGTCGAGGGGCGCCGCCGGGACCCGGCCCGCCCGGGCCGCGCAACCGAGGGAAGCGGCGAGACCGCAGAGAATCGCAAATCGCAGCGCCGCGCCCCGGCTATGGAGGTGGCCGCTTCGCGGACGTTCCGGGGCAACCGGGTCCGCCGCCGACCTAGTCCCGATCGTTCCCGGCTTCCTCGATTTTTCGGGCGATCGCCTCTCGTTCGAGTTCCTCGTCGCCGTCGTGCTGGAGCGCCTTCCGCCAGAAGCGGACTGCTTCCTCGCTGTTTCCCTTCGCCCGGTACAGATCTCCCAGGTGGTCCAGGACCACGCTGTTCTCCGGCATGCACTGCTGGGCCCGAAGCAGGTTCGGCTCCGCCAGGCTCAGGTCGCCCTGCCGGAACTGCACCCAGCCGAGGCTGTCGAGATAGGAACCGTTGTACGGGTCCTCGGCAAGCGCCCGCTGGATCAATTGCTCGGATTCCTCCAGCCGGTCGGTCCCGTCGGCGAGCATGTACCCGAGATAGTTGAGCGCGAGGTCGTGGTCGGGCTTCGCCGCGATCACCCGGCGGAACTCCGCCTCCGCCTCCTCGAACCTTCCCTGCCGCTCGAGCAGGGCGCCGAGCTGAAATCGGAAGTCCGGGTCATTCGCCCGCGCTTCAAGCCAATCGCGGGTGATCCGCTCCGCGACCGGCAGTTCACCCCTTTCGACGTGGTGGCGGACCAGCGCGTGGACCGCTCCCCCCGTCTCGGGGTATTCGGCCACCAGGGCCCTGAGGATTCCAAGCGCGGCATCGCTTCGGCCTCCCGCGTTCAGCACCCGGGCCTGGAGCGCCAACAGGCCCGGTTCCCCCGGCCGATCCGCGATCAGCGCTTCGATCAGTGCTGCCGCTTCGTCCGGCTGGCCGGCCGCCACCCGGTTCTGCACGAGGGCCACCCGATACCGGAAGGCCTCGACACTGTCCCCGGCGAGCCGGAAGGCTTCCTGGAGCGCGTCGTACGCCTCCTTGTACTCTCCGAGGTGCTCCAGCGCCTGCGCGAGTCGGGCGAGGGTTTCCCGGCGGTGGCGAAGACCGTAGGAGTCCCGGGGAAGCGCTACCACTGCCTGGAATTCCTCGGCCGCCCTGGCGTACTCGCAGCGGGTGGCGAAGACGCCGCCGAGCGCCATTCGCGCCGGGACGCTCCGGCTGTTCTCCTCCAGCAGCCGCAGCAGGGCCGCTTCCGCATCCTCGAGCTGACGCTGCTGCCTCCGCACCATCGCCAGACCCATGAGGGCGATTTCGCTGCGCGGCTCCGCCGCGAGGATCCGTTCGAAGGCCTCGGCGGCGGCCTCCAGGCGGCCCAGACGGGCCAGGCCGTCCGCGAGGGACAGGCGGAGCGCCTGATCGTCGGGATGGTCGGCGGATCCCTTCTCGTAGAGCGCGACGACCTCGGCCAGGGCTTCGTCGGGCGACCGGCCGGGGATCCCGCGGTCGCGCAGGAGATCGTCCACCATCTCCCGCGCTTCCGGCTGGCGCGGTTCGATGCGAAGCGATTGCAGCAGGTAGTCGAACGCCTGCTCCCGGTCTCCGGCGGACAGGCGGAGTTGCGCGAGCAGCAGCAACTCGCTGAAAGCGTCCGGGGCGTGGCGCAAGATCTCGCGAAGATGCGTCGCCGCCTCCTCGCCGCGTTGCAGGGCGGCGAGCAGCCGAGCCAGCTGGGAGCGGCTCCGGAGATCCTCGGGGTCGAGGCGGACCGCCTCGCTCAGCGAAGCGACCGCGCGCTCCGCGGCCTCGGGATCGTCACCGGACCGGAGGCGGCGAAAGTGCACCGCGCCGAGCGCCCGGTGGGCGGCGGCGGCGTCCGGATCCCGCTCCACCGCTGCCGCGGCGGCCGCTTCGGCGGCCTCGAGGTCGCGGGTGGAGAGGCTGATGTTGGCGATCTCGATGAGCGGATCGACCGCCCGCGGGTCGAGTTCGGCCGCCCGCCGGTAGGCGGCAATGGCCTCCTCACGCTCGCCGGACATCTGCGCGAACCGGCCCTCTCCGAAGACCCGATAGGCCTCGGCGACGGGATCGACCGCGACCGGATCGTCAGCCGTGTCCTCGGCTTCGGCCTGCTCCGGGACCTCCCCCGCGGGAACCGGCTCCTGGGCGCCGCCGGTCTTCGCGGGGAACGCCACGAGAAGCGCCAACAGCGCCCACAGGGCCATCCGGGACATGGACCGGGAAATCTAACAGCCTGTGATGGTGCCGCCGGCTTGGAACGCCGGCTTCAGCCGGCACCCGCTGCGCCGGCTGAAGTCGGCGTTCCAAACCGGCGGTGTCGTCCGGGCTCGCGGCGGGCCTTGGTTCCTCAGTGGCGGAAGTGTCGGGCGCCGGTGAGGACCATCGCCAGACCCCGCGCGTCGGCCGCGGCGATGACCTCCTGGTCCCTGACGGAACCGCCGGGCTGGATCACTGCGGTGATCCCGGCGTCGGCCAGCACCTCGAGTCCGTCGGCGAACGGGAAGAACGCGTCCGACGCCGCGACGGCGCCCTCGACCGAGGACTGGGCCTTGTCGATCGCGAGCCGGCAGGAGTCGAGCCGGCTCATCTGGCCGGCGCCCACCCCCAGGAGCG
>VXWI01000088.1 GCA_009835985.1 Acidobacteriota bacterium | reverse complement strand
TCGGTGTAACTGTGAAAACCGGCTCAGCACACAAAATTGCTTACAGGCCCTCGTGATCTCGCTGACCTCGCTCAGCGCCGCCTACCTGAACCCCGACGCCGACCTGATCGGCGGCCGCTTCACCCCCGCCGAGGTCGCGAACGGAGACGCGGAACTCGCCGCCGCGCTCTCCGCCCGGCGCGGCACCGCGGCCGCGTTCGGGCTCTCCTACGGGATCCTGCTGTTCGGGATCGCCTGGGGCCCGTACCGGCGGCGCGGCCGGCTCTTCAAGTGGCTGCTCATCGCCAGCCTGGTGAACGCCGTGGTCATCCTGCTCCGGACGCCGATCCTGGGCGTCGGGTTGGGGCTCGTCACCGCCTTCGTCCCGCTGGCGCTGATCGTGATCGCCGCCGTGCTCGGCGTGATGGCGAAGCGCCAGGCCTGACGACAGTGCGCATCGTTTCCCTGGCCGAGATCCAGGCCGCCATTGCCCCGGAGGGCGCCGTCGAGGCGGTGAAAGCGGGGTTCATCGCTCATGCCCAGGGGCTCGTTCACTGCCCCGAGCCGACGCAGATCGTGTTCCGCGACGAAGGTCAGGAACAGCACGGCGAGTGCCACGTCAAGTCCGCGACCTGGAGCGGGAACCCGTACGTGGCGGTCAAGGTCGCCTCGGGGTCGTACCGGAACGCCGCGCGCGGCCTGCCGGGCGCCGGCGGCATGGTCCTGCTGATCTCCGCGGACACCGGCCTCCCGGTGGCATTGCTCCACGATGAGTGCTGGCTCACCAACGTCCGCACCGCCGCGGCCGGGGCGCTCGCCGCCGGCCTCAAACCGGTCCCGAACGATGCGACGCTCGGGGTGATCGGCACCGGGACCCAGGCGGCGATGCAGGCGGAGATGATCTGCGCCCACCTCGGACTCTCGTCGGTCGCCGTCTGGGGCCGCTCCGCGGAGAAGGCGGCGGCGCTCTGCGGCCGGCTGCGGGCCGGCGGGCTCGCGGCCACCGCGATGGACACGGTCCGCGCGGTGTGCCACGCGAGCGCCATCCTGGTCACCACCACCCCCGCCACGAGCCCGGTCGTCCAGCTCGAGGACGTTCCCGGGACGCTCCACATCGTCGCCGTCGGCGCCGATACCCCGGGGAAGACGGAGCTGGACCCGCGCATCCTGGGCAGGGCCCACACCATCGTCACCGACGCCCATGAGGAGTGCCTCAGCAACAGCGACTTCGGCGCCGCGGTGCGCGCCGGGGAGGTCGCCGAGGACTGCGACCGTTCCTTCGGCGAAATGCTGGCGCTCGCCGAGCCGGACCCGCGGATGGCCGAGGACGGAATCTCGGTCGTCGATCTGACCGGGATGGGCGTTCAGGACCTCGCGATCGCGAGCATGACGCTGAACAGCCTGTAGCGAAACCCAGGCGGCGTTCGACGGGAGATGCATCCCGCCTGAACCGCGCCGCTTGGCGGCGCTCATCGTTGCGTTTCGGTCGGAATACACTCGGTATTCCTCCCTCACGCGCCTTGTCAGGCGGGCGCCTCACCCGTCTCGGCGCTCACCTGGGTTCCACCGCAGGCTGTAAGGCGCTCACGGATTAGGCCGCGCGTTTCGCGGCCTGCGGCCGCGATGCCGGCGCTCCGCTCCGGTACCCTCCACGCCCCATGGGAGAGCTGGCGCGCGAACTCGCGTCGCGCATCGAGGGGGACGTCCGGTTCGACCGGGCGAGCCGGATCCTCTACTCGAACGACGCCAGCATCTACCAGGTCGAGCCGCTCGGGGTGGTGATCCCGCGCCACACCGCGGACGTGGCGGAGGCGGTCCGGGTCGCCGCGGAGGCGGGGGCGCCGGTGCTGCCGCGCGGCGGCGGCACCTCGCTCGCCGGACAGGCGGTCGGCGAGGCGGTGCTGCTCGACCTGTCGGTGCACTTCCGAAACGTGCTGGAGATCAACCGCGAAGAGATGTGGGCCCGGGTGCAGCCGGGGGTGGTGCAGGACGCCTTCAGCGCGGCGCTCGCCCCCCACGGGCTGCGGTTCGGCCCGGAGACCTCGACCTCGAACCGGGCGAACCTCGGGGGCATGATCGGCAACAACTCGGCCGGGGCCCGCTCGCTCGTCTACGGCAAGACGGTCGAGAACGTTCTCGACGCCACCGTGGTAATGCCCGACGGGAGCTGCGAGCGCCTCGGCTGGCTGAGCTGGGAGGAGATCCGGCGCCGGGCGCGGGGGAACGGGGCGCTCGGCCCCCTGCTGCGTGAGCTGCTGGCGCTCAAGGAGGAGTATTCGGAGGAAATCCGCGAGCGGTTCCCCCGCATCCCCCGGCGGGTCTCCGGCTACAACCTCGACGTGCTCCTCGATCCCGGAGGGGTGAACCTGGCGCACCTCGTCGTCGGCTCCGAGGGGACGCTCGGGACCGTGGTGGAGGCGCGGGTGAAGCTTCACCGGCTGCCGCCCGCGGTAGGGCTCGCCGTCCTGCACTTCGAAGGCCTGCTCCCGGCGCTCGAGGCGGGGGTGGTGGCGCTCGACCTGCGTCCGACCTGCGTCGAGCTCGTGGACAAGATGGTCATGGACCTGGCGCGCGAGTCGCTCGAGTACTCGCGGCGGCTCCACTTCGTCGAGGGCGAGCCCGGGGCGCTCATCCTGGTCGAGTTCGCTGGCCACAGCCGGGCGGAAGTGGCGTCGCGGCTGGCCGACCTCGAACGCCGCCTCGGAAACCGCGGCCGCCCCCACCTCCGCGTGCTCGACCCGGCGGAACAAAAAAACGTCTGGGCGGTGCGGAAGGCCGCGCTGCCGCTCCTCCTCAGTCTTCCCGGCGAAAAGAAGCCCATCGCCTTCGTCGAGGACACCGCGGTCGAACCGTCCCGGCTGCCGGAGTTCATCCGCGGGTTCGAGGACATCCTCGCCGGCCGCGACACCGAGGGGAGCTTCTACGCGCACGCCGGCGCCGGCTGCCTCCACATCCGGCCGCTGATCAACCTGAAGGACCCCGCCGAGATCCGGAAGATGGACACCCTCGCGCAGGAGATCTGCGAGCTGGTGCTCGATTTCGGGGGCGCGATGAGCGGTGAGCACGGCGACGGCCTCGCGCGCAGCCACTTCAACGAGAAGGTGTTCGGGCCGCGGGTGTACGACGCGTTCAAGCGCCTCAAGGCGGCGTTCGATCCGGCCGGCATCATGAACCCGGGGAAGGTCGTGGATGCGCCGGCCATGACCGACAACCTGCGCTACGGGGGGGACTACCGCGCCGAGGAACTGCCGGTGGTCTATCCGTACCAACGCCACGGCGGGTTCGCGGGAGCGGTCGAGCTCTGCAACGGGGCCGGGGTCTGCCGCAAGGAACTGGTCGGGACGATGTGCCCCTCGTTCATGGCGACCAGGGAGGAGGAGCACTCCACCCGGGGCCGGGCCAACCTGCTGCGCGCGCTGCTCGACGGGCGGCTGCCGCCCGAGCGGGAGTCGGAGGACCGGGTGCTCGAGGCGCTCGACCTCTGCCTCGGCTGCAAGGCCTGCAAGGCCGAGTGCCCGTCGGGGGTGGACATGGCCCGGCTCAAGTCCGACTTCCAGCACCACTACTACCGGGACCGCCGCCGTCCGCTCGCCGACCGCATCTTCGGGGCGCCGGACGTGCTGGCCCGCTGGGGAAGCCGGTTCGGACCGCTCGCGCGCTGGGCCGACCGGCGGGGCTGGGCCGCCTCCCTGCTGTCCCGGACCATCGGTTTCGACCGGCGCCGGAGCCTGCCGAGCCTCGCCCGCCAGCCCTTCACGCGCTGGTTCCGAAGCATCGAGGCCGCCTCCCAGCCGGCCGCGCCGCGGGGCGAGGTGGCACTGTTCCCCGACACCTTCACGAACTACTTCGAGCCGCAGATCGGGATCGCCGCCTGCCGGGTGCTCTGGGCGCTCGGGTATCGCGTCGTGCTGGCCCCGGAGGTCTGCTGCGGACGGCCGGCGATCTCGCGGGGCCTGCTCGACCGGGCCCGGCGGCTCGCTCGGGAGAGCGTCCGGGCCCTCGGCCCCGTCGCCGCGGAAGGCACGCCCATCGTCGGGCTCGAGCCCTCGTGCCTGTTCAGTTTCCGGGACGAGATCCCCGAGCTGGTTCCCGAGGAGGAGCGGGCGGCGGCCGAGAACGTCGCGCAGCGTGCGGTGCTCTTCGACGAGTTCCTGGCCAGCCGCCGCGAGGAGCTCGCCCGGCTCACCGGCGGCCGCGGCGAGGGCTTCCACGCCCTGGCGCACGGCCACTGTCACCAGAAGACGTTCTGCGGGACCGGCCCGCTCGCCGGGCTCCTCGGGACCACCGGCGCCCAGGTCACGGTGGCGGATTCGGGATGCTGCGGGATGGCGGGGAGCTTCGGCTACACCTCGGACCACTATGAGATCTCGCTCGCCATCGGCGAGCGCCGGCTCTTCCCGGCGGTGCGGGAACTCGCGACCGAGGACGCGCTGGTGGCGGCGGGGACCTCGTGCCGGCACCAGGTGTTCGACGCGACGCGGCGCACCGCGATCCACCCGGCGGAGTACATCGCGCAGTACCTCGCCGACGGCGGCGGCCCGGCCACGGACCCGTAGGGCACGGAACCCTCCGGTCTTCGTTCCCGTTAGGCCGTCTTCGGAGAATCCGAACGATGAAGGATGAACGACCAGAGATTCGCATCGCGGCCGTCCTGGGGACCACCCGTCCCGGCAACAACACGTCGAAGGCACTGGCCCTCGCCGTGGACGAACTGTCGCGGAACCCCGAAGTCCGCGTGACCTGGCTCGACCCGGCGGAGATGGAGTTGCCCTTTCCCGGCCAACCCGGGGACTTCCCCGACCGGGAGCGTCTCCAGGCCGCCATCCGCGAGGCCGACGGCCTGATCTTCGCCACCCCCGAGTACCACGGCAGCTATGCGGCGGCCATGAAACTCGTGATCGAGAACCTCGGGTTCCCGTCGGTGCTGGCGGGGAAGCCGGCGGCGCTCATCGGCGCGGCGTCGGGCGCGATCGGGGCGGTCAAGGCGCTCGAGCACCTGCGGAGCGTCCTGTCCCACGTCGGCGCGATCGTCCTTCCGGGTCCCGTGTCCGTCGCGGGCGTCCATAAGATCTTCGACGCGGAAGGACGATGCCTCGACGAGGCGGTCGAGCGCCGCACCCGCAAGCTGACGGCGAACCTGCTCGAGTACGTGGAGCGGAGCACCTGCCCGCGGGCGGGGCTCGAGGCGTTCGCGCGGCGCGGCTAACGGATCGGCCGGGTTCCGGGACGCTCCTCGCCGGGAGCTCCCGACCGTCCCGTGCTGTTTCCGGCAGCGGCGCCGACCTCGGCCTCGAACCGCCACTCGTTGTAACGGCGAGCGCCCTCGTAGGTGCGGAAGCTGAGGAGGTCGGAAGTGCTGACCACCCCGGTGATCCCGGTGACGGTGCGGGCCGCGTCGCGTTCAGGACGTTCCTGCTCCCCGGCCCGCACCTCGAACTCCTCGCCGGCCGGGTTCGTGGGCCTTGGCCTCGCGCTGACCGTGCCCGCCGCGGAGGTGGCGGGCGCCGCCGCCTCCGCCGCCCGCAGGATGCGGAAGCCGCGCCCGGTCATGGGGTCGAGCCAGGCGCGCCGGAGGTACTTGCCCTCCACCAGCTCGTCGAGGGTCTCGGGAAGGGTCCCCGGCCGGTCCTGTTGGAAGCGCTCCAGCGCGCGCACGATCGCCTCGCCCCGGAAGAGCAGCTCCGCTTCGTCTTCGCGCTGGACGGCCTGGCTCCAGAGCGTGACCGCGGCGGTCAACCCCACGCCGAGCAGGGTGATGCCGATGAGCACCCCGAAGAGCACGTAACCGGAGGAGTTCCCGGCGCGGTCACCACTCACGGTACGGCCGTCCATCGCTTCCGACCTCCTCCGAACGGCTGCGGACGTCGGAGACCCCGGCCGGAGCGTCCGGGAACATGGGGTCGTAGCCGTCGCGCACCTCCTCCCAGAGGATGGACTGGGTCACCGGGTCTTCGGGGATCTCCCGGAGATAGCCGGAGACGACGAGGTCGGCGAGATTCGGCGGGAACTCGTCATGGTCGGCCCGGTACTGGTCGAGCCGCTCCCGGATCGTCGCCAGGTTGTGCTCCAGCACCGCCTCCTTCGCCTTGACGATCTGCGCCTGGTAGCGGGGCACGGCGATCGCGAAGAGGATCCCGAGGACCAACAGCACCAGCACCATCTCGATGAAGCTGAAGCCGGCGGATCGGCCGGCGCGGGGGGCGCTCGTCACCATGACCGGTAGAGGGTGCCGTCGAGGGCGCGGCGGGGTGAGGCGGAGCGGACGTCGTAGACGTTCTGACCGCCCCAGGAGAGTCGTCCCGGATCGTCCTGGTAGGAGCGCAGCATCCAGTCGGCGCGGCCGGTCATCGGGTCCGTCGGGAGACGCCGGAGGAAGCGGAGGACCGGGGCGCGGCCGTCCGGGCCCCGGGGGCCGGGCACGCCTTCCACCAGCGCGTCGAGGTCCGGCGGGTAGTTCTCGTGGTCGGGCTCGATGAAGTCGGGATCGATCTCGCCGGCTTCCGCGGCCTCGTGGTAGGCGTCGATCGCCATCCGGACGGTCCGCAGGGTGCGGCTCAGCTCGATCTCGTCGGCGCGGACGGAGGCGACCTTCGCGACGGGGATGATGCCCATCGCCAGCACCGCGAGGATCCCGGCGGTCACCACCAGCTCGATGAGGGTGAAGCCGCGCTGGCGCTCGGGCCGGAAGGGCCGCATCAGAACTGGGGCACCGAGGCGAGGCTGAAGAGCGGCAGGTAGATCGCGAGCAGCACCAGCGCCACGAAACCGCCCAGGATGAGCAGCACGACCGGGGTGAGGAGGCTGAGCAGGACCGTCACCCGGTTCTCGATCACCTCGTCGTTGAAGTCGGCGACCGAGGAGACCATCCGGGCGAGATCCCCGGTCCCTTCTCCCACCCGGACCATCTGGAGCGCGAAGCCGGGGATCTCGCCCGTCTCCGCCAGGGTCTCGACGAAGGAGCGGCCCTCGCGGACCGCCCCGGCGGTGGGCTCCAGCACGCTTCGGAGGTAGCGGTTGCTCACCGCGCGCGCGGCCACCGGGATGGCGCTGACGAGGGGCATTCCTCCGGCGAGCAGGGTGCCCAGCGACCGCGAGAACTGGGAGACCGAATACAGCCGGAGCACTTCGCCGATCGCCGGCAGCCGGAGCACCACACGGTCCCGGATGCGCTTTGCCCGGGCGGTCCGGGACCAGGCGGCGGAGATGAGGACGGCGGCCAGCAGGCCGGAGACGACCCCCAGGAGGTGGGTGCGGACGAACTCCGCGGCGGTCAGCAATGCGGTCGTCAGCGGCGGCAGCTCCTGCCCGAACCCGGCGAAGAAGGGAACGAAGTTCGGGACCACCCCGAGCAGGAGGTAGGCGGCGGTGCCGAGGAGCGCGGCGAGCAGGAAGGCGGGATAGACCATGGCGGCGGTCAGGCTCGACCGCGCCTTCACCGCGACGCGCATGGCGTCCGTGAACCGGACGATCATGCCAGGAAGGTCGCCGCTGGTCTCGCCGGCCTGGAGGCATGCCGGATAGACGGACGGGAAGAAGGAATAGCGGGTGACGGCGGTGCTCATCGGCACGCCGGACTTGACCTCGGCGAGGATGGCCTGGACCGCCTCCCGCAGGGTCGGGTTCTCCATGCGCTCGACCATGATGCCGAGCGACTCGGCGAGCGGCAGCCCGGCGTGCAGCAGCGCCGCGAGCTCCTGGTTGAAGAGCAGCACCTCGCGGCTTCTGACCGGACGCCGGCGGAAAAAGGTCGTCCCCCCCTCGAAGAGGCGGCCGAGCGCGGCGAACGAGGACAGGCGCCGGATCGCGAAGACGTGCAGTCCCTGTTCCTGAAGTTCTTGGCGGGCCGCGTCGGCGTCCCGGGCGGTCAGCCGGAGCCGCCGCAGGTCGCCCGCGGGTTCTCCGACCTGGCACAGGAATTCGGGCACGTTGGTTTTCTGCATGGTAAACGTGAGCGCGACACCCGTGTTGTTTCCGGCATGCGACGGCTAGACTCGCTTCCATGAGTCGAAAGAAGACCGCCAGGAAGAAACGCCGGTTGCGCTCCGCGGGGGCGCATGGTGGAGGCTTCCGCAACGAGCAGGTGCTCTCCGAGAACCGGCGGGCGCGGCGGAACTTCGTGATCCTCGAGCAGTTCGAAGCGGGCATCGCGCTCACCGGCGCCGAGGTGAAGTCCTGCCGGGCGGGCGGGGCGAACCTCAAGGACGCCTACGGCCGCGAGCGAAACGGCGAGATCTTCCTCGTGAACTGCCACATCGCGCCCTACGTGAACGCGCCGCCGGAACAGGGGAATCCGGAGCGGAACCGGAAGCTCCTGCTCCACGAGGACGAGATGCGGCGGATCGCCGGCAAGCTCACCACCGCCGGTCTGACGCTCGTGCCGCTCCGCATCCACCTCCGGAACGGCTGGATCAAGGTGCAGGTAGCGCTCGCGAAGGGCAAGAGCAACCGCGACCGCCGCGAGACCCTCCGGCGCCGCGAGGCCGACCGGGAAGCCCGCGAGGCGCTGGGCTAGTTCGACCGCCGGCCGCCGGCCGGCATCGCGGCGGAGGAGGGCCGCGAAACATGACCGACATCAACGAAATCGGCGCTACCGCGTTCGTCATCGCGGCCATCCGGGCCGCGGAGCCCGAGAAACCGGAGCCGCTGTTCCACGACCCCTACGCCCAGTGGTTTTCGAACGACCGGGCCCGGGCGGTCGCCGGGCAACTCGACGTGGCCTTCCCGCCATCGACCAGCATGGTCCGCTTCCGCACCCGCTACTTCAACCGGTTCGTCGAGCGCGGACTCGCTGCGGGGGCCCGGCAGGTGGTCCTGCTCGGGGGCGGCTTCGACATGCGCGCCCACCTGTTCCCCGGCGCCCGCTTCTTCGAGGTCGACCAGCAGGCCGTTCTGGAGTTCAAGCGGGCGACGCTGGCGGAGAACGGGATCGAGCAACCGCCGTCCCTCCTCGCCAACTACCTCGAGGCCGACGTTCCGAACGGCCTGGCCGATCTGGGTTTCGACCGCGCGGCGCCGACGCTGATGGTCTGGGAGGGCAACACCATGTACCTGCCTCCCGAGAGCATCATGCCGTTCCTCAACCGGCTCGCCGAAACCATGACCTCGTTCCGCATCGCCTTCGACTACTTCGCCGTTGACCTCCAGGACCGCGAATCCGTGGACCCCGTGGACCGCAGGCGCCTCGAGGACGTGGAACGGGCGATGGGCGCCAGCTTCCCGACGGGGTTCGCCGACCTGAAGGTGTTCGAGGAAGCGGCGCCGTTCCGGGTGGCCGAGGACGGCTCGTTCGCCGGCCTGGCCGAGGAGTTCGGCCTGGGCGAAATGGTGGCGGGCTATCCCGAGGACTGGCGCGAGACCCTGAAGCTCTACCGGTACTGCGTGCTGGAGCGGAGATAGGGCACCTCGGAGCGCCGGCCTCCGGCCGGCATCGCCGACCGCAGGGAGGCGAAACGCACGCCGCTACCTGACCTCACAGGACGCAGGGCCTGGGAGCGCCGGCCTCCGGCCGGCATCGCGGCCCGAGAGGGCCGCGAAACCGCACATCGCTGCTTTCCCGTCACGGCGCAACCGCCGTCCCCCCTCCGTAGAATCGGTCACCGGCCGCGTACCGCCGACGGGAGGTTCCCCATGCCGTCAGTCACGAGAATCAGCGTGCTCTCAATCCTCTCCCTCTTACTCCTCGCCGCCCCCACCGCCGCCCAGAACGCGTCCGCCCCACTTCCCGTGGAGACGCTCCTGTCGCTCTCCTCCGCCGTGGGCGGCGAGACGCCGCGCTGGTCCCCGGACGGCGACCGCATCCTCCTGGGCGGCTCGAACCTGCGGCTCGTCCGCGCCGAGGGCGGCGCGGTCAGCGAACTGCCGGTGTCCACCGGAGGCAGCGGTCACTTCCTGGCGTCGGCGGAACCGCACTGGTCGCCGGACGGACGCTGGATCTCCTACGTGTCGGACCGGAGCGGAACGCCGGAGATCTGGCTCTGGTCCGTCGAGAAAGGCGAGGCGCTCCGCCTCACCGGGAACGGGGGGCGGCTGATCAAGGGCTACTCCTGGTCGCCGGACGGTCGCCGGATCGCGTTCGCCGGCAACCGTCACGGGCAGTACGACGTGTGGACGGTGGAGGTCTCGTCCGGGGACGCCCGCCGGCTGACCGACGGACCCGCGCTGGAGGTCTATCCCGCCTGGAGCCCCGACTCGCAGGCGGTCCTGTTCGTCCGGCTCGACGGCGCCTGGATGGACCACACCATCGTGGAGGTCCCCGCCGGCGGCGGCAAAGAGCGGGTCATCGTGCGCGACGAGGACTTCTTCGACTACGGGGAGGGGGGCACGTTCGGCCATCCGCTGGTCTCGCCGGACGGCGCCACGGTCGTCTTTCCGTCCTACCGCTCCGGGTGGATCAACTACTGGGCCGTGCCCCGGTCGGGCGGAGAACCCACGCCGCTGGCGGCGGCGGAGGCCGACCAGACCGAGGGCACCTGGTCCCCGGACGGCGGCGGATTCCTGTACGTCGAGAACCACGGGGGGACCTATCAGCTCCGGGTCGCGCCGGCGGGCGGCGGCGAGCCGCGAGTCATCGCGGCGCCCGAGTCCGGAATCGTCGGGGCGCCGCAGTGGTCTCCGGACGGCGGCCGCATCTCCTACACCCTCGAGACGCCGACCCGCCCCGGGGACCTGTTCGTTCACGACCTCGCCGCGGGGAAGTGGTCCCGGCTGACCGATTCGGTGCCGGTGGAGGCGGTCGAGAGTCGCCTGATCATGCCCGGGAAGGTGGAGTTTCAAAGCGGGGACGGCCTGGAGATCCCGTCCTATCTCTACCGGCCCGGCGGCGGGTGGGGCGACCAGGACGGCCGCCATCCGGCGATCGTCTGGACCCACGGCGGACCCACGTCGCAGTGGGAGGACAGCTTCGAGCCCGCCGTCCAGTTCTTCGTCCAGCGCGGCTACGTGGTGCTGCTGCCCAACGTGCGCGGCAGCTCCGGGTACGGCCGCGCGTTCGAGGAGGCGAACGACGGCTGCTGGGGCAAGTGCGACTTCGCCGATGCGGTGGCGGCCGCCGACTACCTCCGGACCCTCCCGTTCGTCCACCCCGAGCGCATCGGAACCACCGGAACGAGCTACGGCGGGTTCATGTCGTGCGCGGCGGTGAGTTTCGGCGGCGAGACCTTCGGGGCCGTGATCGCGGCGTCCGGCTACTGCGACCGGGTCACCTTCCTCGAGGACGGCGAGTTCCGCCACCTGCAGCAACTGCGGAAGGAGATGGGACGGCTCGAGGAGCATCGGGACCGCTACCTCGCGAACTCCCCCTACTACCACCTCGCCGACGCGCAGGCGCCCGCCTTCGTGCTCCACGGGGAGGGGCGCTATCCGGGCTCACCGCAGATGACCGAGTTCTTCCGGGAGCTGCAGCGCCTCTACAAGCCCGCCCGCTACAAGGCCTACCCCGGCGAGAACTTCTACGTCCGGGGCTTCGACAACCGGGTGGAGATGCTCGCCGACATGAAGGCGTTCTTCGACTTCTACCTGCTGGGCAAGGACGTCGACTTGCCGGGTGTCGGCTACCTGGAGGAACTCGAGGGCGTCTCCCACTGAAGAGGCGGCGCGACGGCTTGGAACGCCGGTCTCCAGACCGGCACCGCGGCGCCCCCCCACCGGGAGA
>VXWI01000062.1 GCA_009835985.1 Acidobacteriota bacterium | reverse complement strand
CCGGAATCCGACCCGCCCGAAGTCTTCGGCTACCGGGTGGTCCGGGAGTTCCCGCACGACCCGGGCGCATTCACCCAGGGGCTCTTTTTTCACGAGGGGTTCCTCTACGAGAGCACCGGACTCCGCGGCGAATCCACCCTCCGGCGGGTCGAGCTCGAGACCGGCGAGGTTGTGGAGCAGCGCGAACTGCTGCCGCAGTTCTTCGGCGAAGGGGCAGCCCTCGCCGGCGACTACGTCTACCAACTGACCTGGGAGGCCGAGATCGGCTTCGTCTACACCCGCCAGCCCTTCCGCCTCGTGCGCGAGTTCCGCTACTCCGGCGAGGGTTGGGGGCTCACCTTCGACGGGGAGCACCTGGTGATGAGCGACGGCACCGATGAGCTGCGCTTCCTCGACCCGGACACGCTGCGCCAGGTGCGAACGCTCCGGGTGACCGCCGACGGCGCGGCGCTCCCGCAGTTGAACGAGCTGGAGTGGATCGAGGGGGAGATCTGGGCCAACCTCTGGACCCAGGATCGGATCGCCCGGATCCGGCCGGACACCGGGGAAGTCACCGCGTTCGTGGACCTGACGGGCATCCTGCCGCGCGCCTTCCGTTTTCAATATCCGGACATGGACGTCCTGAACGGCATCGCCTGGGACCCCGAGAACGGCCGGATCTTCGTCACCGGCAAGAAGTGGCCGAAGCTCTTCGAGATCGAGCTGGTCGAGCCGTGAGCCCCGGGATGAGCTTTCAGCGCCGCCACCGGATCGGCTTCTGGGTGGCCTTCGCGGTCCTCCTGCTGAGCCTCTGGCCGCTCTACCCGTGGATCGCGGGGATCCGGCCGCTGGTGCTCGGGATGCCGTTCTCGATGTTCTGGCTGGTCCTGATGATCGCGGCGGTGTTCTTCACCTTCCTCACGCTCTTCATGAAAGACCGCGAAGACGACGAAGCGCTGGACCGCGAGTACCGGAAGTGAGCAGCCCGTGATGAAGGTAGAGCGGCATTCGACCGGCGCCTCATCCCGGCTGGACCGCTTCGCTCTGTGTTGCGCCTCGGCCGCAATACACCCGGTACTCCGACCGAGTCGCGCCTTGCCAGCCGGGCGATGCGCCGGTCTCGGTGCTCACCCTACCTTCACCACGGACTGCTAGCTGATGGACGCCTGGGTCATCGTCTTCCTGACGACCATCGCCTACCTGCTCGTCACGCTGGCGATCGGAGTGGTCTCCGGGCGGAACGTCTCGAACACGCCGGAGGGCTACGTCGCCGGCGACCGAAGCCTGGGGTTCCTGGTCCTCTACTTCATCATGGGGGCGTCCATTTACAGCGCCTTCGCGTTCCTCGGGGCGCCGGGCTGGGCGTATTCCCGCGGGGCGGCCGCGTTCTACATCATCTCCTACGGGACCGTAGGGCTCTTGCCCTGGTACTTCCTCGGGCCGCGGATCGCGATGCTCGGCCGACGGTTCGGGTTCGTGACCCAGGCAGAGTTCTTCGCCCACCGGTTCGAAAGCGCCAAGGCGATCCCCGCGATCATGGCGGTGATGAGCGCGGCGGCGCTCATCCCCTACCTGGTGATCCAGATGAAGGGAGCGGGCTACGTCTTCTCGGTGGTCACCGAGGGACGGATGCCGGAGTGGGCGGGCGCCGCGCTCGCCTACGGGGTGGTCCTCATCTACGTCGCCCGCAGCGGGGTCACGGGGGTGGGCTGGACGAACACCTTCCAGGGGATCCTGATGCTCAGCCTCGCCTGGGGGCTTGGGCTCTACCTGCCGTGGAAACTCCACGGCGGGATCGGACCGATGTTCGAGGAACTGGCCGCGAGCGCCCCCGAGCTGCTGGTGGCGCCCGGGCTCGACGCCGCGGGATCTCCCTGGGGATTCGGGGCCTACTCGAGCGCGGTGCTCATCTCGGTGCTCGGCTTCTCGGTGTGGCCGCACTACTTCATGAAGATCTACGCGGCGCGCAGCGTCCGGACGCTGAAGCGGATGGTCGTCTTCTACCCGACCTTCCAGATCTTCCTGATCCCGGTCCTGTTCATCGGGTTCGCGGGCGTCATGACCTACCCGGGCGTGGAGCAGGCCGACACCATCCTGCCGACGATCCTGATGGATCTCGATCTCTCGGCCATCACCGTCGGTCTCTTCTGCGCCGGAGCGCTCGCCGCCTCCATGAGTTCGGGAGACGCGATCCTGCACGCCGGGGCTTCGGTGCTGGTGAAGGACCTCGAAGTGCCGCTCCGCGGGGTCCGCCGGACGCCCGCCGCGGAGACCCGGCTCATCCGCTGGATGGCGCTCGGGATGGGGTCGCTCGCCTACTACCTCGCGGTGGGCTCGGAGGCGTCGCTCGTCAGCCTCCTGCTCATGTCCTATGGCGCGATCGCCCAGTTCTTCCCACTGATGATCGCCGCCATGTTCTGGCGGCGGGCCAGCCGCGAGGGCGCAATCTACGGCCTCCTCGCCGGATGCGCGGTGACGCTGGCGCTGAACATCTGGCCCGAGTTCGCGTTCCTCGGGATTCATCCGGGGATCTACGGAGCCGTGGCGAACGTCCTCGTCATGGTGGTCGTGTCGCTCCGCACCGATCCGCCGGCGGCGGACCGGATCGAGCCCTACATGATGCGGACCGTCGCGAATCCGTGACGTCGGCCTGCCTCAGGGACTTGCTCCGGCTCCTGGCGATCTTCCAGTCTCGGCTGGAACGCAGATGACTCCGACTGCGGTACGTCCAGCGGCCGCACTCCTGCTTGCGGCGGCACTCTGCTGGCCGGTGGCGGCGCCGGGCCAGGGCGTCACCAACTCCGATCTCGAGACCGCGGCCGGGAACACCTCCGAGTGGCTCATGTACGGCCGCGACTACCACGCCCACCGCTACGTGGAACTGGAGCAGATCACGCCGGACAACGTGGGGAACCTCCATCCGGTCTGGGTGTTCGCCACCGGCGGCGCGAACCGGGGCCTCGAGGCAACGCCGCTGCTGCACGAGGGCGTGATCTACCTGTCCGCGGATGAGTCCCGCGTCTTCGCGGTCGACGCCCGCACCGGCGGGAAGCTGTGGGGCTACGACCCCGAGATCGGCGTCGAGGTCGAACGCGTCTTCTGCTGCGGGTCCATCAATCGCGGGGTCGCCCTCTTCGGAGACCTCGTCTACGTCGGCACCATGGACGCCCGGCTGGTGGCGCTCGACAAGGACAGCGGAGAGGTGGTCTGGGAGGTCGAAGTCGCCGACTGGGAGCACGGCTACAGCATCACCGGCGCGCCGCTGGTGGTGAACGGGATGGTCCTCACCGGCATGGCCGGCGGCGAGTACGGGGTGCGCGGCTTCGTGAAGGCGTACGACGCCGCCAGCGGGGAGCATCGCTGGACGACCTACACGATCCCGGGTCCGGGCGAGCCGGGGAACGAGACCTGGCCCGGCGACACCTGGAAGAACGGGGGAGGCCCCACCTGGACCACCGGCGTCTTCGATCCCGAACTGAACCTCGTCTACTGGAACACCGGAAACGCGGCCCCCTGGAACTGCCAGGTCCGGAAGGGCGACAACCAGTGGACCGCGGCGACCATCGCCATCGACGCCGACGACGGCTCGATCCGCTGGGGCTTCCAGTACACCCCCTGGGACTGCTGGGACTACGACGCGGTCAGCACCCCCGTGCTCGCCGATGTCACCCTGCCGGACCACGGGCCGGTGAAGGCGCTCTTCCACCACGACAAGAACGGCTTCTTCTACGCGCTCGACCGGACGAACGGCCGCTTCCTCTACGGCGACCCCATCGTCCCGGGCATCAACTGGGCCTTCGGACTCGACCCCGAGACCGGCCGGCCCGACGTGAACCCGGACATGGTGGCGCAGTCGGGAGGGCCCGAGGTCGGGCCGATCATCCCGAGCCTCGAGGGCGCGATCGACTGGCAGCCGCTCGCCTACAACCCCGAGCGCCAGGCGCTCTACTTCATGTCCAACCAGTGGGCGATGGGCTACCGGTTCTGGGCGGAGGACGAGTTCGAGCCGCCAACGCTCGGGCAGTGGTACCTGGGCGCGGACTACCAGCAGTACCTGACGAGCGAGAACCCCGGCAACTTCGTCGGGTTCGACGTGGTGAACCGCGAGGTGCTCTGGCGGGTGGTGAGCCCCGCCCCCTTCTGGGCGGGCGCGGTAGCCACCTCCACGGGTCTCGTCTTCACCGGCGACATGCGCGGCTACTTCATGGCCATCGACGGCGCGAGCGGAGAGGTGCTCTGGCAGTTCCAGACCGGCTCGGGGATCATCGGCAGCCCCATCACCTACGAGCTCGACGGCGTCCAGTACGTCGCGGTCCCCTCCGGCGGGATCGGCGGCGACATGACCTTCTACTACACGGAGCCGAAGGCCGGGAACCTGTGGGTGTTCGCGCTGGATGGCGCCCGTCCGGTGCGCGAACAGGCGGGGACGAACCTGGTCACCCTGCCCGGCGGGCTGCCCCGGGTGGGCGAGCCGGGCGCTACGCTGGGTGGCCGGGTGCTCCCGGGGTACGGCTTCCCGGCGACGGAAGGCGCGGATCCAGTGCGGCCCTCGCCTCCGGCGGCTGCCCCGGAAACGGCGGCGGTTGAGGAAACCAACCCACTCCTGGGCGACGACGCAGCCATCGCGGCCGGTCAACGAATCTACCGCTCGGCGTGCGTCGGATGTCATCTGGCGGGCGCCGGAGCAGGGGAGAACGTCTTCAGGAGCCGGCTCACCCACCGCCGGTTCTACGAAGTCGTGGCGGACGGCGTCGAGGAGAACAACATGCCGGCCTTCGGGGAGCTGCTCACCGCCGACGAGATCTGGCAGGTTCACGCCTACCTGATGTCGCGCGACCGCCCGTAGTTGGCGCAGCACGCTGACCGGACGACTCGCCAGCCACTCGACACGTTTGGTGTATCGTAGGTGTATGGCACGCACCAACGTGGACATCGACAACGAGGCGTGCGCCACCGTCATGCGCCGCTACAGGCTGACCTCGAAGCGGGAAGCGGTGAACCTGGCGCTGCGGCTACTGGCCGCCGAACCTCTACGCCTTGACGAGGCGCGCCGACTTCGGGGTTCGGGCTGGGTCGGCGATCTAAAGGAGATGCGGCGGCGGCGCGAAGCGTGGTCCTGATCGACACCTCCGCGTGGGTCGAGTTCCTGCGCAACACGGGCTCGCCCGTGTGCGCGCGGGTGGATGATTTGCTGGATGACGAGATCGCGGTGTGCGATCCGATCCGGATGGAGGTACTGGCCGGCGCCCGCGACGAACTGCACCTTCATTCACTCCGCCGACTCCTGGCGCGCGCCACGGTGCTTCCAACGGATCCCACCCACTTCGAGGCGGCCGCGGCGCTCTTCCGTCGCTGCCGGCAGGAGGGAGAAACGGTACGTCGCTTGGTGGATTGCCTCATCGCCGCTGTCGCCATCCGCTCTGGAGTGCCCGTGCTCCACCGCGATGGAGACTTCGACGTGCTCGCCCGTCACACGGAACTCGAAGTCGCCAGGTGAGCCTGCGACTGGGTTTGGTCACGGGCCAGCGGGACCTTGTACCGATCCCCAAATGATGGAAACCAGCGGTTTCGAGACTTTCGGAACGCCGCACCTCACGGCGATGGCGCTGACCGTGGCGCTACCGGCGCTGCTCGCGGTGTCCGCCCGGCGGCTCGGCGGGGCGGCGCCGACGATCATCGCCTGGCTCCTGGCCGGGATGCTGCTCGCGAACGAGCTCACCTACTGGACCGTGCGGATCAGCCAGATCGGGCTGGAAGGCTGGGTCCGGAACCACATGCCCCTCCACCTGTGCGGCGTCGCAGTGTGGCTGACCGCCCTGACGCTCCTCTTCCGCAACGAGAAAACCTACGAGATCGTCTATTTCTGGGGTCTGGTCGGCGCGGCCAACGCGGTCCTCACTCCCGGCGGGTTGGCGGTGGACTTTCCTCAGTACCGCTTCTTCCAGTACTTCATCACCCATTCGGGCATCGTGACGGGTGTTCTCTTCGCCACCTGGGGCCTCGGGATGCGGCCGACGCTCCGCGGGATGTTCCGGGCGTTCGGCTACCTGGCGGCCTTCGCCGCGTTGGTGGCCGTGGCCAACCTGGCGCTCGGCTCGAACTTCATGTGGCTCTCGGGACCGCCGCCCGGCACCGTCTCACCCTTCTTCGCGGCCCCGTGGCCGTGGTACCTGCCGATCCTGGCAGTGGTCGGCCTCGCGATGTTCTTCGTGGTGCTCTCGCCCTTCCTGCTCAGCGACTGGTGGCGGAGACGGCCGAGAGCCGTTTCCTAGCTAGGGCCGGTCGGCCTCCCGCGCGGCGCGGAACTCGCTCGTCTCGCTCCACTCGGGCCAGCTGTCCGAGTCAGCGAGGCGGCGACCCATCTGGTAGAGGAACTCGAGGTCGTCCACCATGCCCGAGAGGTCGTACCAATCCTGCACCTCGTCGCCGGGCTTGTGGTACGCCTCGGCGACGTAGGTGGCGCGCACTTCCATGCCGAAGCCGGGGGGCTTGCCGATGAAGTCCACTCCGCCATCGGGGTAGAACGCCGGAATCCCGACCTTCGCGAACTCGAAGTGGTCGGAGCGGTAGTAGAAACCCTTCTCCGGCTCGGGATCCGGGGTCAGGACGCGTCCGCTCTCGGCGGCAACCGTCGCGGCAATGTCATCCAGTTCCGACTGCCCGAGGCCGACCACGGTGATGTCGTTCGTGCGGCCCCAGACGTTCATCCCGTCCAGATTGATGGCCGCGACCGTCTCCGCCGACGGATAGAGCGGGTTCTGCGCATAGTGACGGGAGCCGAGCAGCCCGGTTTCCTCCGCCGTCACCGCGAGGAACAGGATGCTGCGGCGTGGCGCGCCCCCGGCAACGAAGGCCCGCGCCAGCGCCAGCAGGCCGGTGGTGCCGGTGGCGTTGTCGAAGGCGCCGTTGTAGATGTTGTCGCCCTCCATCCCGAGCACGGTGCCGAGGTGATCCCAGTGCGCGGTGTAGACGACTGTCTCGCCCGGCGCCTCCGACCCGGGAATGCGGGCCACCACGTTGTTGGAGTCGATTTCGCGGTGCGATGTCTCGAGCGCGAAGCTCGCCGTGATCCCCAGCGGGATCGGGGTGAAGTCGGAGTAGGTGGCCGCCCGGCGCGCCACTTCGAAGTCCAGCCCGGCGGCGCTGAAGAGGGACACCGCCTGTTCCCGGGAAATCCATCCCTCGACCTCGAGGCGGTCCAGGTTGCCGCCCGGCGTCCTCAGGTCGAGCTGCTCGCCCGTCCAGGACCCGCGCACCACTTCCCAGGGGTACCCCGCCGGTCCGGTCTCGTGGACGATCAGCGCTCCGAGCGCTCCCATCGCGGCGGCCTTGTCGAACTTGTAGGTCCAGCGGCCGTAGTAGGTCATCGCGTCGCCGCCGAAGTGGCGCTCTCCTGGCGGATCGTTCACCAGCACGACCAGGATCTTGCCGGCGACGTCGGTGTCCCCGAAGTCGTCCCACCGGTACTCCGGCGCCTGGACGCCGTAGCCGACGAAGAGCAGTTGCCCGGAAGCGCTCACCTCCGGCACGACCCGCTTCGTCCAGGCGACGAAGTCCACCCCCGGCTCCCAGTCGCCGCCGGGTTCCGACGAGCCCTGCATCGTGATCGCGGTGGACCCCACGAGGGGCACCGCCTGGACCCAGGTGCCGTCGGGATTGCCGGGTTCGAGCCCGAGTTCCTCGAAGCCGGCGGTCAGATAGGCGACGGTCTTCTCTTCTCCGGGTGACGCGGGCGCCCGTCCGCCGAACTCGTCCGAGGACAGCGTGGAGATGTGCGCGAGCAGGCGGTCCTCGTCGAAACGGGCTCCAGACCCGCAGCCGGCCAGCGGCAGGGCTGCGATCAGGACCGCCGCAAGGGCCGCCGGGGTCAGGGGGCGAAGCATCGAAGTCTCTCCTTGGGACGGAACAAAGTCTGCCAGAATCCCGTCTCTGTTGACGTTCCGCGCCGCGGGCGCGGATTCCCGACCGACCGGAGGTTGCTCCGGAAACAGGAGCCCCTCCGATGCCGACTTCGTTCTCCTCCGCCTGGGCGCTCGTCCGCACCCCGGTCCTGATCACCCTCGCGGTCACCGCGGTCCGCCTGCTCGGCGCGCTCGGCGGCCTGCCCGACGTCCTCGTGAACCGCGAGGCCGGGGGCGCCGGCGCCATCATCGGGATCGTCTGGCTGTCGCCCATCTTCGCGATCTGGTTCGGCCGGCGGCACGCGAGCGCCGGAGAAACCGGTTTCGTCGCCGCGTTGCGGACCAACTTCGTCTACGGGCTCGGAGCCCGGATCCCGGTCATCCTGATCATGCTGTTCGCCACGCTGGGCGACTGGGGCACGCATTACGACGCCTATCCGCCGGACATGGAGGCGACGATGGGCCTCATGGGCCAGTGGTTCTGGGGCGGATTCGTCCCGCAGGTCCTCTTCTGGCTCGTGTTCTGGACCACCCTGCTCGGCGGCCTCATCACCTGGCTGACGGCGAGGTTCAGCGCCCGGAGCGCCTGAGCCGATGCCCTCCGAAAGTCCGGACCTCCGCTTTCCGATCGGCAGGTTCGCCGACCCGGGCGCGATCACCGAGGATCACGTGGGCGCCTGGCTCGAGGACCTTGCCGCCCTGCCGGGGGACCTGCGCCGGACGGTGACGCCGCTCACCGACGCGCAACTGGACACTCCCTACCGCCCCGGCGGGTGGACCGTCCGGCAGGTGGTCCACCACCTCCCCGACAGCCACCTGAACTGCTTCCTGCGTTTCCGTTGGGCGCTCACCGAGGACCGTCCCGTCATCAAGCCCTACGACGAAGCGGCGGTAGCGGAGTTGCCGGACTACCGGTCAGCGCCGATCGGCCATTCACTCGACCTGCTCGAAACCCTGCACACGCGCTGGGTGGACCTGATCCGCAGCCTGAGCTGGAAGCAGTTGCAGCGGACCTTCGTGAACCCCGAATCGGGTGAAGACACCCTGGCCCGCGCCGTTGGCGTCTACGCCTGGCACGGACGGCACCATCTCGCCCACATCGAGCAGGTGTTGGAACGCGGCAGCCGCGCCTGACCGGCGCCCGGCGGCCCGTCAGTAGGCCACGGAGAGCCGGAAGCGCGCGCCCGCCTGGATCGCCGCCGAGAGGACGGCTTCCAGTGCGGTGAGTTCGGTGACCAGCGTGTCCTCGCCCGGAAAGGCACCGGGATCCTGGGAAACCGTCCCGAGCAGGGTCTGGACCAGGCGGAGTCCGTCGCGCGGGTCAAACCATCCCGCCGGGGTGACCGCGTCCACGTCGGAGTCGAAGTTGAGGTCGTCGGCGAGGATCTCGGATTCCTCGGGACTCAGGCTCACGAACTCGTCGAGCGGCCGCAGCCCAGCCTCCTCGGCGGCCTCCGAGAGTTCCCAGCGCGCCTGATTGAGGGCGTACCCCTCGAACTCCTCGGGGATGACCCCGGCGACCTCACGGTCGAGGGCCACCGAGATGCCTACGCCCAAGGGTGGTCAGTCGGTGTTCGTGAAAGCGGGGTGGTATGCCAACTCCCCGGCTTCGACGCGCATGGGCAGCCGGTTCTGCGCCGGAGGCGTGGGACAGGTGGTGAAGGCGTTGAATCCGCAGGGCGGGTTCACGGCCCGGTTGAAATCCACCACCGCGCGGTCCCCCTCGGGCGGCGGCGCGGTCAGGAAACGCGCGGCGCGATAGGTCTCCGCTCCGCTCGTGTCGTCCGACATGACGAAGAACAGGTTGCCGTTCGAACGGGTGAACGCCAGCATCCGGACTTCCTGCCCCTCCCAGTCGAAGACGAACTCCCCGTCGGAGACATACTCCTCGATGTCCCCACGGATGTTGATCGCGTCCACGTGCCGACGCTCGGGGAAACGCTCGAAGGCGCCGGCCACGCGGAACCGGGGATCGGGCGGGAACCACTTCCGGCCCGTGAAGTTCGCGCGCAGCGGGTTGTCGAGGTCGCGCAACCGGAGGGCCCGGCGCTCACCGCTGTAGTGAAGCCAGAACCAGAGCCGGTCATCGAGGTGGAGCGCGCCGTCCTCGCCCAGCACCAGTTCGCCTTCGGTGAACGGCTCGCCTCCCACGGTCGCACTCACTCCCTCGGCCACGCGGGCGATCGCCTTGCCCTCCGCCGTCCAGGAAACCGTCACCGCCACCTCGGGAAACCGGTCCGGCAGGCGCAGGTCGGCGTCCTCACCGCTGCCGACGACGTGATCGCGGACGGTGAGGAAGTGCAGATCGGCGACCGTCAACCAACTCCGGTCCGCCGTCAGTTCGTCCTCGACCCGCTGGCGGTAAGCCTCCTCTCCTTCGAGCCAGGCCGCTTCATCGAACGGCGGCGGCCCGCTCGTACAGGCGGTTCCGGCGATCAGCAGGATGGCGGACAGGGAACCGGAACCGAGGCAAGTACGCATGGCGAGATTGTAGTTTCGAGCGCCGGTGGGTTGCGAAACCCGTGTGCTACCCGGTGGAGCGGGCCGCCATCGTCAGGCCGGCCTTGATGAAGCCGTCGAGATCGCCGTTCATCACCCGGTCCACGTCCCCCACCTGGTGGTTCGTGCGGTGGTCCTTCACCATCCGGTAGGGCTGGAACACGTAGGACCGGATCTGATTCCCCCAGGTGTTGTCCCCCAGGCTTTCCTTCTGGGCTTCCTCCTGCGCCTTCCGCTCACGCACCGCGCGGTCGTAGAGACGCGCCCGCAGAACTTTCATGGCGCTATCCCGGTTGCGGTGCTGGGAGCGCTCGTTCTGGCAGGAGACCACGATCCCCGTCGGCAGGTGGGTGATGCGGACCGCGGAATCGGTGACGTTGACGTGCTGGCCGCCCCGCCCGCTCGCCCGAAACGTGTCAATGCGGAGATCGCCCTCCTCAACCTCGATCTCGATCTTGTCGTCGAGGTCCGGAAAGGCGGCCACCGAGGCGAACGACGTGTGGCGGCGGTGCTGGGTGTCGAAAGGGGACATCCGGACCAGCCGGTGGACTCCCGACTCCACGCGCAGCCGGCCGTAGGCGTGGTCGCCCTTCACCTCGAACGTGGCGCCCTTGATGCCCGCTTCCTCCGCGGGCTGGCGGTCCAGCAGCTCGATCTCGAACCCCCGGCCCCTGGCCCAGCGGATGTACATGCCCAGGAGCATCTCGGCCCAGTCCTGGGCGTCGGTCCCTCCGGCCCCCGGGTTGATGGTGACGATCGCGTCCTCGGCATCGTGTTCGCCGGCGAAGAGCCGATGCAGTTCGAACTCGTCGAGCTGGTTCTCGAGGCGGTCGAGGTGGTCTCGGAAGTCCTCGGCGACATCCTCGCCTTCCCGAGTCCATTCGGCCAGCGTCTCCACCTCCTCCACCGACCGCTCGAAGGCGTTGCTCCGCTCCAGTTCGGCGAGCACGCTCGCCCGGCGCCGCGACAGCGCTTCGCCATCGCCGGAAGCCGACCACACCGCCGGATCGCTCAGGCGCTCGTCGAGCTGGGCAATCTCCTCGCTCAGGCGATCCCGGTCAAAGAAACCCCCTGGCGACGACGGCGCGACCGCACAGGTCCTGGTAACGGTCGAGCAGTTCCTGACTCATGAGTGGTTCTCCGCCAGCGGAATCGCTCGAATTCTAGTGCGGTATCCCGGAAACGCATGCCATCGGCGAGCTACGAGGGACGGGAGAAGTCCGCGCCGAGATCGGAGCCGCAGTTTCCGAGAGGGGTTGCGACGTGCGCGGGGTGGACCACCACCCGTGCGCGGGAGGGGGGGCCCCCCCCCGCAACTACCCGGCGGTACCCCCCAAAATGGAACCCCGAA
>VXWI01000071.1 GCA_009835985.1 Acidobacteriota bacterium | reverse complement strand
CCCCCTCCGCCGGCGGAATTCCTGCCCCTGATCGGCGAGTACGGCTGGGACCACAACATCCTGTTCGTGTTCGAGCGGGACGGTGCGCTCACGGTGCTGATCGAATGGCTCGAGCGCTACCCGTTGACCGGCGACCCCGGCGATCCGGACCGCTTCCACTTCCCGGACCGGGGCCTCTATCCCGGCGAGTCGCTCCGTTTCCTCCGGGACACAGGCGGCCGCGTCACCGGCGCCGACCTCTCGGGAATCGTCTTCGCGCGCCGGCCCGGGCCGGCGGCAGGGACCTTCCGCATCGAGCCGCGCCTGCCTGTCGAGGAACTCCGGCGGCTCGCCGACGCCGGTTCGCCGCCCGTCGAGGATGGAGACTTCCTCGATTCGGATCTCGTGCGGGTCACCGACCTCGATCCCACCATTCGCCTCGACGTCCGCTACGCGGGCGAGAACAACTTCATGGGGACCGCCTTCTACCAGGTTGCCGACGCCTTCCTGCAGCGTCCCGCGGCCGAGGCGCTGGCCCGGGCGCACGCGGCGTTCGGAGACCGCGGCTACGGAGTCATCGTCCACGACGGCTACCGGCCCTGGCGGGTTACCAAGATGTTCTTCGACGCAACTCCCGAGCATCAGCGCATCTTCGTGGCCGATCCAGCGTCGGGGTCGCGGCACAACCGGGGCGCGGCGGTGGACATCGGGCTCTACGACCGGGCGACCGGCGAGGTTCAGGTCTTCGTCTCCGGGTACGACGAGTTCTCGGAACGCGCCTTCCCGGGCTACGTCGGCGGGACCTCGGAGCAGCGCTGGCTCCGGGAGCTGGTGCGGCAGGTCATGGAGCGCGAGGGATTCGATGTTTACGAACACGAGTGGTGGCATTTCGACTACGGCGCCTGGGAGCGCTACGGAATACAGAACGTGCCCCTCCACCGCATCGGGGAAGGGGACCCCGCACCGTGATCCTCGAACTGCTCTCCCGCGAGGGGCGGGAGGCGGCCCGTGTCCGCCGCGCCGCCAAGACGCTCACCGAGCGCTACGCGCAGCCCGAGCCGCGGATGGATGCCGCCGAGCGGCTGGTGCGCATCGGAACGCCCGAAGCGATCTACCAGCTCGCCCGGCGCTTCACGATCACCTCCGGGAACCTGGAGCAGGACGACAAGGAAAAGCGCTGGGTCCGCGACCTGCTGGTCGAGCAGGGGGACCGGGCCTCCGAACCCGTGCGGCGCTACCTGAGGGGCCACGACGAGATCACCTGGGCGATGGACGCGCTGTCGAAGCTGGTACCGGGGGGCGAGCTGGCCGCGTTCCTCTTCGAAGTGCTGCAGGACGGAGATCCGGTCGCCATCCGGGGATCCAAGGCGGTCCAGATCCTCGACTTCCTCGCCGGTCTCGAGACGGAGGAAATCGCCGCCGGGGTCGCGCGCTGTCTCACGAGCAGCGATGACACGGTGCGGATCGCCGCAGTGGCCGCGCTGCGTGGCTATGCGGATCCGGACACTCGGGAACCACTCCTCGAAGCCTTCGTCTCGGACGAAGAGGACTCGGTGCGGGTCCGGATCGCGATCGCGGAGCTCTTCGCCGACCTGGAGTGGGAGATCCGCGGTCATCGTCCCGGGGTGGAGCGGGTGCTCCCCGACGGCTTTCGGGTCAGTTCCCGCGGCCGGATCGTCCGGGCCGGTTAGCGGTGCGGTCAGCGGCGCGCGCCTGACCCCGCGGACTGATGGTCTCGGCCTCCACCGTCCTCGTCGTTCTCGGCTACCTCGCCGGGATCACCGCCTTCGGCATCTGGGTAGGCCGGCGGGACCGCTCGGTGACCGGCTTCTTCCTGGCCGGCCGGTCGGCGCCTTTCTGGGCGGTCGCCGCCTGCGTTGTGGCCACGGAGACCAGCGTCCTCACCTTCACGTCGATCCCGGGGTTCGCCTACGAGGGCAACTTCGGCTTCCTCCAATTGGCTGTCGGATTCCTGCTGGGCCGCGTGGGGATCGCGCTCGTACTGCTGCCGGCCTACTTCCGCGGCGAGGTGGTGACCACCTACGAACTCCTGCTGAAGCGGTTCGGAACGCGGGTGCGGAGCGCTGCGGCGGCGATCTTCCTCGTGTACCGAAACCTCGCCGACGGCGTCCGGCTGCACGCGGCGGCCCTCATGGTTGCGATCGTCGCGGGTGTTCCCGAGTGGTGGTGCATCGTGGCGCTCGCCGCCGCCATGGTGGCGTTCTCCGAGGAGGGCGGGGTCAAGGCCACCATCTGGACCGATGTCATTCAGCTCGGCGTGTACCTTGTCGGGGCAGGGATCGTGGTGGCGGCGCTCTGGCAGGGGGGCGGCGCGGAGCCGCTCGACTGGATTCCCGCCGCGCGCGAGGCCGGGAAGTTCGAGGTGGCTCTCCCCGCCTTTGACCTGACCATCCCCTACACGCTCTGGGCGGGCGTCATCGGCGGGTTCTTCCTCACGTTCGCGACCCACGGGGCGGACCAGTACCTGGCCCAACGGCTGCTCGCCGCCCGTTCGCTCCGTCATGCCCAGGCGGGACTCATCCTCTCCGGCGTGGGAGCGCTCCTCCAGTTCGCGCTCTTTCTGAGCATCGGCGCCTGGCTCTGGCACTACTACGGAGGCCGCGAGTTCGCCCGGCCCGACGAGGTCCTCCCGACGTTCGTCGCCGAGAACCTGTCCGGCGCGGCGGCGGGGATCACCCTCGCCGCGGTGGTGGCGGCCGCGCTGTCGCCGTCGCTGGTGAGTCTCGCTTCCACCACGGTGCGGGACTTCTGGTTGCCCTGGAAGCGGCGCCGGGCGGCGGCCGGCGAGGCCGGGGATGACGAGACGGGACAGGTCCGCGTGGGGCGGCAGTTCGTCGTGGTGTGGGGCGTCGTGCAGACCGCGGTGGCGCTCGTGGCGCAGCGGGCGCCGTCGGCACTCGAGGCCGGGTTGTCGATCCTGTCCTACGCCTCGGGCCCCACCGTGGGGGCCTTTCTGCTCGCGGTCTTCTTCCCGCGGGCGCAGCCCAACGCGGTACTGATCGGGATGGGCGGCGGGTTCGCGGCCCCGGCGCTGGTCCGGCTCGCGGGATTCCCGCTCGCCTGGACCTGGGACGTTATGGTCGGCTCGCTCGCCACCTTCGTGGTGGGCTGGATTCTGAGCCGCTCCCGCACCTCTGAGCCGTGACCGACTACCGCACGATCTTCCGCGCGTTCCGCTCCTGGCGGACCCTCTCGGTCACCCTCCTCTCCTTCTCCTCGGGAATTCCGCTCGGCCTCGTCTGGTTCGCCATCCCGGACTGGATGCGGGACATCGGAGTGGACATCCGCATCGTCGGGCTCTTCAACCTGGCGCAGATTCCCTGGGCGTTCAAGATCCTCTGGTCGCCCTTCATGGACCGCTACGTCCCCGGTTTCTGGGGCCGGCGCCGGGGCTGGATGGCGGTCACCCAGGTGGCGCTCCTCGCGCTCTGCATCCTGCTCGGGGGCGCCGGGGACCACCCCGACGCCATCTGGGTCGTGGCCGCGCTGGCGCTGGCGGTCGCGATCGCTTCGGCATCGCAGGACATCGTGGTGGACGCCTACGCGGTGGAGGTGCTGCGTCCCGAGGAGCATGGGGTCGCCGTGGGTGCGCGGGTGGCGCTCTACCGCGCGGCAATGGTGGTGGCCGGCGGGGGCGCGATCAGCGCGGCGGCGCTCTTCGGTTGGGGGGTGGTGAACGCGCTGCTGGGCCTGCTCTTCCTGCCGATGCTGCTCGTGACCTGGCGCGCCCCGGAGCCCGAGGAGCGCTTCGATCCGCCCCGCACGCTGCGGGATGCGGTGTGGAAACCCTTCCTCGAGGCGCTGTCGCGGCCCCGTGCCTTCGAGATCTTCGCTTTCGTCTTCTTCTACAAGTTCGCGGACAACCTGGCCCAGTCGCTCACCCGGCCCTTCCTGATCGACATGGGCTACGGGGCCGGACACCGGGGGATCGCGCTCGCCACCGTCGGAGCGGTGGTGACCATCGTCGGCACGTTCGCCGGCGGGCTCTTCACCACCCTCGCCGGACTCGGACCGGCGCTCTGGGCCTTCGGAGTGCTCCAGATCTTCTCCAACCTCGGCTACTTCTTCGTCGCCGGCGCCGAGGGGAGCCTCGCCTGGATGTACGGCGCGTCGGCCTTTGAACTGTTCACGGGCGGACTGGGGACCGGAGCGTTCTCGGTCCTCCTGCTGCGG
Source organism: Acidobacteriota bacterium (assembly GCA_009835985.1). Lineage (GTDB taxonomy): Bacteria > Acidobacteriota > Vicinamibacteria > Marinacidobacterales > Marinacidobacteraceae > Marinacidobacterium. Next base: position 7,827 of record VXWI01000071.1, on the reverse strand, counting down.
ATCACCGAGAAGCGGTTCTCGGCGACGCAGTACGCCCTCTTCTCCGGACTCTTCGCGCTGCCGCGCCTGCTCGCGGGTCCGTTCAGCGGCTTCGCGGTGGACGCCCTCGGTTGGCGGACCTTCTTCCTGTCCACGATGGCGATGGGGATCCCGGGACTGGTCCTCCTGCATCGTTTCTCGCCGCTCGGGGTGCGTGACCCGCGGATCCGTCTCGGGCACGGGGACGAGCCGGAGGCCCCGCGGCTGTCCACCGGCCTCGCCCGCCGGTTCGCGGTTTCGGCGCTCCTCGGTGGGGGGACGGTGTTCGCGTTCGCCGTTGTGCTCGGCGCGCTGAAGGCGATGCGGCTCGAACCGGAGGCCGGCTTCTCGCTCATCGCGGGGCTCCAGCCGATCGTGAACCCGGCGTCTTTCGCGGACTGGGTTCAGGTGGGAGGAATCCTGGTTCTCGGGGTGATCTCGGGCCTCTTCGGGGCCGCCTTTGGTGCCGCGAGACGACGGTCGTAGCCGCCGGACGGCGGTGCCGGCGCCGGCACGCGGGCTAGATTCCCGGAACATGCGCCGGTTGTGCTCCGCGTTCGCGGTTCTCGCCCTGCTGGGATGGGGAGAACCTGTCGCGGCCTTCTCCGGCCGGGTGCTCCTCGAGAGCGGCGAGCCGGCGGCCGGCGCCATCGTCCAGGTCCTCGGGCATCCCGGCTCGGCGGTGACCGACGCCGATGGCCGGTTTGCGTGGTCGCCCGATCCGGCCGCTCCCTTCTACGTGCTGGTGGTGCTTCCCGGCGACCGGTACACCACTCCCGTCCTCGTGGCGTCGGTCGATGCGGCGGAACTGGAGATCCGGGTGCAACCCCTCGCCGTCCACGAGAGCGTCATCATCACGAGCGGGGCCGTCCCGCACACCGAATCCACCCCGGGAAGCGCTCCGGCCGTCATCGCGGGAGAAGCGATTCGAGTGCGGCAGGCGCCGCGGCTCACCGATGTGCTCGAAGCGGTGCCGGGAGGGGGCCGCAGCAGCGACCTGCACGCCGGCGTCCCCTCGATCCGCGGTCTCTCCCGCGGGCGAACCGTCCTCCTTCTCGACGGGGCCCGGGTGATTACCGAGCGGCGGGCCGGGGCCAGTGCATCCTTTCTGGATCCGTTCTTCCTCGAGTCAGTGGAGGTCGTGCGGGGTCCCTCGTCCGTCTCTTACGGCTCGGACGCGTTCGGCGGGGTGATCCACGCCCGCACGCGCCGCCCGGTCCCCGGCGGTCCGTGGGAGGCGCGCACCCGCGGCACCCTGGGCAGGGGACTCCCCGAAGCGAGCTTCGGTGCCGAGGTGAGCGGCTCCGCGCTCGGCACCGGACTACTGGCGCAGGTGCGGCGACGGGTCTTTTCGGAGTATGCGAGCCCCGAAGGCCAGGTCGAGGGTTCCGGAGCGGAGGACTACGGGATGCTGCTCCGGGGCGCGAGGGACCTCGGCGGAGGTTTTCTGGGCGTGGCCCTCCAGTACGACGCCGGACGCAACGTGGGACGGCCCCGGCGGTCCCCGGCGTTCACCTCCTATCCCGACGAGGACTCGCTCCGGCTGGTCGCCGACTACCAGTTCGCCCCCCGCTGGGGTTTTGCGCGGCTTGACACCACCGCGTTCGTCGGCGCCCACCGCCTCGTGACCCGGCGCCAGGAGGACGGCCAAACAGCCGACTCCGAGGTCGCGGCCCACGACTTCATGCTGCGCGGGCGCGGCGTCCGTCCCTTCGGAGACGGCCGGCTCGAGTTGGGAGCGGAGGTCCTCAGCCGGTTCGGGGTGTTTTCCGAGACCCGAGGCGGACCGGACAACCCGCTCCTGAATGCCACGACGCGTTTGTCCGGGCTGGACGGCGCCCATCGCCGCGAGGCTTCGGCGTACGGACACGTGGAAGCGCCGCTGGCCGACCGGCTGGCGGGAAGCGCCGGGGCGCGCGCTTCCGCGGTAGCGACACAGTCGGGACAAGTAGGGCTCGGATCTCCGCAATCCACCAGCAACGGTGCGCTCAGTGGATTCCTTGCGCTCCGCGCGGACCTGAGCTCGGGGCTCGCCCTGACCGGGCAGCTCTCGCGCGGTTTCCGTGACCCCACCCTTTCGGACCGCTATTACGCCGGCTTGAGCGGCCGCGGGATCGTGCACGGCAACGTGGATCTCATTCCCGAACGCTCCCTCCAGTCGGATCTGTCACTTCGCTACGACGGCAAGGGCGTTCACGGCGGCCTCTATGCTTACCGTTACCGGATCACCGACCTCGTGGAGCGCTACGAGGAAGGAGCCGAGCTCTACTTCTTCAGGAACCGGGGAGAGGCGACCCTTTCCGGCGTCGAGTTCGAAGTCCAGCTCGGCACTCCCAACGCCCCATTCCTGCTGGACCTTTCGGGTGGCCTCACGCATGGTGTGACCGAGGACGGCGCGGCCCTCGACGGCGTGCCCCCCGCCAACTTCCGGGCCGGCCTGCGCCGCCGTCTTCCGGCGCGGACCTTCGCCGAGGTCGTCCTGCTGGCATTTGCCGCGGACCCCGATCCGGGACCGACCGAGGCCGCCATGGATGCCTATACGCGCCTCGACGCGGCTCTCGGTTTTCCCCTGAGCGGAAGTACGCAACTGCGGTTTGCCGGTCGCAATCTCCTGAACGCCGCGTATCCCATCAGCGCCGATTCCCGTGCCGTCCTGGCGCCGGGAAGGAGTCTGGTCGGCACCATCGTCTGGAACCTCGGGGCGTCGTCGGGCACCTAGTCCAACAGGCCGGCCGGCCCGGGCGAAGCGCCCCCGGCGTTGCCCCGCCAACGTGATTCAGCGGGAGTCACCGGGAGGTTCCCCGGCCGCCCATATCCGCCCGACCGGAGAATCGACAGGCATGCGGCGGCCACGTTCCGGCCGTGCGGATCCGTTGTCCGCTGCCGGGGCTGCTACCGTGCGGCGGAGGCCCACGGCCGCAGGACGCTGTCGCCCGAGGTGACACTTTCTGGAACATGCAGTGCCGCACAAACGTAACGGCAATCAGACTTCCCGCGCCAAACATTGGCCAAAACCGCGACAACCACGGATCAACTGGTTGTCGTGGAGTTCCCGGTATCCCTGACAATCGTACGTGACCGATGGTCATTACGGTCGTTACAGTCAGATTTCGTAGACATTCCATGGTTTGGGACCGTGTTAACCGGCGATCCGCTGTGAAACAATGGAAGTACGTCGTACGCCGGAAGAAACACCTTTGGTCCGCATGCGGGATGCGGTTACCCGATGCGACATGTGACATGTGGCATTGACACGGGTTTACGTTGAGATGAGGAAGGGACCATGAATCTCACAGTGTCCGAGTTGGCTCTCGCCGTAGGCAAACAGGAAAACTATGTGCGTCAACACATACACCGGCGCCACCTCGCGGTTCGACGACAGGGCCGCAGTGTTTCGGTTCCGCTTGAAGAGGCAGTGAAGTGGGCGGGAACACGAGGGCTGCCGTTCGTGCCGCCCAAGCGCATCAGTTTGACGTTCCTCGATCAGGGGGAAAGGATCGGGCGACTCACTGTCCTCGCCTGGCACCCGCAAGGCCGCGTCGCGCGGAACCTGTTCACACTGATGCGTCATCGGAAGCGCGAGGCCCTGGGACCGTGGTCGAGCAAACCTGATGCAACGTGGGCTCTCGAGGAACTCGACGAGGATCTGAGTCTGCTGTCCTTCAATGCTTCGTACGCCGAATGCCGCAAACGGGTGGACAGCGTCCTTGCGTCGGCAGTGCTCGAGGCGCACGGAAGGGAAATCCACTACGCCCTCGAAGACAATCCAAGGAATCACTGGGCCTACCGCGACTACCGGCGTCGGTCGGAGGTGTCGATACGCAGCCCGTTCTCGATGCACAGCGCCGCGATCACCGAGTACTGGAGTTTCGACGACGAACCCCACAGGCAGTGGCTGTCCCTGTCGGACCCGCTTCCCGGACGGTTGCGGGTGGCGCTTCGCCGTCTCGGTTTTCCGCTCGACCACTGTCCGGAGCGAGCCGGCAACCTCCTTGTCGCCGCCGCCGAAGACGCGATCACGTGTCGACTCAGCGCGCATCACGACCGGACGCTCCGACTTCATGTCGAAGCCAAGGGGCTTCTTCCCGAGACCTATCGCGCGACCGTGTGGGCAAGTCACAGCGGCGACGAAGTGCTTCGAAGGGAAGTGCCGGTCATTCCCGGACAGACGACCATCGAGCTCGTCTCCGAGGTGGACCGCGCGGGCTTTGCGGTCTGCCGCGATTTCGACGGGCAGTACGTCGACCTGGTGGAGAACCTGCCCGGAATCGATGCGGTCCCCACGGGGCAGCCGGGTGACCCATCACTACGACGGGTCCGGGACCCCATAGCGCGCGTTCCACAGCGAGTCCATCCGTCCCGTGCGGTCGCTGCCGAGTCGGGGCGCTTTGGGCAGACGGCGCGGCTCGATCGGGGTATCCGGCAGCAGTGGCTCCACCGCGTGGCGCACCAGAGGGAGGCCGGCGCTCGCCGCGACGCCAACCTGGTGCGGTTTGGTCCCGGGCGGTTCACGGAGGCGGCGCGGCACTTCCTCGATCTCTTCTCCCACGACGCCGACCACCCGGGACCGATCTATCTCGCCGATCCGTGCTTTGTCGGACACACGATGGCGGACCCGGTAGCCCAGCTCTTTGTGGACATGTGTACCGCGATTCGGGGCAAGCCCCTGCGGATTCTCTGCGCAGAGCGCGAACCGGCCGACACTCCGGCCTGGTGGCCCCGCTACCTGCGGAAGATCCAGGCCGACGTGACCGTTCGGACCTTTGAGCACCGCTCGGATGAGCGGGGGTGCTTTCACGACCGATACCTGATCACACCCGCACGCGAGGTCCTGATGACGAGTTCGTTCAACGGATGGAATCGTTTCGGCGTGACCTTCGTGAGCCTCCCCTACGGGGTCTACCGGGCGGAAGCGGAACAGTTGTGGGCCCTGGGTCCGGACACGCCCGCCTCGGACGTGCTCGTCCACGAGATTTCGTGATGCCAGTGAGACCGGGCGGCGATTCCGCGCTGTCACCCGAAGCCCGCGACGCGGTCTGGCGGATCTTCGGCGCCGGAGCCGCGCCGGGGGCCAGGGGGTCGGTGTTTGACAACATCGAACCGACGATCCGGAAGCACGTGCCACCAGCCGACCAGGATCGGGCGATCGCGACGATCGGCGATTGGTTCGAATCGGGCGCCCACGTCCGGTGGCTGAAACCGGATCGCGCCGAGCTGGTCGCCGACCTGGTGATCGAGGGCGTCGGCCCGCGCCGCTCCGAGGATGCGGTCTGGGCGATCGGATCCGTCGGGCTCGACCTGTGTGCCGGGAGGATCAAGCGGCGTTGGGCCGCGGGAGAGATCCAGACCCTCGTGGATGCGGCGGTGGAGGTCCTGAACCGGACCCGGGCTCGCGTGCGCCACGAGGATCGGCCGGCCGGTCAGGAGGACGCGGAGCTCACCAGCTTCCAGCGAGCCGTTTCGCGGGACGGGATCGTGGCCGCGTTCGCGCGGCTTGAAGAAGAGAGCCTCGAGCTGGTGAATCAGGGGCTGCACCCGACGGTGGCCAATCTGATTGATCTCGCGGTCGAGCTTTCCCCCGACGAGGCTCCCGGCGTTGTCTCGAGACTGGAGTTGCCGACCATGCAGGCGAGGGCGGCGCGGCGTGTGGTGGCCCGGACACCCGCTGACGATCCGGGTGCGGTCGCGGGATGGATCACGGCGCATTCCGCCGAGTGGGCCATCGCGCTGGCGATCGTGCACGTCCTGGGGGCGGCGAGGAAACTGGACGACAGTCGGGCCCCGCGAACCGACTCCTCACGCGCGCCCGCGCGAAAGCAGGGTTTCGGCGAGGCGCTGGAACAGCCCCCGGATGCCGTCGGGAATCTGGTTCTTCGACTCCTCGAGCGTCTGGCCGGCCTGGAGCCGGCGGACTGTCTGCGGTGGATCGGCGAACTCTTGACTCAGGCTTCGCGGGCGTTGTCTTCGTCGGATGGAGCACAAAAGTCCGGCCTCCTTGCCCAACTCGAGGACGAATGCACGGGACTGGCGGTGAGACTCTTCTGCGAGTCCGGGTCCCCGCATCTGCTCGCGCACTTCCAGTCGGGGCTTCTGCCCGGGCGGGGAAGGCACTGGGTACGCCACCAGATGGCGGTTGCCCGGGGAATCCGTGAGTCGGCTCCGTCACGAGCGGAGGAGCTCGCGCGGGTCACGCTCGATGAACACCGGCGACAGTTGGCCGAACAGCGGGATGGCCACTACCTGGCCCCTGACTGGGCTTCCTGGAAGGATCGGGAATGGCTCGAAGGGCTGGGAACCGCCCTCGCCCTGGCGCGCAAGGATCTGGATCTCCGGGCCTGGGTCGCCGACGAATGCCGGGACCTTCCCCTGAGCGTCTGGGACGCCGAGGAGGATCCCGACGGATTCGCGATGGCCGAGCAGATGGCTCAACACTGGTTCCTGGTCGCGCTGCTCGCCGTTCCCCAACGGCGGGCGTTCAGCCGACCCCTCGAGCCCCCGGTCGTTCGCGCCCTTGCGGAGGCTGTCTGGGCTCACTGCAGGTTCTGCCGGCAGCACCTCCAGACGCATCCGGAAGCGTCGGTTGCCGCCGAGCTGGCGGCGCGCTACGCGATGCAGTATGGGCGGGGCAACGACCAGTGGTTGCTCGACCAGGCGCGGGGCGAAGGGGTGGGTCCCGGAGCTCTCCGCGTGTTGCTGGAACACCGGCGATCAAGCCAGCCGCCGGTCGAGGGGGTCTCCGATCTCGACGACATGATCGTGGCGGAACTGGTTCGGATCGCACTGGGCCGGTTTGACGATGGTGGCCAGTTCGACCTGGAAACCCTTCGGGACTGGGGGACGCTGTGGCTCTCGCTGGGCGCCGTGGACCAGGCGGAAAGGACCGCCATGGCCATCGTCAGTTTCCCTCTGCGCTCCACGGATCGGAACTCACGCATCCTGGCGCTCAAGCTGCTCGGATTGGTCGTTCGGCACCGCAAGCCGCGCCACGGCGTCGCGGAGTACGTGGTGCCGTTGTACAACCAGCTCTGGCCCGTGTTCGCCGGAACCCCGACACAGGAACGGAAGGACCGGGAGGAAATCGAGAGGGCCTTCGTCGGCTCGGACCTCATCCCCGGATAGGGCTGGGCCCCGGGGGCAGGTCGAGATCCTGGCACGGGATGCCCCTCACTCCGACCTCGTACCATCGCGCGGCGACGGCCGGACCATGACGAAGCCAGTGGACGAAGCGATCACCCACCGGGAACGAATGCGGTCGCTCCAGTCGGAGGTCCGCAGGAAGCGGGCAGCGGCGAGCGATCCGGGCCGCGGGCTCGTACTGGTCCACACGGGCGACGGAAAGGGCAAGTCCAGTTCCGCCTTCGGCGTGATCGCGCGCGCGCTTGGCTGGGGCTGGAAGGTCGCCGTGGTTCAGTTCATCAAGGGTGAGTGGAAGACCGGCGAGCGGCAGTTCTTCGAGCGTTTCCCGGACCAGGTCGTCTGGCGCACCATGGGCGAGGGGTTCACCTGGGACACCCAGGACCGCGCCCGGGATGGCGAAGTGGCCGCCGGCGCGCTCGCCACCGCCCGGGGGATGCTGGCGTCCGGAGACTTCGACCTGGTCGTCCTCGATGAAATCAACGTCGTGATGAGCTACGACTATCTGGACACCCGGGCGGTTGTGGAGGCGCTTCAGGCGCGCGCGCCCTCGACGAACGTGATCCTGACGGGCCGCGGCGCCCGCCGCGAAGTCATCGACTACGCCGATCTCGTCACCGAGATGCGCGAGGTGAAACACCCCTTCGCCGAGGGGATCAGGGCTCAGCGCGGGAT
>VXWI01000119.1 GCA_009835985.1 Acidobacteriota bacterium | reverse complement strand
GCCTCCGTCCGTGGCCGGCGCCGGCGCCGGTGACGCGGCCCCCGGCCGGTCGAGCTGCTCGAGGAGCTGGTCGAATGCGGCGAGCCGCGGCATCTCCACGAGCCTCAGGAGCGCCATCTCGAGGTGGAAACGGGGTTCGGGCGACCAGCGGAGTCCTTCCTCGATCTTCGTCAGGACATCCAGGCTGCGGAGCAGGTCCTCCTCGCTGAACCGGCCGGCGAACTCGGCGAGCCGCTCCTGCTCCTGCGGCCACTCGAGGAGGTCGGGCCGGTCCGGCGCCGCCCGCACCACCGTCAGGTCCCGCAGGTAGTGCATCAGCAGGGTCACGAAGTGCTTCAGGTCGCGGCCCTCGCTCACCAGCTCCTCGACGATCTCGAAGACCGCCCGGCGGTCCGCCTCGACGATCGCGGTGGCGGCGCGGCGGCAGATCGCCACGTCCGGGACCCCGATCACCTCGCTCACGTCCGCGGCCGTGACCGCGCCGTCCACCGCGGCGATGACCTGGTCGAGCGCCGAGAGCGCGTCCCGGAGACTCCCCTGCCCGTAACGGGCGATCTGGGCGAGCGCCTCGGGGGCGACCTCGAATCCCTGGTCGTCCACGATGTGCCTGAGGCGCTCGGCCACGACGCGTTGCGTCACGGCGCGGAACTCGAACTCCTGGCACCGCGAGAGGATGGTGTCCGGGATCCGGTGGATCTCGGTGGTCGCGAAGATGAACTTGACGTGGGAGGGAGGTTCCTCGAGCGTCTTGAGGAGCGCGTTGAAGGCCCCCCCGCTCAGCATGTGGACCTCGTCCACCAGGAAAATCTTGTACCGGTCGCGCGACGGCGTGTAGTGCGCGGTCTCGATGATCTCGCGGGCCTTCTCCACGCTGTTGTTGCTGGCACCGTCGATCTCCGGCACGTCGCGCGAGTAGCCGCCGGCGATCTCGTGGCAGGAAGGGCAGTCTCCGCAGGGTTCCGGGGTGGGTCCTTCGCCCGCCGCACAGTTGAGCGCCTTGGCGAGGATTCGCGCCGTGGTCGTCTTTCCCACGCCGCGCGGTCCGGCGAAGAGGAACGCGTGCCAGATCCGGTTCTTCCGGATCGCGCTCTGGAGGGTGCGGGCGATCGCCTCCTGGCCGACCAGGTCCGAAAACGTCTGGGGCCGGTATTGGAGCGCCAGTACCTGGTAATCCTCGGCGTCCGGGGCCGTCTCGGCAGGCGTGGCGGCGGGCGCCGGACTCTCCGGCTCGACCGCGGGCGCGTCGGCCGCGGAGGCTGTCTCCGTGGCGGCTTCCGGCTCGACCGGTCCCTCGTTGCCGGGATCCGGCGCGACCGCTTCCACGTCGGCGGACGGTTCCGGCGGCGGGGTCGGCGGAGCGCCGAACAGGCTTCCGGGAGGACTCACTAGACGGAGAGACTAGCCGCAGCGATCCGGGTTCGCAGCGCCCAACTCCGGCCGCTCAGAACCCGAGCGACGCGGTCTCCCGCCGCACGTCCCCCGCCGCGATCAGCAGCCCGGTCTCCGGGTCGCGCCAGGTGACCGTGGGAGCGCAGGCTCGCCAGTTCCAGCGGCCCCACGGGCGCACGTCGTGGCCCAGGGCCCGGAGCGCCTCGGCCGTCGCGGCCGGAATCCGCTCTTCCAGGTTGATGACGGCGGGGTTTTCGTTCACCTCGCTTCCGGTGCCCGGGAAGTTGTAGCTGCCGAAACGGGGCTGGTCGAGAGCCTGCTCCGGGGACATCCCCCACACCACCACGTTCAGGAAGACCTGCAGGAGCGACTGCAACTGCTGGTCGCCGCCGGGGGTGGAGAGCCCCATGAACGGCTGGCCGTCCTTCATCACGAGCAGGGGCGAGTTGGTGTTGCGGGGGCGCTTCCCGGGCGCCATCACGTTGGCGAGTCCGGGGTCCAGGTTGAACTGGTACATCCGGCCGCCCAGCCCGAATCCCCACCCCGGGATCATGGGAGTGGAGGTGTGGCCGTCGCTCTCGGTGAGGGAGAAGACGTTGCCCTCCCCGTCCATGACGTTGAGGGAGGACGTGTCACCGTAGTTGGCTGCCCGGTCCGCGTCGCCCGGCCCCGGATGGCTCGCGTCCGCGCCGGTCGCCATCGGTTCCACGAAGCTCGCCGGCGCGTCGTCCGCCACCGCCGCCATCCGTTCCGGGTCGCCCCAGGGAGGCATGTCCTGAAACGCGCGCGCCTCGTCGATGAGACCGATGCGCTCCCGCGCGTACTCCTTTCCGTAGAGGTTCTCCGGTGGCGGCGCGAAGTCCGGATCCGCAACGTACTTGTGGGCATCCGCGATCGCCAGGTTGATCACCTGGGAGACGAGGTGGATGTACGCCGGCGTGTTGTAGCCGAGGGCGTGGAGGTCGTAGTTCTCCAGCATGTTGAGCATCAGGATGATGCGCGGCCCCTGGCTCCAGCCGGCGGCGGCATGGACGTCGTAACCGTGGAAGCTGGTCCCGAGCGGCTCCTCCCAGCGGCTCTCGTAGTTCGCGAGGTCCTCGTAGCGGACGATGCCCTCCTGTTCCCGGAAGAAACGGTCCACGGCGCGCGCCGGCTCGCCCTTGTAGAACGCGTCCCGGGCGGCGCGGATGCCATCGGAACGGCTTCCGCCGGCCGCCAGCGTCTGCTGCTCGGCGTCCATCAGGTAGCGGATGAGCCGGCCCAGGTCGGCGTTCACCATGAGGTCGCCGAGCCGCTGCTCGCCGACGCCGTTCGGGAACCAGAAGTCGCGGTTGTAGGGAAAGGCGAGGATGCCGTCCCGGTGGTCCTCGATCATCCGCTTCTGCATCTTGTAGAGGTGATAGCCCTCCTCCGCGATGCGGAGCGCCGGCGCCGCGGCCTCCGAGAAGCTGATGGTGCCGAAGCGGTCGAGCGCCGCGAGCCAGACGTCCACGTCTGCCGGGATCAGCGCATTGTTGATGGGTGACTTGCCGTGCTCGAGGAAGTAGTCGAGGGTGGCGAGCGCGGGTGAGGTCCCCGCCCCGACCCGGGTGAGCACGCGGTCCTCGGCGGCGCTGTAGACGAGGAGCGGCGCGACCCCGGTCCATCCCGCGTAGTCCATCTTGACCACCTTGAGCGCCATCCCGGCGGCCACCCCGGCGTCGAAGGCGTTACCCCCGGCCCTGAGGACGTCGTACCCGGCTTGCGTCGCCAGGTAGTGCCCGGAGGAGATCACCCCGTGCGTCCCCATGACCCGCGGCCGCATGGCCTCGATGTTGTCGGCGTCGTGGACGTGGCCATAACTCCCGAACGGGGCGATGGTCGCGAAGACGCCCTCGCCGGCGGGCGCGGTTTCCTCGGGAGGGTCGGTCACGGGGACGCCGCACGCGGCGAGGGTCAGGGCGAGGGCGGCGGCCAGTCTGGGCAGGTGCGTCATCGAGTCATCCTCCGGTTTCCGGGGGAAGTCTCTGGGAACCGCGAGGAAGACGGCAACCCCCAGCCCTTTGCGCCCTGCCGAATGCCAACGACCGGGAGGTCTATCTCCTTGAGCAATGGAGCAAATACGGGCCTAGCGCGCCGGGACGCTCCCGGGCCATGATTCGGATCACCCGTGTTCACGAGTCGACGGACCAGAGTCAAGTCGCCTCAGCGCCGCCGGAGTCCTCGATGTGCGATTCGTGACACAAGACCTCTTTTCCCCGTGCCTACCAATGTTGGTAGGGAATCGCCGCCGCAGGTGGGGTAGAAGGGGTCTTGCTCCGCAAACCACCCGAGTCCCGGGGCGCCGCCCCCAGGGTGTTGGGCTGCGGACAGCACACCGCGGACATGGTGACCGATCCAACAGTGCTCACTCCGGCACTGCTACCCGGGGAATCGTCGTGACCGAGCAGGAAGCATTCGAGCGCATCCTGGCGGCCCTGTACGAGTCCATGCTGGACGATTCCCGCTGGCCGGCCACCTCGGCCCTGATCGACGAGGTCTGCGGCCTGACCGGCAACACTCTCTTGGCCGCCGAGGGCCCGAAGCCGGACATGCGCGTGCGCTTCGTTGGCATCTACGACCGCGGGCAGCGCCGCCTTGATCTCGAACGGGACTACATCGAGAACTACCACGCCATCGACGAACGGGCTCCACGCTTCCGGCAACTTCCGGGCGGCCGGGTGGTGCACAGCAACGACCTGTTCTCTGCCGAAGAGCTGAAGACCTCGGCTGCCTACAACGAGGCTCTGCTCAAAGCCCATAGCCAGAACAGCCTGGCGGTTCGGTTGGTCCTGGAGGATGGCTCCCACATGGCATGGAGCCTCGCCGACCCCGTTGCCCCGGGGGACTGGGAGTCTTCGCGGGTCGCGATGGTCACGCGGCTCGTGCCTCACGTCCGGCAGTTCGTCCGCGTCCGGCAGGCGCTGGTCCGCGCTGGAGCGGGCGACACGACGGTGACCGCCCTGCTCGACAATCCCCGGGTTGGGGTCGTCCACCTGGACCAGCGTGGGCGCATCCTGGCGGCCAACGACCGCGCCCGGAGCATCCTTCAGGGTGGCGACGGGTTGATCGAGAAGGACGGAGCGCTAGGGGCCTCGGCTCCGGAAGACCAGCTCCGCCTGGATCGGCTGTTGGCATCCGCGGTGCCGGCGACCGAAGACCCCGCCATCGGCGGGTCGATGCCGGTCCGTCGCCAGCACGCGTTGTTGCCGCTCGTGGTCCACGTCAAACCCGTGCCGGTCCCGCAACCGAGCTACGGAGCACGGTACGTTGCCGCCCTCGCGCTGATCTACGAACCGGGATTCCCCCAGCGCATCGAGCCTGCCCTGGTGGCGGCGACCCTTGGCCTGACGTCAGGAGAGAGCCAGGTAGCCGCGTGGTTGGCCGAAGGCAAGAGCGTGGATGAGATGGCGCGGGCCACGGGGCACACCAAAGGCGCCATCTACTGGCACCTGAAGCAGATCTACCAGAAGCTCCAGATCTCCCGACAGGCGGAGTTGGTGCGGCTGGTGCTTTCGATCGCCGAGTTCGGTTGACGGCAGCGCCTCCAGGCCCCGCCGCGATCTCGTAGAGTCCCACCGCAGGCGGGGATTCGGCGCCCGCTCCTGCTGGAACACCAGCCCTGACGTAAAGGGAACGAAGCCATGAAGCGGAGAACCTCGATCGCGCAAGCCTGTGTGGCCGCGCTCAGCCTCCTGATCCTCCCCGCCTGCGGCCCCGCCGCGACGGGATCCGTCGGTCCGGCGAATCCGGAAGTGGACGCGATCTTCGCCGACCTTCAGGGCGACCGGCCTGGGGCGGCGGTGGGGGTCGTGTGGAACGGCGAGGTGGTCCACCGGGCCGGGTACGGGACCGCGCACCTCGATCACGGCGTCCCCATCACCCCGGAAACGGTCTTCGACATCGCGTCGATTTCGAAGCAGTTCGGCGCGATGGCCGCGCTGCTCCTCGAATCCGAAGGCGACCTCGACCTCGATGCCGACGTGCGCGGCGCCGTCCCGGAACTGCCCGACTTCGGCGCGGTCATCACGGCCCGCCACCTGATCCACCACACGAGCGGGATTCGGGACTGGCCGCACACGATGGCGCTCGGCGGGATCGGCTTCACCGACGTCATCTCGTTCGAGAAGATCCTGCGGATGCTCTACCAGCAGCAGGCGATCAACTTCCCGCCCGGCTCGGAGTACGCCTATTCGAACACCGGCTACAACCTGCTGGCGCGCGTGATCGAGGTGCAGTCGGGGATGACGTTCCGCGAGTACACCGAGTCGCGGATCTTCGCGCCCCTCGGGATGACCCGCACCCACTTCTCGGACGACTACCTCGAAGTCGTGCCCGGCCGGGCGGAATCCTACGCGCCGGTCGAAGGCGGCGAGGGCTTCCGGCGGCTGCCCAACCAGCTCACCGCGCTGGCGTCATCTTCCCTGCACACCACCATGGACGACTTCATCCGCTGGATGCGCAACTACGAGACCGCGCAGGTCGGCGGCGAGGCGATGCTGCGCACGATGGTGCAGCCGGGCGTGCTGACGAACGGCGAGACGCTGGAATACGCCCACGGCCTGTCGGTGGCGGACTATCGGGGGTTGCCAACCTTCGGGCACGGAGGTTCGTGGGTGGGGTACCGCACCAACTTCGTGCGCTTCCCGGAGCAGAACCTGTCCATCGCCGTCTTCTGCAACGTCGCGGACTGCAATCCCGCCGGCCGAGCCCGCCGGGTGGCCGAGGTCTTCATCGGCGATCTCATGGGGCCGGCGCCGGAAGCCTCCGCGCCCGAGCCCGACCCCGAGGGCCCCGCGTTGACCGCCGCGCAGTTGCAGGAGTACGCGGGCAGCTACCGCAGCCCCGAACTCGACAGCACGTTCGACCTCGAAGTCGACGCGGAGGGCCGGCTGGTGGCGAGCCACTGGCGGAACGACCCGAGCGTGCTCTCATCGACCGACGCCGACACCTTCAGGGGCACTCAGTGGTTCCTGCCCGAGGTGCGCTTCCTTCGAGACGGCGCGGGCCGGGTCACCGGCTTCACCGTGACCGGCACGAGGGTGCGCGACCTCATCTTCGAACGGCAGGAGTAACCGGCCCAGCGGCTTGGAGCGCCGGCTTCAGCCGGCACGCGGGCCGCAGGCCCGCAGGGTGCGTAGGGCTCGTTCGCCAGATGGCGCACCGGCTTGGAACGCCGGTCTCCAGACCGGCACCGCGGCGCTCCGCGCCGCGCACGTCGTAACCCTACCCATCGTCACGACCCGGGCGTCTGGGACCGCCGGCCTTCAGGCCGGCACCGCCCGCCGCAGGTGGGCGGAAGCTGCTACTCCAGGAGGGCCACTTGTCGGGTTCGTGCGGCTTCCTGAAGCCCCGCTGGTCGACTTTGCGGTCCGCCGTCCTCAGCGGCCTGAATCATCTGGTCGACCGCCGCACCCAACTCGGGAAGGTCCCGATGAATGTCCTGATCCTCCACTACAGAGCCTGGGCCTCGTCGAGAACCCGCCTTCGAAGAGCGGGGTGAAGCGCCGCCTCGGTCACCACGTCCACGCGCCGCCCCAACAGATCCTGAACATCCATCAGGAACGCACCCAGCGCCAACCCGGTGCGTCCAGCGGGGAGACTCACGAGCAGATCCACATCGCTGAACTCGTTGGCGTCGTTGCGCACCATCGAACCGAACACGCGCACCTTCCGGAGCCCGTGTTTCTCGGCAAGAGCACGGATTTCGGCCCGCCGCGAGTCAATCAGCCGATGCATAGGCGGCGAAGCGATCGAGACCTGCTTTCGGTTCCCGATCGAGCAACTGCAACGTGGGGCCGATCAAGCCGCCACGAAGCGTTCGACAGCAATCTCTCCCGCGCGGCCACGAGCCTGCCAGAGGTCGTGGGCCATCTGCATGCCCAGCCAGGTCTCCGGCGTCGAGCCAAAGGCTTTCGAAAGGCGGATCGCCATCTCCACCGAGATTCCCGCTCGTCCGTTCAGCAGCTCGGAGAGCGCCTGTCTGGTGACGCCCAGACCCTCGGCGGCCCGGGTCACGGTGAGACCCAGGGGTTCGAGACACTGCCTCTTTACGATGCCGCCCGGGTGCGGCGGATTGTGCATGGCCATAGTCGTCTGCTCCTCAGTGGTGGTCGGACGTAGTCCAGGCGCTAAGACGCCGGCTCAGCCGCGACCGTGAACACCGACCTGCCCCGCGAGAACGTCTCCAGAATCGGGATGAACTCCAGGTCCTCCGGATCCGCGGTGAGCGGGTTCTCCCCCAGGATCACCAGGTCCGCCTGCTTCCCGACCCTGATGGAACCCTTGGTGTCCTCCTCGAAGTACTGGTAGGCGGCTCCGAGTGTGACCGCATGGAGCGCCTGCATCACCGTCGCCCGCTGGTGCGGCCCGAGGATGTGCCCGCTGCGGGTCTTGCGGTTCACGGTGATCGAGACCAGGCGCATCATGTGCGGCGGGACCACCGAGGCGTCGTTGTGGACCGTGAACGGCACACCCCGCTCGAGGGCCCAGCCCACCGGACTGACGTTGTTGCCCCGCTCCTCGCCGAAGCTCAGCCGGTGCCAGTCGCCCCAGAAGAAGGCGTGCGCCGAGAAGAACGAGGGCACCACGTTCAGCTCCTTGGCGCGGTCGAGCTGGTCCGCGCGCATCAGCTGGGCGTGGATGATGACGGAGCGGTGGTCGGGCATGGGGTCCAGATCCGCGACCGCCTCGTCCACGCCGTCGATCATGAGGTCCATCGCGGCGTCGCCGTTGGCGTGCACGATGAACGGGATGCCCACCTCGATCAACTGGTCCGCCTGCGCCTTGTAGTCGCCGGGATCCATCGTGCCGTAGGCCACGTAGTCCGGCGGCGCGCCCGGCGGGCCCTCCTCGTAGGGGACCGTGACCCAGGCCGTGCGTCCCTGGGGCGAGCCGTCCAGCATCAGCTTCACCCCGGCCACCCGGAACCCGCCCTGGTATCCGCGCCGGTAGGGCACCCCCGGGACTGCGTCGGGGGCGCCATTCTTCCGGATGAAGGCCGCGACGTCCGCCTCGAAGGGCTCCCGGTCAGCCGCCTCCTGGAGGACCGCCGCGTGCTCCGGGGTAATGCCACCGTCCTGGATGGTGGTCGTGCCGTGGCTCAGGTAGATGTCGATGGACCGGCGAATCAGGTCGTCGAGTTCCGCCCCGGACGGGGTGGGCCGCCGCTCGAACGCCAGCAGTCCGCGGGCGGTTTCCTCCAGAACCCCGTCGGGCTCCATGGAGCCCTCGATGCGGCGGATCACTCCGCCGGGTGGATCCGGCGTGTCGGCGGTGATGTTGCTGGCCGCGAGCAGGGCGGAGTTGGTCGCGACCAGGTGTCCCGAGACGTGGGTGAGGATGATGGGATGTTCGGTGGACGCCCGGTCCAGATCCGCGCGCGTGGGATGCCGGCCCTCCTCGAGCAGCGAATCGTCGTAGCCGCGTCCGGTCACCGGCTCTCCGGGAGGGATGTCGCGCTCGTCGATCCACGCCCGGACCTTTCGCACGATGTCTTCGATGTTGTTCACGTCCCCAACCGGCGGCGGGTGCAGTCCCACCATCAGGTGCCGGTCGCGGCCGGCGCCCAGGAAGTGGCCATGGGCGTCGATGAAGCCGGGCAGGAGCGCGTGGTCGCCCAGATCCACCACCCGCGTGGACGGCCCTTCGAGTGGCATCACCTCGTCCAGCGGTCCGGCGGCCACGATGGTTTCGCCGAGCACCGCGACCGCTTCCACGGTGGGCTGCTGCGGGTCCATGGTGACGATGTGGTCGCCGTGGAAGATCGTGTCCGCCGGGTCGGGTGGCTGGGCGCACCCCGCGAGAACCGCGGCGAACATGAAGGCGAGAAGGACGAGGGCCCGATTCGACTTGCGCATGGCTTTCCTCATGTCAGTCAGGGGTTGGCGTGGGCAGCGTACGACTGCGCGTCGCGGGCGGTCAAGCCGCGGCCATCCCCAGGTCCATGTACCTGCGTGTGAGTTCCCGATCACCCGAGCGGGTCCAACCGTCTGCGGCCTCGAACTTGATCGATCCGTAATGCCGCTTAGCGTTGAGGTCGACAATGCCCCTGCTGCGTTGTCTGTCTCCAGATACCGGAGCACATCTGTAGTGTCGGGCAACGCGTAGTTTCAATCGACGATCGGTGCGACCTCGCGTGCTTCCAGGAGCCCGTTCAAGGCGGTTAGGTCTTCGGTGACGGGTTGCGCCTCCGTGCCGATGATGTACTGTGCGGCGGTCGGACGTTGCCGTCGCTTATAGGTTCCATTCGGCTTCGCCAAACCAAGTCCCGCACGCGGGCGCGACGAGTGTGGGCTGGTCGGGTGTGCCCCACGCCTGGCGCGCTCTGCTCTTGCGACAACCGGGACCCTTAGCACCTGTCGGAGGCCCTAATGCCTGATTTGACGATTGAGCACGTTCGGCTAGTTCGCGACATCACAAGTTCCGTGCTTGCGTTGTTTGCCCTTATTGTGGCCGTCTATGTTGCCAAGATCCGTTGGAACGACGTCTTTCGATCCGACTTGCGCAAGCGCGAGCTTGAAGAACTCGCAACCGTTCGACAGGAGCTGCACAACGTCTGGTTTGAGATTGGCTACCTACCGGCCATCCGTCAGATGTTGGAAATCAACCAATGGAACTTGGACGATCTCCGGGCTAAAGCACCCGACGACTGGGAGGGTTACAGGCGCTACTCCGATAGTTCGCGGAAGCTGTTCTACAGGTTCCAGTACCGGAGCTACTTCTTGTTCCCGCCCTGGTTGGACCCGCAGCGCGTGGCCACGCTCAAGTCCACCATGTCTACCTTCGTACCGTTCACTCTCATGTCGTCGACGCACCCAGAGGACGCCGTTCGACGCCGATACATGGACGAAATACAAGCGTTCATCAATTACCTGGACCGGCAGATTCGAAAGCACTACTGAACGAGGCAGTCGATTGGGCAGGTTGGGCGCGGGCGATGACGACGGATGATCCAAGCTCGGCTTCAGATTCCACGCTGGGCCTGTCGGCACTCAGGTCGTGACATCTTCATGAAGATCGATCAGGTCGTCCACGTAGTGGTCCACCGGCTCGACCAAGCGCTCCAACGGCCAACACTCGATGTCGAGCCTCACGCGGAATACTGTCCAGGGGTCCACGTCGGTTTCCACAAAGTAGATCTCGTCCGGCAGATCGGTGCGCTCCGGCAACAAGGCAGAGAGACATTCGCCGACGAGACCATGGTTCGTGAGGGCAAAGTCGTCGCTCTCCAACACCAAGACGGTTCGTGCGCCATCCTTTTTGCAGCGCTGCAGTTTTGGACACTTGCGACGAAGTGCCTCCCGGAGTCGGTCCGCACGACGAGCTTCCAATTCTTCGTTGCCCGGGCTGATGCGCACGGCTCGGAGAGTCCCACATTCCGACGGACGGCGCGCAGCACGCACGGATAGGCGCACTGATTGTGGGAAGCCCGGCGGCTTGGTCTCGATGAAATCAAGGAAGCGAGACGCAGGCGTCCGTCCGAGCCTGTCTTTGTTCCTCTCGTATAGGGACCGGGCATTTTCCTGAGTCCAGGCGATGAAGTCCCGCCGGATCAGTTCGAGCTCGGCCCGATTCACCCCGAGATCAGTGTCCATGGCGAGTTGCAGCACGTAGACCGCCGGTCCGGGTAGCGTTCCGGACAGATCGCTCCTAATCGGCTCGATGAGCTGCGTAAATTTCTTACCCGCTCGGATCTGTCCTTGGAGGGCCTCGATCTGCGTGTGTTCGATCGCATAGTCCTGATCCCCGACCTTCAGGCGGAAATCCACCGGAGGACCCCGTCCGTCCGATTCGGGACGGCGGATCAGCTTGCGTGTCTTGCCAGTGCGTTGCTCGATGTGCGTTACAACGGCGTCGCACGACTTTCCCTCATTTCCGAACGAGTTTCGTTCTCGGGCTCTTGTCGTCATATCGCCATCCCCGCCGACTGGCCTCGATGGTGTGTTCAAGAAAGGACGCCGTGGACCCAGTTCACGTGCGCGTCACCATCCCGTTGGTTCGAACCGGTTACAAGGTGTCGCTAAACAGCGATGGCTGGGGCCGGAATTCATCGCGCACGGACAGTCGCATGATTTCGGGCCAGCTCCGGACCAGGGTGTTGTAGTCCCGCGCCTCGGCCGCGCGCTTCTTCCGCTCACACAGCGTGTAGAGGCGATAGCACAACTCGCGCACCGCTTCGGCGCCTCCGGGAAGGCGCGCAACCAGCCTCGCTGCTCCTTCCTCCCCGTCGTTGCCGAGGGCTCGGATCAGGTGGTGCACGACTTCCCAGACGGGACAGCGAGCGTCGGTGGCCGGGTCCCAGTCCTCGGGGAGTTCACTCGGACGCAGCAGGCGCACCTTGCCCGCCTTTGAAGTGAGGATGCCGGCTTCAACCAGCCCCTGGACGCTGGTGTTCTTCGCCTTCGAGAGCGTCTCGGCGACTCCGTAGTCGCCTTCGGCGAAGCCCTGCTGTTCGAACCACGCTACGGCCCACCGGCTGTCCGCATCGAAATCGCCCTCTTGATCGGCGAGCACTTCATCGAGCGTCCGGTTTATGAGCGCGAGCGCGTCGCGCACCGAAACGGGTTCTCCGGCGGCGTCAAGCACCCGCGCGTAGCGGGTGTATATGGCCATGCCCGGGCCGATGGCGGCCTGGGCGAGG
>VXWI01000008.1:55380-60235 GCA_009835985.1 Acidobacteriota bacterium | reverse complement strand
CACCCGGGCCACCGCCCCTGCCACCCCGGCCCATGCCGCCTCTTCTGGTGCCGCCCCTGCCGGGCGGTCCGAGACCCCGGCCCCCGCGCGCGCCGCGCCGGTCTTCGGCTTCCGCCGCCGCCCGCTGCATGATCTCGGCCGGATCGTCGCTTTGTTCGGGGTCGAGTTCCCAGAGTCCGGCAAGATCAGAAGGGCTCTGGGCGGCCGCCGGCGAAGGCGCGATGACAGCGAAGAAGAGGGCGCCTGCGAGCCCGAGCGAGAGGGCTCCGGCGCGAGCACTCGGGGAGGGTCCGTGCGGAGGATCCGAGATCGTCATCGGAGTCAGTCTAGCGAGGGATTCGGCCATGAGGCATCGTGGTGCGCAAGGCGCGCGCCAGAGCAGTCTCGGGGGGCGGTTGCCTGTCTTCGGGAGCCTCCATAAAATGGCCTATTCGGAGACGGATTCTGCGCATGTTCAACTCGTATCGCGTAGCGCTGCAGGCGGTTCTTGCCGTTGGGGTGGCCATTGCCGCGTTCGGCCAACCTCCCTCCGCTCAACCTGCGCCAGACCGGCAGGAAAGCCAGCAGGAGATCCAGGATCGCCTCGCCGATCGCGCGCATCGCATCGCCGCCGAGGGCGAGACGGCCGGTGAGAAGGCGCGCCGGGCAATCGCCGCCGCCGGCCGGCTGCCGCGGGACGAGGCGGCGGTCCCCGCCGGGCGGCTCGTCCGCCGCACTCTCGTGGACAAAGTGCTCGGGAAACAGCAGGAAGCGCTCGGGATTCCCCATGCGCCGCCGTCTGCGGACGCCGCGTTCCTGCGCCGGGCGACGCTCGACGCCACCGGGCTCATCCCCTCTCCCGAAGCGGTGCGCGCCTTTCTTGCTGACGACTCCCCCGACAAGCGCGCCCGACTGGTGGACGAGCTGGTGGGCAGCCAGGAGTTCGCCGAGCAGTGGGCCTGGTTCTTCGGCGACCTGTTCCGGCTTGCGCACCAGGTGGGTGCGGTCCGGAACCCGTTCCAGAGCTGGATCAAGGAGTGGCTGACGACCGACCGGCCCTACGACGAGGTGGTGCGCGACCTCCTCACCGGGGTCGCCAAGGCGCACGGCAGCGTCCCTTCGCTGGCCTTCCTGGCTCGCTCGCATCAGGCCAAGAGCCGGATCGTGATGAGCCCGGACGACTACTCCATCCACAACCGGTTGGACGCGATCGACCAGTTCAACGTGGACGTTTCCCGGATCTTCCTGGGAATCAACACCTCCTGCATTTCCTGTCACGACGGTGCGGCACACCTCGAGCCCCTGAACGAGTGGCTCTCGAAGCGGACCCGCGAGGAGTTCTACCGGCACTCGGCGTTCATGGGGAACGCCCGCCAGATCACCACCTGGGACGACCGTTCCAAGAACGTGGTGGTGGACCTCCTGGTCGATGACCTCGCCAAGGGTTACGACACGGGCAATGACGCCCCGTACCACACCCTGTCGGAGGGGCGCTTCCCTCGGCTCGAGGGGCTGGCCTACGAACCCGCCTTCCTCCTGACCGGCGAGACGCCGGAGCCCGGGGAAAACCCGCGGGACGCGTTGGGGCGCATGCTGACCGAGCACCCGCAGTTCGCGCGCGCCACCGTGAACCTCGTCTGGGGGAAGCTGATGACGGTTGCCTTCGTGGAGCCTTACAACTCGTTCGACCTGGACCGGATGGGGCGGCTCGCGGCCGGCGAAGAGGACCCCCTCCCCTCCCGACCCCTCAATCCGGAGCTCATGGAGGCGTTGGCCGAGGACTTCCGGGACAGCGGGTTCAGCTTCTGGCACCTGGTCAAGACCATCATGAAGTCCGAGACCTACGGGCTTTCCCCGCACTTCGACGGAGACTGGGACGATGCCTGGACCGGCTACTACCCGCGCCGCTACGTCCGGGTCCTGACCGGGCCGGAACTGGTGGACTCGCTGGCGCGCGCCACCGAGGTGCCCACGGAGTTCGCCTTCGCCGGCACGACCGTCGAACGGGTCAAGGAGTTGACCACTCCGTCCGACCTCGGCGGGCGGCGCGGACGCGGCGAAGGCGCCGAAGTGGACGCACTCATGCAGAGCTTCTTCCAGAGCAACCGGATGACGCCGGCTCCGGTGGGGAACCGGGGGTCCATCCTGCAGGCTCTCCTCATGATGCAGTCCGGGGTCGTGAACCGGCGCGTTTCCAGCGAGTCCGGGGGGCGGGTGGCCGACCTCCTCGCCTCGGAGAAGGGCGGGAGCGAACTGGTCAACGAGCTGTTCCTGGGAACGCTCGGACGCCTGCCCACGGCGGCCGAAGCGGAACTCGGCGCGGAGCGGATCGCCTCCGACCGCCAGCAGGGCACCCAGGACCTGCAGTGGGCGCTTCTCAACTCTCCCGAGTTCCTCCTGAACCACTGAGGGGTCGAACATGTGCAGCCGTGAACCCCGTGTCGTCGATCTCATCCCGGCCCGCCGGGAGATTCTCAAGATGGGGGGGCTGGCGCTCGCCGGGTCCTTCGTGAACCAGGTCGTCTGGCCGCTCCAGGCGCATGCGACCGGCACGGCGAACCCCCGGCGGACCGCCCGCTACTGCATCTTCATCGAGATGGGCGGGGCCATCAGCCCCATGGACACCTGGGACTTCAAACAGACCCGGTGGACCCCGAAGGACCTGGACATGGTCCAGTTGAGCGACGAGGTCTCGCTGTCCCGCACCCTCTTCCCGACGCTCGTGGACCGGGTGGACGAGGTCGCCTTCGTGCGCTCGATGCGGGCGCCGGAGCTGATCCACTTCAACGGGCAGTACCACACCCAGACGGGCCGGGTGCTGAACGTGGCGCTCGCCCGCGAGGTGCCCGCCTTCGGCAGCGTCATCGCCGCCGAGCTCGACAAGGAACGGCGCGAGACGGACAGCTTCCCCACCTATGTCAGCACCTATCTCACCCGGGCTCGCGCCGGGTCCATCGGCGCCGGCTTCCTCCCGACCCGCTTCTCCGGCCTCGACCTCGATCCGACCACGGTGTTCGACTCCTTCGGCGGCAACGTGGAAGGCAGCCGGCGGGTGCTCGAGGAGCGCTTCCGCCTGCTGAACCGGCTCGCCGAGGTCTCGATCCCGGAGCGCGCCTCGCTCGGGGACAAGGAAAACGACTACCGGGACTACTACAGGTCGGCCTACGGGCTCCTCACCGACGAACGCTGGCCGAAGCTCTTCGTCGCCAGCGACGAAGACAAGGCGCGTTACGGCGCGGACGAGTTCGGACTGGGCTGCATCCTGGCGCGCAACCTGATCGAAGCCGACGCCGGGACCCGCTTCATCTACATCTACGACGGGGACAAGTGGGACCACCACTCCGGCATCTTCGACCGTTCGCGCACGTGGAACCACTACACGACCTGTCCGCGACTGGACAAGGGTTTCACCTCGCTGCTCACCGATCTGGGCACCCGCCCGGGCAGCGAACCCGGAACCACCCTGCTCGACGAAACGCTCATCGTGGTCACCAGCGAGTTCGGCCGCACGCCGGAGATGAACCCGGTGGCCGGTAGGGACCACTACCGCTTCGCCTACACGAGCATGTTTGCGGGTGGCGGGGTCCAGGGCGGCCGGGTGGTCGGAAAGACCAACGAGGACGGCTCGGAAGTCATCGATCCCGGCTGGAAGCACGACGGGCAGCCGTTCATGGACAACACGGTCGCCACCATCTACTCGGCGCTGGGCATCGACTGGCGGAAGGTGGTCCACAACACGCCTTCGGGCCGCGAGTACGTCTACGTGGATTCGGTCTCGCTCGGCGGGTCGGAGATGATGTTCGACGACGAGATCGCCGAGATCTTCGCCTGAACTCACAACAAAACTGACCGGCGATGGTTGAGCGGCGCCGGTTCCCTGTGCTCTGGGGACTGCTGGCCGCCGCGTGCGCTTTCCTGCCCGCCTCGGGGACGGCGGGCGACGATCTCCCCGGGCCGCACTGCAGCAACGACCGCGCCGAGAACATCTGCTGGGTGCCCCCGGGCGATTTCTGGATGGGCCGGACCCGGCTCTGGCTGATCGACGAGATCCACTGGCAGACACGGGATCGGGTGGACGCGCGGCCCGTCCACCGGGTGACGCTCCCCGGCTTCTGGATCGACCAGAAGGAGGTCACCCACGAGGCCTACCGGGAGTTCACATGGTCCACCGGACGGCCGGAGCCGTTCCACTGGCGACAAGGATTCCCGGAGGCAAAGGGACAGTTCCCGGTCTACAACGTCGACTGGAGTGACGCGAGTGATTACTGCGCGTTCCGGGGAAAGCGGCTGCCGACCGAGGCCGAATGGGAGAAGGCCGCCCGGGGCGGACTCGTGGGAGCGCCGTGGCCGTGGGGCGGCCAGTACCGGCCCGATCCGGAGGAGGGGGCCCCGGAGGGAACCCGGGTCCCGCCGCCGGCGAGGATCGCCCATCCCGCTTCGCCGACCGACGTCGCGTCCTTTCCCGCTAACGGCTACGGCCTCTACGACATGGTCGGAAACATCGCGGAGTGGGTGGCGGACGGCTATGACCTCGGCTACTACGCGGTGAGCCCGCTCGCGGAGCCGCGAGGGCCGAAGGACGCGCCCTACCGGATCTTCCGGGGCGGGAGCTGGGCCGACACCGACGAGCGGATCGCCAGCGTCTTCTACCGGAACTTCACGAGGCCCGACACCAGGATTCACAGCATCGGTTTCCGGTGCGCACTCGATCATCCAACTCAGGGAGATACCGAATGACCACAGCTCCGAAGAACGGAATGGGCCGCCGTGAAGCGCTCCGGCGGATCTCGGCCGGAACCGGCGGGGGGGGCCGGGGGGGCGCCCGGGGGGCGGGGCGGCGGTGCGGGGCGGGGGGCGGGGGGGGGGGTCGCGCGGG
>VXWI01000008.1:0-55370 GCA_009835985.1 Acidobacteriota bacterium | reverse complement strand
GCCCTGGGGGCCGCCGGGGGCGCGGGCCTCGGTGCCGGCGCGGCGGGCGTGGCGTGCGCTCCGGCGGGCTCCGACGCCGCGTTGGATCCGGGCCACCAGTTCCGCTCGATGCTCGCCGCCGGCGAGCCGGTGATCTGCCCCGGCGCGTTTGACGTGATCTCGGCGCGCCTCATCGTTGACATGGGGTTCCAGACCGTGCTCTACGGCGGAAGCGCCGGCTCGGCCGCGAACCTTGGCGTCCCCGACTACGGGCTCGCTTCGATCACCGAGCTGATCGACATGGCCGCGCGGATCGCCGACAGCGTGCCGGTTCCCGTCTTCGCCGACGCCGACGACGGGGGCGGGAGCCCGCTCGCGGTGGCCCGCGCCGTCCGGGGCTACGAGCGCGCGAGGCTCGCGGCGGTGATGATCGAGGACCACGTGCAGGCGAAGCACCTCGGGGAAGGCGGCGTCCTGGTCGAGACCGACTACATGCAGGACAAGCTGCGGGCGGCGGTGGACGCCCGGAAGGGCGGAATGATGATCGTCGCCCGCTGCGACTCCGTTTCCATCGGGCAGAGCGAGGCGGAAGCGACGGAGCGGGGCGCCGCCTATGTCGAAGCCGGCGCCGACCTTCTGTTCTTCGCCGGGTTGCCCCCCGAGAGCATGGGCCGGGTATCGGAGGCCTGCGGCCGGCCGGTGATCGCGAGCGTCCACGACACTCCCATGGCGACCCTGCGCGAGAACAACGTGCCGCTTGTTCTCTACTCGGGACAGATGCTCCGGCTGGCCCTCGGCGCTATGCGGCAGGGGCTCCAGGACATCCACGACGGCGCCACCTGGCCCGGATACGCGGACCGTGCGCTGCCGGGCGACGCCTACCAGAAGCTGATCCAGGTGGACCGGTGGCGCGAGGACGCCCGCCGCTACCACCTGGTGGACGAAAACGGCCGGCAGGTCCGGGGTTAGCAGGAAACGCCGACCTCCGGTCGGCACCGCCCCATGACGCCCGCGTCACTGACCGGACGCCGGGTAACTCCGCGCAGCGAGCGCGCCTGGCGCCGCTGGCTCGAGGCCAACCACGCTGCCGTCTCCGCGGTCTGGGTCGTCTTCTACAAGAAGCACGCCCGGCGTCCCGGCCGTCCCACCCTCACCTACGCACAGGCGGTCGAGCAGGCGATCTGCTTCGGCTGGATCGACGGGCTCAAGCTGCGGATCGACGACGAGCGCTACACCCACCGGTTCACGCCCCGCAAGCCCGACAGCCACTGGTCGGAGACCAACCGCGAGCGGCTCGCCCGGATGAGATCGGAGGGCCTGATGGCCGCCGCCGGCGAGGAAGCTGTCGCCGCCTCCGTCCGGACCGGGGCGTGGAAGCGATCGGCCCGGGCATCCGCGGTCGGGAGCCCGCGGGAGTTGCACGCCGCCCTGGGCCGCGACGCGGAAGCGCGGGCCGGTTACGACGCGCTCAGCCCGTCGGAGCGGCGCCGCTACGAGGTCTGGATCGGCATGGCCAAACGGGACGAAACCCGGGCTCGCCGGCTTGCGGAAAGCCTCACAAAGCTCCGCCGGGGCGAAAAACTGGGAATGCGGTAGCCCGCGCCGAGACACACCGGAGGAAGGCAAACGAGCGGTTCAACGGCGGGCTCGCGGTTGGGGTTCTGGGTTCGGGTCTTCGTTCCGTTCGCCTTCGGGTACTTCATCTCCTGGCTGCTTCGCTCGGTCACCGCGATCATCGCCCCGGACCTGGTCCGGGACCTCGGGTTGTCCGGGTTCGGAGTCGGCCTGTTGGGGAGCACCTATCTGCTCGCCTTCGCCCTGTCCCAGTTGCCGATCGGTGGCGCGCTGGACCATCTCGGACCACGCCGGACCAACGGAGTGCTGCTGGTGGTTGCCGCCCTGGGCTGCCTGCTGTTCGCGGTCGCGGACTCGTTCCCGGTCCTGCTCCTGGGTCGCTTCCTCGCCGGTCTTGGGGTGGCGGCATGCCTGATGGCTTCGTTCAAGGCGTTCGTGCTCTGGGCGCCACCAGCCCGGCTACCGTTCCTCAACGGGTTCGTCATGGTGGTCGGGTCCACCGGAGCGCTGGCGGCCACCACCCCAACCGAGTGGATGCTCGGCGTCGTGAGCTGGCGAGAACTGTTCGTCGTGCTCGCGGTCGCGCTGCTCCTGAGCGCCGCGATTGTTTTCGTACTCGTCCCCCGGGATCCGGAAGCGGCCGGTAGGGACGAGCCGTCCGGTCTTCTTGCAGCCACCGTGGGTGTCCGCGAGGTCCTGCGGCGGAAGGTGTTCTGGAGCATCGCCCCGGTAGGGGTGGTTCACCAGGGCGCCTTCCTGGGAATTCAGAGCCTGTGGGCAGGCCCGTGGCTGGCGGAGGTCGCCGCAATGGACCGGGACGCGGTCGCGACCCGGCTGCTGGTGCTCGCCGTCGCCATGGTGCTCGGGTTCCTGATCACCGGCGCCCTCGCGGGAGCCCTCGCGCGGCGGAGGATCTCCTCGCTCTCGCTGCTGGGGGGCGTCAACGTGGCGTTCACCGTGACGCTCCTGATACTGGCCTCGGGCTTCACCGGCACGCCGGCCACCGTTTGGGCCGCCTTCGGGTTCTTCGGAGCTTCCGGGATGCTGAGCTTCGCGATCCTGGTCGCCCACTATCCGCCCGGACTCGCGGGCCGGGTGACCTCGGCACTCAACCTGCTCGTGTTCGCGGCGGCGTTCTCGGTGCAGACGGGCTTCGGGGCAGTGATCGACCGCTTCAGCGGGGACGGTCCCGCGGCAACCTTCGCCGGGGCCGGGTTCGCGGCGGCGTTCCTGATCACCGCCGCCCTTCAGGGGCTTTCGCTCGTCTGGCTGCGGCTGACCCGCTCCTGGCGGGATTCCGGATCAGTCTGAGCGTCTGCCCGAGCCGGTTGCGTCTTGCGGCTGACTGGAGTTGCGACGTGCGCGGCGCACCAGTTCTCCCGGTGGGGGGGCGCCGCGGTGCCGGTCTGGAGACCGGCGTTCCAAGCCGGCGCGTCCTTACTGGGAGGAAAGGCTGCGGTGGACGAGGCGGACGAAGCGCTCCGCGTTCACGAAACCGCCCGCATCGGGCGCCCAGCCGATGTCCGTGCCGATCCCGGTCACCAGCGCCACGTAGTCGGCCGCGGCGTCGTCTTCGCTCTGGCCGGCCGCGACACGCCCGCTGATCCGTTCGCGGGCCATCCTGAGCGCATCCCTGTACTTCATCAGGGTGGCGCGGTCGGTCACCGGGCCGTGGCCGGGAATGATCGTCGTCTGATCGTCGGTCGCTTCCACGACCCGTCCGGCGGCCGTGATCATGCCGTCGATCCCGCCGCCCGAGTCCACGTCAATGAACGGGAAGGCGCCGTTGAAGAACAGGTCTCCCATGTGAACGACGTTGGCGCCCCGGAAGAAGATGATGGAGTCGCCGTCGGTGTGGGCGGCCGGAGCGTGGACCGCTTCGATGGCCAGCCCGTTCCAGTGCAGGGTGACGCCCCGCTCGAAGGTCACCACCGGAAGGGCTTCGGGAGCTGCCTGGTCGCTGCGGCCGACCAGGTCAGCGAACTCCGCGGGGTTCATCCGCCGGCGCACGTTCTCGTGGGCCACGATGAGGCTGCCGGCCTTGCCGAGGTTCTCATTGCCGCCCGTGTGGTCCCCGTGCCAGTGCGTGTTGACCACGAAACGCACCGGCTCGTCGGTGATGCTCCGGACCGCGGCGAGGATCTTGTCGGTGAGCGGGGCGTACTGGTCGTCCACCAGGAGGGCCCCGTCCTTGCCTGTCGAGAGTCCGATGTTGCCCCCGCGCCCGAAGAGTACGTGGATCCCACCGCCCACGTCCTGGCTGGTGATGGATACGGCGTCCCAGTCAACGTCCTGGGCGACCGCCGGGAACGCGACGAGGGAAAGGCAGACGGCGGCGAGAACGAGCCGCCGCGGGTGGCGGTGGTCTGAATCAGTCAGGAGCATGGCGGTACGGACCCCAGCAAGCAAAGAAAGCGGCCATACGAATCCCGATGGCCTGACAAGGAACCAACGGCCGGCGGCTAGCAGCCGACGCAGGCGTTGTTGTTCTGGGCGCCGTAGCTGGCGAGGAGCGCGATCGTCTCCGGGAAGGGGTTGATGCGCTGCACCGGCCCGTTCGCCAGGTCGATGGTTGTCTGGCCGGTCCGGGCCACCGCCAGCGGATCGGCCCCGTGGTCGATCAGGTACTGCACGAGCCAGGTATCGCCGCGCGACGCCGCGTGGTGGATCGTGGAGTAGCCGTTGTGATCGCGAACGCCTGCGTCCGCGCCGCACTCCTCCACGAGATAGCGCACCGCGTCATGCCAGGCGTCGGGGGCGTGGCGGTGGGAGTTGGCCGCAAGTCCCAGCCCGTATCCCACGCCGGACGCGGCGTGGATCGGATAGACGGCCGGATCTCCGAACTCCGCGGGGGGCAGACCCGAAGGATCCGGATCACCCTCCTCGATCAGCATGGGGAGACGCCGCCGCTCCGGCACCTTGACCGTCGGGATGTGCGGGTCCGCGCCGTTCGCCACCAGGAGTTTCATGGCCGGGATGTCCAGCGAGTAGGCGGCGCGCCAGAACGCGGTTGCCCCACTGCGGTCGACCCCGAGCTGGTCCACGTTGTAGACGGTGTACCAGAGCGAACTGTCGATCCGGGCGTTCACGTCGGCGCCCGCGTCGATCAGCGCCTGCATGAGCTCGAGGTGCGAAGTCTCCTGCTGCAGGTAGTCGGCGGGCTGCGGGTGCCGGGCCTTCGGGATCCACTGCGTGTTGATCGCCCCGTAGAGCGGGGTGGCGTTCTGCGAATCCGCCATGGTCGGGTCGGCGCCGCGCTCGAGCAGGCTCATCGCGAGGTCGAAGTGACCGTTGATGGTCGCCATCAGCAACGGCGTCGTGCCGCTGCCGTCGGCGCGCTGGTTGATCTCGGCGCCAGCGTCGAGCAACTCCGTCGAAGTTGCGATCTGGCCTTCGCGCGCAGCGAGCAGGAGGGCGGTCAGACCGCCGTGCGTCCCGACCCGGTCCTCATAGGTCTTCGGCCGGGGCTCGTTGGGGTTGAGATCGCTGTAGGGATCGAGCGGATCCGGCGGCGAGGCCCCGCCTCCGGTACCCCCGGTCCCCGCACCCGGGCGACGGTCCACGCCGTTGGCGGGAAGCGGCCGCTCGGCTCGGAGGACACCGCTTCCACCGCGCGTCTCCGCGAGACGCGTCTCGCGCTCCCGGCGTTCCTGCATGTCGAGCCGCGCCCGTTCGACGACATCCAGCACGTTCGCGGTCCGGGACGCATCCGCACCGGCTTCCATGAGCGCCCTGACGGCCGCCACGCGGCCGCGGACGGAGGCGAACATGAGCGGCGTCAGGCCCCACTCGGTTTCGCGCGCATCCACGGAGGCCCCGTGAGCGACCAGCACGTTCAGCACTTCGGGCACTCCGGCCGCCGCCGCGAAATGGATCGGCTCGGCTCCGGTGGAAGTCAGGGCATCCGCAGGGGCGCCAGCCTGGAGGAGGACCTCGGTGACTTCGGCCTCACCGGCCGCCGCCGCGACGTGCAGCGGCGTGTGGCTTCCGAGACGCGTGGTGGCCTCGGTGTCCGCGCCCGCGGCAATCAGTACCTCGGCGATCTCGCGGTTGCCCGTCTTCGCCGCCCAGTGGAGCGCCGTGAACCCGTCACCCTGCGCCGCGTTCACATCCGCGCCGGCGCGGAGTTCCGCTTTCAGCGCCTCGACGTCGCCGCGTTTCGCCGCGTCCAGCACGGGCGACAACAGCGCCGCGCTCCCGGCGCCCGCCAGCACTCCAAGCACCGTGAGCAGTGCCGCCAGGCCAATCCATCGCTTTCCGATCTTCATGCCCTGTTCCTCTCTCCCGGTCGGAGGGCTTCGCCGTGGATCCCGCTCCGAAGCTACACCGCCTGCGAAAGGGAGAACGGAGCCGTGCTGTTCCCGAAGCTCTCGAGATCATCCATCCCCAGCCCGTGGAGCAGCGTCAGCATCACGTTTGCCAGCGGGGTTCCGGGCGCCGCCCGCAGGTGCAGGTTGTGCTCCAGCGCCCCGTTCGCGCCGCCCGCCACGAAGAACGGGACGCGCTTGTGGTTGTGGATGTTCGGATCGCCCATCGGGGACCCATACAGGATCATGGTCTTGTCGAGCAGTGTCCGGTCGTCCTCCTGGATGCTCCGCAGCTTCTCCATGAAGTAAGGGACCAGGCTCACGTGGTACCGGTTGATCCGGCCCAGGATCTCGACCCGTTCGGGGTCGTTCCCGTGGTGCGACGCCGGGTGGAAGGCGGTGGCCTCCCCACTGTCCGGATAGACCCGGCTGGAGGCGTCCCGGCCCAGCTTGAAGCTGAACACCCGGGTCATGTCGGACTGGAAGGCGAGCGCCTGCAGGTCGAACATGATCTTCACGTGCTCGTCGAAGGAGTCCGGCACCCCTGACGGGGCGTCGGGGAGTTCGCGAAGCTCGCCGCTGGTGTTCCGCTCCACGATGCGCTCGATCCGCCGCTCCATCTCCCGGATGTCGGTCATGTAGCGATCCATGCGCCGCACGTCCTCGGCGTCGAGGGAGGTCTTGAGCCGGCTGACTTCCGATCCGATGAAGTCCAGCACGCTCTGGCGCGCTTTCTGGCGGGCCACCCGGCCCTCCGGAGTGCCGCCGGCGCCGAACAGCTGGTCGAACACGATGCGCGGGTCCCGCGTCATCGGCAGCGGCTCGGTCGGCGACGCCCAGCTGATGGTGTCGGTGTAGACGCACGCGTAGCCGTAGGCGCAACCGCCCGCCTGGTCCACCGTCTCGATACAGAGCTGCATCGAGGGGATCGGCGTGTCCTGACCGAAGCGCTGGGCGTACATCTGATCGAACGAAGTTCCCGCGAACACATCCGAGCTCTCGGTCTGCTTGGGATACGACTGGGTCAGGAACGCCGCGCTCGAACGGAAGTGGTCGCCGCCGATCTCGCGCGCGGTGCGCGCCTCGGCGGGCTCCACGTCGCAATCGCTCACGATCGTGACGTAGTCGCGAACCGTCTCGAGGGAACTGAGGGCGCCCTTCGAGAGATCGAAGTCGGCGCCTTCCTTCTCCGGGGACCACAGGTGCTGCGAGCGGCCGTACTTGTTGCTGCCCGCGGCGCCGTGCACGATCTCGATCGCCACGAGCCGTGTCGGGTCGTCGGCCGTCGGCTTCGCGAGGACGCTCGCCGGAACCATGGCGTCCAGGAACGGCAACGCGATGGTCGCTCCCGCTCCGCGGAGGAACGTCCGGCGGGGAAGGCTCTTACCGGTCAGGTAGTTCATCTCTTTCTCCTGTCAGGTCTTCCTGCCAAGGCTCCCCGCGGACCGTCTCCGTGTCCGGCGGGGCTTTTTGTTTTTCGCTGTGGGTGGACGACCCCCGAAGAGTAAGGGATCGTCGAACTCCCATAACCGGGCTAGGATAGGAAATCAAGCCGCCCGACGCAAGCGCTAAGCCCACCGCCGGGCGAGTTGTGCAGTGTCCAGGAGGAACCCCGGACCGAACCGGGGCGGGATGCGATCCCGCCCCCACCCGAACGGGTCAGTGTTCGGCCGCAACCGTGGTCTCGATCTCCTCGAGGACCTCGCCCTTCATCTGGAAGGCCGGGCTCCGCACCACGCCAAGAATGAACGCCGACGTCCGATAGTCGGCGTCCTCCGCTTCCCGGACGATCTCCCGGATCCGCGGCTGGTCGTAATACTCCACCCGCCGGCCCAGCGCGTACGCCATCAGGTTCTCCGTGAACGTTCTGAGCAGCGGGGTTGGGCGCTTGAGGAGGGCGTTGCGCAGATCCCCGATGTTCTGGATCAGGGTCCCGTCGTAGAACTCGCCGGAAGCGTCGATCGGCTGGCCCGCGTCCTTCACCCGCACCCGGCCGGTGACGTCGAACGCTTCGAGCGCCACGCCGATGGGATCCATCATCCGGTGGCAGGATCGGCACGCGGGGTTGTCGCGGTGGATCTCCAGCCGTTCGCGCGCGGTCAGCTCGCGGCCGTCCGCCGCTGCCGCGGTCGCATCGAGGTCGGGGACATCCGGCGGCGGCGGCGGTGGCGGACTGCCGAGCAGCACCTCCATCACCCACTTCCCGCGCAGCACCGCCGAGGTCCGGTAGGGATGCGACGTCAGCGTCAACATGCTTCCGTGGGCGAAGATCCCCCGCCGGCTCGGGTCCTGGTACTGGACCAGCCGGTGCTCCGGTCCGGTGACCCCCACCATCCCGTAGTGCTTGGCGAGGCGCTCGTTCACGAACGTGTAGTCGGCCGTGAACAGGTCGAAGATGCTCTTGTCCTCGGACACCAGGTGGTGGAAGAACCGCTCGGTCTCCTCCACCATCGCCGTCTTCAGCTGCTGGTGGAAATCCGGATAGAGACGAACGTTGGGGTTGATCTTTTTGAGATCCTGCAGCCGGAACCACTGATAGGCGAACCGCTTCGCGAGCGCGTCCGAGCGCGCGTCCGCGAGCATCCGGCGCACCTGAGCGTCGAAGACGGCGGGGTCCGACAGATCCCCGGCCTGGGCAACGTCGAGCAACTCGTCATCCGGGATCGTCCCCCAGAGGAAGAAGGAAAGCCGGGAAGCCAGGTCGGTGTCGGTGAGCCGATAGCCAAACTCCGCCTCCCGCGGGTCGAGCGGCTCCTCGATCCGGAACACGAAGTTGGGGCTCGCGAGAATCCCCTCGACCCCCATCCGGATTCCCTCTTCGAAGCCGACGGTCCCGGCGCCCGCGTCGTAGAGCTCCATGAGCGCCGCCAGGCCCTCGTCGCTGAGGTTGCCCCGGTAAGCGAGCCTTCCCAGGCGCCCGAGAATCGCCTCGGCGCAGGGGCGGGCCTCGTCCGGAGACAACGGCCGGCAACTGAAGACCGCCTGCCGGCTCGGCGTCTCCGAAACGCCGGTCGGGTCGAAGGGACCGCGAATCAGGACGTCGCGGAGATGCGGGAGGCTGTGGATCCCGTAAGTGAGGGCGATGTTGGTGCTGGCGAGCGACCACTCGTGCGGAGAGACGAGATCCAGCGTCGGGCCGTCGAACTGTCTGAGGAACGCCGCCGCCACCTTGCGCGGGCCGGCCTTCACGAAGATCGGTTCGGTGATCATCGTGGCGCCATCCGGGTCGGACGTGTGCATCCACGGATCGATCGAGAGCAGCGCGACGCGCTCGCCGTCGATGGAGATCTCGAGCCGCTCGGGGTTCTCCTCGGAGTTCAGCGCCCCCACGGCGGTACCGACGACGGGGCCGCACACTTCGTGGTGGAGCGAAACCCGGAACACGTAGTTCCCGTCCGCGGGGAAGGTGTGGTCCGCGGCGAGCCCGCCCCGCGTGCCGTAGGGAGCTCCCTCGACCTGCCGCCGCTGCGATGCCCAGCGGGAGACGAAGTAGCTGGTCTCGGCCGGGGCGGCGTCGGGATCGCCCACCGCGAGCCGGCTGATCTCGCTCGCCGCCCGCAGGTAGGAGTCCATGAGCGTCGCGGACAGCAGCTGCACGTCCGCGATGTTGTCGAAGTTCGCGCTGATGGTGTCCTGCGGGAGGTATTCCGCAGCGTCGAGCTCCAGCGCCAGCAGATCCCGGATCGCGGCGGTGTACTCCGCCCGGTTCAGCCGCTGGAAGGAGCGGCGTCCCGGATTCGGTTCCGCAATGGCGCTCGCGTCAAGCTGCGCCTCGAACGATCCCGCGACCTCCGCGAGCACCTCTTCCGCAGGACGGCGGGAACCCGGCGGCGGCATCATCCCGAGCCGGAGCTTCGAAACCATCTTCTCCGCGAGCTCGGGACTGGCCGGCGCGTTCCCCGCGTCGAAGCCGGAGAGCGTCATGTTGCCGGTCTTCATCCGGTCGTTGTGGCAGACCATGCAGTAGGTCCGCAGCATCCGGTTGTGAGCGGCCGCGTTCTCCGGAGAGAAGGACCGACCGGCTTCGCCTGGCGGGGCGGCCTCGGCCGCCGACGCAGGTTCCCACGATCTCGCCGTAGCGAGCGTGGGCGTCTCAGCGGACGCTGCGGCCGACGCCGCCAGCAGACCCGCGACCAGGAGCGGGATCGGGGAAAGCCCGCTGACTCTCCCCGCTTCCGGTCGGGAAATCCCCATGTTCATCCCTCAGCAACCCACGCAGCGGTTGTTGTTCTTGGCCCCGTAGCTCTCCAGGAGGGCGATGGTCTCCGGGAACGGGTTGATCCGCTGGGCCGGTCCGTTCGCAAGATCCACGGTGGTCTGCCCGGATCGGGCGACGACCAATGGGTCGGCGCCCTTCGAGATGAGGTAGAGGATCATCTCGTTGTCACCCCGGGAGGCCGCGTGGTGGATCACGCTGTAGCCGTTGTGGTCCCGGGCGGCCGGGTCGGCGCCCAGTTCTTCCACGAGGTACTTCATCGCGGGCATCCAGGCGTCGAGGGCATGGCGGTGCGAGTTTGCGGCCAGGCCGAGCCCGTAGCCGACGCCGGCAGCGGCGTGGATCGGATAGACCCCCGGCCCGCCGTAGGGGACCTCAGGGAGACCCGAGGGATCTTCCTCGGGTTCTTCCGCGGTCAGGTCGGTCAGGCGGCGGAGGACTCGCTCCGGCACCTTCATGGTCGGGATGTTCGGGTCCGCGCCGCGGGCGACCAGCATCCTCATCGCCGGAATGTCGAGCGCGTAGGCGGCGCGCCAGAAGGCCGTCGCGCCCGCGCGGTTCACGCCGAGCTGGTCGGTGTTGTACGTGGTGTACCACTGCTTCCGCTCGAGCCGGGCATCGATGTCCGCTCCGGCGTCGAGAAGCGCCTCCATGAACTCGACGTGCGAGGTCGCCTGCCGCAGGTGATCCGCCGGCTGGGGATGGAACGGCTGGGCGATCCAACGGGAGTTGATCGCCGCGTAGAGCGGCGCTCCGCCGGACACGTTCCTCAGGTTCGGGTCCGCGCCCCGCTCCAGCAGGCCCATTCCGAGGTCGTAGTGTCCGTTGAGCGCCGCCATCATGAGGGGCGAGGTGAGGTGTCCCTCGGCCCGCTGATTGACGTCGGCGCCGGTGTCCACCAGGGCGAGTGCGGTCTCGAGATGACCGTCGCGGGCCGCCAGCAGCAGCGCGGTCAGGCCACCGTGGGTGCCCACGAGTTCGGCGTAGCGGAGCGGCTGGAGGCGGTTGCTCCGGTCCCGCTGGCGGGCCGCTCTGCGCTTCTCCGCCTCCTCGATGGCCTTGGCCCGGGCCAGTTCGTCCTCGGGGTGGCCGTGGGCCGCGGCGTGCTCGTCCTTCGCGGCGGCGACTTCCTCAGCCGTCGG
Organism: Acidobacteriota bacterium; assembly: GCA_009835985.1. Classification (GTDB taxonomy): domain Bacteria; phylum Acidobacteriota; class Vicinamibacteria; order Marinacidobacterales; family Marinacidobacteraceae; genus Marinacidobacterium. The sequence continues at coordinate 44,151 of VXWI01000008.1, read as the reverse complement.
CTTTTTCAGGTCGGCGAGGTCGGCGGATCCGGTCTTGCCGGACCCCGCGGTGGACGCGGTGGCCGGGCCTTCATCCGTCCGGCCCTTCTCCGCGGCCGCCTTGGCGGCGGCGGCGCGGGCCCGCCGCTGGGCTTCCTTCGCGCGCTTGTCGCGCTCGCGCTCGTCGTAGATGACGTCCGCTCCCCCGCCCCGCTCACGGGCGATCCGGGCCTGCCGGGCCCGGCGCGCCGCCAGGTCCTGCTCGGCGCGCGCCGCGATGTCCAGCACGGCGGCCGTGACCGCCGGGTCGGCTCCCTCCTCCATCAGCGCCTCAACGGCCGCGGTCCGGCCGGTAGCCGCCGCGAACATGAGCGGGGTCTGGCCCCAATGCGGCTCGACGGCGTTCAGGTCGGCGCCGTGCGAGGCGAGGACCCGGACCGTCTCCACATCCCCGGAGGCCGCGGCGAAGTGGATCGACCGGGCGCCGGTATTGGTCGGCACCGCCACCGGAGCGCCGGCCTGCAGCAGGGCTGCAGCGACGTCCGCCTGACCGGCCGCGGCCGCCACGTGGAGCGGCATGTGGCTCCCGATGCGCGTCGTCGCCTTGATGTCCGCACCCGCGGCGATCAGCACCTCGGCGACGCCGCGGTTCCCGAGCTTCGCCGCCCAGTGAAGCGCCGTGAACCCGTCCCCCTGCGCCGCGTTGACGTCGGCGCCGGAACGCAGCTCCGCCTTCAGGGACTCGATGTCACCGCGTTTCGCCGCATCGAGCACCGGCGCCAGGGCGGCAAACCCGGAGCCCACCAGAAGGCCGGACGCGCAAAGCAGCGCCGCGAGGCCAACCCATCGGTTCCCAATCTTCATGGCTCGTTCCCTCTCTTGTCTCGAGTGTCTTCTTGCGAAGCTCCTTGCGGTCTAGACCGCCTGCGACAGCGAGAATGCTCCCGTGCTGTTGCCGAAGCTCTCCAGGTCATCCATCCCCAACTTGTGGAGCAGCGTCAGCATCACGTTCGCCAGCGGGGTCCCCGGCGCCGCCCGCAGGTGCAGGTTGTTCTCCAGCGCACCGTTCGCGCCGCCCGCCACGAAGAACGGGACGCGCTTGTGGTTGTGGATGTTCGGATCGCCCATCGGGGACCCATACAGGATCATGGTCTTGTCGAGCAGTGTCCGGTCGTCCTCCTGGATGCTCCGCAGCTTCTCCATGAAGTAAGGGACCAGGCTCACGTGGTACCGGTTGATCCGGCCCAGGATCTCGACCCGTTCGGGGTCGTTCCCGTGGTGCGACGCCGGGTGGAAGGCGGTGGCCTCCCCACTGTCCGGATAGACCCGGCTGGAGGCGTCCCGGCCCAGCTTGAAGCTGAACACCCGGGTCATGTCGGACTGGAAGGCGAGCGCCTGCAGGTCGAACATGATCTTCACGTGCTCGTCGAAGGAGTCCGGCACCCCTGACGGGGCGTCGGGGAGTTCGCGAAGCTCGCCGCTGGTGTTCCGCTCCACGATGCGCTCGATCCGCCGTTCCATCTCGCGGATGTCGGTCATGTAGCGGTCCATCCGGCGCACGTCCTGCGGATCGAGAGCCGCTTGCAGGTCCCGGACCTCGTCCCCGATGAAGTCCAGCACGCTCTGGCGCGCCCGCTGCCGCGCTGCCCGGCCCTCGGGAGTGCCGCCGGCGCCGAACAACTGGTCGAACACGATGCGCGGATCCCGCGTCATCGGCAGCGGCTCGGTCGGGGAGGCCCAACTGATGGTGTCGGTGTAGACGCACGCGTAGCCGTAGGCGCAGCCGCCCGCCTGGTCCACCGTCTCGATGCAGAGCTGCATCGAGGGGATGGGCGTGTTCTGGCCGAAGCGCTGCGCGTACAACTGATCGAACGAGGTTCCCGCGAAGACATCCGACCCTTCGGTCTGTCTCGGGTGGGACGCGGTCAGGAACGTCGAGCTCGAACGGAAATGGTCCCCGCCGATCTCCCGCGCGGTCTCCGCTTCCGCGGGCTCGTTGTCACAGTCGCTCACGATCGTGGCGTAGTCCCGCACCGGCTCGAGCGGACTGAGGGCGCCCTTCGAGAGATCGAAATCCGTGCCCTCCTTCTCCGGGCTCCACAGATACTGCGAGCGGCCGTACTTGTTGCTGCCCGCGGCGCCGTGCACGATCTCGATCGCCACGAGCCGCGTCGGGTCGTCCGCCGTCGGCTTCGCGATGACGCTCGCCGGCGCCATGGCGTCCAGGAACGGCAACGCGATCGTCGCGCCGGCCCCGCGCAGGAACGTGCGCCGCGGCAGGCTTTTCCCGGTCAGGTAGTTCATCGTCTTCTCCTTCGGTTCCCTTTGGCTGTCTTCTCTGCTGTTCTCTAGTGCTCGCCGGCCACGGTGGTCTCGACCTCTTCCGCCGCGCCGCCCTTCATCTGGAACGCCGGACTCTTCGCCACCCCCAGGATGAACGAGGACATCCGGTAGTCCGAGGCCTCGGCGTCCCGGACGATTTCCCGGATCCGCGGCTGGTCGTAGTACTCCACGCGCCGGCCCAGCGCGTACGCCATCAGGTTCTCCGTGAACGTCCGTAGCAGCGGGGTCGGACGCTTGAGCAGCGCGTTGCGCAGATCTCCGATGTCCTGGATCGGAGTGCCGTCGTAGAACTCGCCCGACGCGTCGATGGCCTGTCCCGCGTCCTTCACCCGCAGACGGCCCGTCACGTCGAACGCTTCGAGCGCCAGGCCGATCGGATCCATCATCCGGTGGCACGAACGGCAGGCCGGGTTGTCGCGGTGGATCTCGAGAGCCTCCCGCGCCGTGAGCTTGCGGACCGTTTCGCCGGACTCGCCGGTGTCGAGGTCCGGAACGTTCGGCGGCGGAGGCGGCGGCGGGCTCCCGAGCAGCACTTCCATCACCCACTTCCCGCGCAGCACGGCCGACGTCCGGTAGGGATGCGACGTCAGCGTCAGCATGCTGCCGTGGGCGAAGATCCCGCGCCGGTTCGGATCCTGGTACTTCACCATCCGGTGTTCCGGGCCGACAACGCCCCGCATGCGGTAGTGCTTCGCGAGCGGCCCGTTCACGAACGTGTAGTCCGCGGTGAAGAGGTCGAAGACGCTCCTGTCCTCGGACACCAGGTGGTGGAAGAACCGCTCCGTCTCCTCCACCATCGCCCACTTCAACTGCTGGTAGAAGTCCGGATAGAGGCGGACGTTCGGATTGATCTTGTCCAGGTCCTGCAGCCGGAACCACTGGTGCGCGAACCGCTTCGACAGCGCCTCCGAACGGGGATCCGCGAGCATCCGGCGCACCTGCGCCTCGAATCCCGCGGGATCCGTCAACTGGCCGGCCTCCGCGGCATCCAGGAGCTCGCCGTCCGGGATCGTCCCCCAGAGGAAGAAGGACAGCCGGGAGGCCAGATCGGTGTCGGTCAGCCGGTAGCCGAACTCGGCTTCCCGCGGGTCCAGCGGCTCCTCGATCCGGAACACGAAGTTGGGACTCGCGAGCATCCCCTCGATCCCCATCCGGATTCCTTCCTCGAAACCTTCCGCCGCCGCGCCCGAGTCGTAGAGAGACATCAGCGCATTCAGGTTGCGCTCGGTGAGATTCCGCCGGTACGCGAGCCGGCCGAGACGGGACAGGATCTCCTCGGCGCAGGGACGCGCCTCCTCGGGCGCGAGCGGCCGGCAGGTGAAGATCGCCCGGCGGCTCGGGGTGTCCGAAACGCCGGTGGCGTCGAATGGGCCGGTGATGAAGAGGTCCCGCAGGTGCGGCACGTTGTGGATGCCGTAGGTCCTCGACGTCGCGGTGCTGGCGAGCGACCAGTCGTGCGGGGAGATCATGTCGAGGACCGGCCCCTCGTAGTGCTTCAGGAACACGGCGGCCACCTTGCGCGGCCCGCCCCGCACGAAAACGGGCTCGGACCGCAAGTTGACGCCGTCGGGATCGGAAACGTGCATCCAGCGGTCGAGATCAAGGAGCGCGACCCGTTCCCCGTCGATCGAGATCTCGACCTGCTCCGGCTTGTCCAGCGTGTGGAGCGCGCTCGACCCCGACCCCACGATGGCGCCGGTGGTCTCGTGGTGGAACGCCACCCGGAACCGGTACTCCCCGTCCGCCGGGAACACGTGGTCCACCACGATGCCGCCCCGGGTCCCGTAGGGCGCGTCCTCGACCTGGCCCAGCTGGGCCGCCCAGCGGGACACGTGGTAGCCGGACTCGGCGGCCGTCGCGTCGGGATCGCCCACCGCGAGCCGGCTGATGTCGCTCGCCGCGCGCAGGTAGGAGTCCATGAGGGTCGCCGACAGCAGCTGGACGTCGGCGATGTTGTCGAAGTTGGCGCTGATCGTGTCCTGGGGGAGGTACTTGGAAGCATCCAGCGGCAGGTCCAGCAGGTCGCGGATCGCCGCCGTGTACTCCGCCCGGTTCAGGCGCTGGAAGGAACGGCGTCCGGGGTTCGGATTCGCGGCGGCGCTGTCGTCGAGCTGGGTCTCGAGCGACTCCGCGACCTCGGCCAGCGTCTCTTCCGGAGGACGCCGAGCCCCGGGCGGCGGCATCATCCCGAGCCGGAGCTTGGAGATCATCTTCTCGGCGAGGACCGGTTTCGCGGGCGCGTCTCCGGCGTCGAAACCGGCCAGCGACATGTTGCCGGTCTTCATCCGGTCGTTGTGGCAGACCATGCAGTAGGTCCGCAGCATCCCGTTGTGCGCGGCGGCGGCCTCGGGGGTCAGGCCGGACACCGGGAGGGAACCCTCCGGGGTCCAGTTCCGGACGGACGCCACCGTCGGCGGAGCCGCCCCGGAACCCGGTCGTTCGCCGGCGTCCGCCATCGGCGAAAGGGCGAACGCACCCGCACCGAAGGACCCTGCGGCGACGAGATTCAGAAGGCGCATGGGATGTTGTGGCCGGCTGCGGCGGGGTGGTTTTTCCGCCCCCAGATACGCTCCGGGCCAATTGATAAAGGATAGTGACGAGTCCCGGTAGTTGCAAGCAGCGGAACCCCCGGTTTCGGGCGCCGGAGGCGGCTTCCGCGCGACCCCGGAACGCGCCGGATCATCCCCCGGATCGGGGGACTTGCGCCGCCCCTGCCGGCGACTCGTTCCATCGCGGCGGGGGAGCGGGCGGGAGCCGGGATATGGTAGTATGGCATGAGTATGGTCAAGGTCACCTACTCGCTCGATGACGCGACGGTGCGCCGGATCCGCGCGGTGTCCGCCCGGCTTGGAATCCCCCAGAGCCAGATGGTGCGCGAAGCGGTCGCCGACTACGCGGCCCGGAAGGACCGGCTGAGCGAGGCGGAGCGGCTGCGGATGCTGGAGGTGCTGGAGCGAATTCGGCAGGCCCCACCGAGCCGTCCCCAGGAGGAGGTGGACGCGGAACTTCGGGAAATCCGCGAGGCCCGGAAGCTCGCCTGGCGTTCGAAGCAGTGATCGTCCATCTCGATACCTCGGCGCTCGTCGGCGCGCTTGCCGGCCGCCGGCTCTCGCTCCCGCGGCTCAGGGAGTTCGTCCGGGAGGGCCACCGCGTGAAGCTGTCCGCACCGGTGCTCTACGAGTGGCTGCGCGGCCCGCGGACCGTCGGCGAACTGCAGGACCAGGAAACCCTCCTGCCCCGGCGTGCGGCCGTCCCGTTCGACACCGAAGCCGCCGCGGCCGCCGCCGATCTCTACGCGGAATTGGACCGGGTGCGCAGCCGCGAGATGGATCTCGCGATCGCCGCCTGCGCCATCGTGGAGGACGCGGCGCTCTGGACCCTCAACACCGAGGATTTCCGGGACATCCCCGGGCTCAAGCTGGCTTGACTGCCGGTCCGGCGACGGCCGTGCCGTCCCCGGTCAGAGGTCGAGGTCGCAGAGCACCGGCGCGTGATCGGAAGGGATGTCCTCTCCCTTGCGCTGCCGCCGCTCGTCCCGGTCCACCCGCACCGACCCGATGCGGCCGGCGAGGGGAGCGGTCAGGTAGATGTGGTCGATCCGCGCGCCGACGTTCCTGGCAAACGCAAGGCGGGTGTAGTCCCACCAGGTGTAGAAGCCCTTTTCCGGTTCCTCCCCCTCCGCGTAGACCTCCCGGTAGGCGTCGGTGAGCCCCCACTCCACGATGTCTTGAAGCGCCGTCCGAGCGTCCGGGTGGCAGAGCACCCCTCCCGGATCGGCGGTCATCGAGTCCCGGTCGCCGGGAGCCACGTTGAAGTCGCCGCAGAGGACGAGCGGCTCTTCCGGGTCCGCCCGCCGGGCCAGGTGCTCGCGGAGCGCTCCGAGCCACTCGAGCTTGTAGTTCCAGTCCTCGACCCGGGTCACCGCCTTCCCGTTCGGCACGTAGGCAGTGATGACCCGGAGGCCCGCCACCCGGACATCCAGGAGGCGCGCCTCGCCGCGCGCCCGGCAGGTGGGAAGGCCCCGCTCGAGGACCTCCGGGGACTCGCGGGCCAGAACGGCGACCCCGTTCCGGGCGGCCTGGGCGTGCACCACGGCGCGGTATCCGGCCGCCTGGACGTCCAGCCAGGGGAAGGTCTCTGCGGGAGCGCGAAGCTCCTGGAGACACAGCACGTCCGGCTCATGCCGCTCGAGCAGGCGGAGGAGGCGGGCCCGGCGCGTCCGGATCGAATTCAGGTTCCAGGTGATGACGCGCAAGGGGATGAGCGGGCCGGATCATAAACGGCGGGAGCCCCTACACTTCGTCCCCGGCGGCCCCGCATGAACTCCTTCTTTCCCATGCCCCGCAGGGAGCGCGTCGCCCTGTTCGCCCTGATCACGTTCTCGGTGGTGGCCTTCCTGCCGGTGTTCGGAGAAGTCACCGTGCTGGGGGTTGCCGTGTTCGGCTGGCTCATGGCGACTTTGCTGCTCGGATCGCCGGCGATCCTCCTCCTGCTGGTCCTCGGCGAGTCGGGAAGCAAAGAGGCCGGCGCCCGCGGGCCGGAGGACACCGCACCGGATCCATGATCGAACGCTGGCTCGTCCTCGTCTATCTGCTCGTCTGCGTGGTGGTCGGGGCGCTGGCCACCCGCCGCGTGCTCGGCTCGGCGGACGAGTACTGGGTGGCCGGCCGCCGCGTCGGGACCGGGGTCAACGCCCTGGCGATCATGGCCAGCCTGGCCAGCGGCGGCTCGCTGGTCGGCGTGCTGGGACTCGCCTATTCGGGCGGCATTCCGGCGACGCTCGCCCTCTTCGCCGGCGCGGTGGTGGGGTTCCCGCTCGCCACCATCCTGGTCGCGGCGCCGCTGCGGCGCCTCGCCAAGTTCACGATCACCGACTTCATGGTGTTCCGGTATCCCCACGGGCTGGTCCGGGCGCTCGTCCCGACGATCATCGTGATTTCGCTGACGGTCTACATGGTGGCGCAGATGAAGGCCGCCGGGATCACCGCCGAGGCGCTCCTCGGAGTGGACTACGGCACCGCGATCACGGTCGCGACCGTGGTGTTCGTCCTCTATGTGTCCTTCGGGGGCATGGTCGCGGTCACGGTCACCGACGTGATGCAGGGAGCGCTCCTGTTCCTGCTCATGGGGGTCACCGCCGTCGTGCTCGCCATGAACGCGGGGTCTCCGCTTGGTTCCCTCCAGGCGGCGACGGCAGCCTCGCCGGCCTTCGGACAGCTTCCCGCCGGCGGTTCCGGCTATCTCGACTATTTCGTGATCTGGGCCTCCGCCATTCCGGTGATCCCGCACATCGTGATGCGGGTCGCCACCGCCCGCGACCCGAGGAGCGCCCGGCTATCGCTCAATCTCGCGACCGTCATGTACGGCGTGATGATCCTCTCCGCGATCCTGCTGATCGCCCCGGTGGGCATCCTGGAGTTTCCCGGCCTGACCGATCCCGACGAGGTCTTCCTGCGCATCATCGGCGAGAACTTCCCTCCCCTCTTCCGCGGGCTCGCGGTCGCCGCGGTCCTGGCCGCGGTGATGTCCACCACCGACGCCTTCCTCCTGGCGGTGAGTTCGGCGGTCGCCCACGACCTGCTCGGCGGGTATCTGGGGCGGAAGAGCAAGCGCGCGCAGGCCTTCGCCCGGCTGGGGGCCACCTGGTTGGTCGGCGCCGCCGCACTCTACTGGGCGTGGTCGCCCCCGGAACTGCTCACCCAGTTCTACACCGCCGGGGTGGGTCTGCTTTCGGCGGGACTGTTCGTGCCGGTGGTCTTCGGCCTCTGGTGGCGGCGGGCGAACCTCCTGGGCGGACTCGCGGCGCTGGTCGCGGGGGTGGCGACCTACTCGTTCGTCCTGCTGTTCGGCCCCCGATTCGGGATCGGGCTCGGGCCCATCCTGGTGGCCCTCCCGGTGAGCCTCCTGGCGATGCTGGCGGGCGGGCTCTGGGGTCGCTCCGATCCTTCCGACCGGACGCGGGCCGTGGAGCGGCTGCACCAGCCCGGCTGAGCGACGGCCGTTGCCGGCGACCCTCTCCGCGGCGGTCCTGCTCCTCTACACCGCCGTCCTGTTCGGGGTGGCGTGGATCGCCAGCAGGCGCATCCACGACTTCTCCGACTACCTGGTGGCGGGCCGGAACCTCGGCGTCCCGCTCGCCTCGCTGAGCCTGCTGGCCACCTGGTTCGGGGCCGGCACCCTGCTCGCCTCCGCCGAGGAGGTACGGGCGGTGGGGCTCTCGGCGGCCGCGCTCGAGCCCATCGGTCCCGGAATCTGTCTCCTGCTCGTGGGACTGTTCTACGCGGCGCCGCTGCGGCGGGCGGGCCTCCTGACGCTCGGGGACTTCTTCGCCAGGCGCTTCGGGCGGCGCGCGGAGATCGCGTGCGCCGCCATCATGGTGCCGAGCTTCTTCGGCTGGATCGCCGCGCAGTTCTCGGTGCTGGCCGTCCTCCTCGGCGAGCTCTTCGGCATCCCCGCCGGGGCGGGACTGGCGCTCGTGGCCGCGGTGGCGGTGGGCTACACGCTGATCGGGGGGATGTGGTCGGTAACGCTGACCGATGCGGTGCAGGGCGTGATCGTGGTCCTGGCGCTCCTCGCGCTCGGCGTTTCGGCGGTGGCGGAACTCGGCGGGGGTTCGCTCGCCGGAGGTCTCGCCCGGCTCGGGCGGGAAACGCCGCCGGACCTCCTGGCCGTCGTTCCCGGCGAACTGACGGCTCTCCTCGCGTGGTCGGGGCTTCTCGTCGCCGGAGCGCTCGGCAACATCCCCGGCCAGGACGTGCTCCAGCGGGTGTTCTCCTCGCGCACGGAACGGGTGGCCCGCCGCGCCTGCCTGATCGCCGGAAGTCTCTACCTCGTGCTCGGCGCGATCCCTGTCGTGCTGGGGCTCGCCACCCGCCTCCTGCTGCCCGGACAGGAAGGGGACATGCTGGCGGCGCTGGGACGGATTCTCTTCAGTCCGCTCGCCACTCTGGGGCTCGTCCTGCTGGTGGTCTCGGCGCTCCTTTCCACCGTGGACAGCGCGCTAATATCGGCGGCGTCCGTACTGGCGCAGAACCTGCTCCGCCATTCCCTGCCCCGGGCAGGGCTCCTGCGGTTGAGCCGCCTTTCAGTACTGATCGTTGGTGCGGCGAGTCTCTTCTATGCGTTCCGTGGTCTCAGTGCGTACTCCCTGCTCGAAGATGCGTACGAACTCACCCTCGTGGGGCTCTTCGTGCCGTTGACGGCGGGGTTGTTCTGGAAGCGGGGCGGCCGCACGGCGGCGCTCGCCGCCATGGCGTGCGGAGTCGTCCTGTGGGTGGTCCATCTGAGCTTCGGCTGGGACTGGTTCCTCGCCCCGGCGCTCGCTCCCGCGGGGGTGCTGGTCCCGAAAGCGATCGGGCTCACCGCCGCGAGCGCCGCCGGCTACCTGGCCGGGGCCGCGTTCGACGGACCGGAGCCCGAACCGATGCCGGAGGGCGGAGCCCGATGAGTGTTCTGGCGAGCACGCTCCGCGAACGCGCCGAGGCGCTCCGGCGCCGCGCCGAGCCGCTCGAGCCGGACGCGGCGGGCCGCCGGCAACTGACGGAAGCGACCGTCCGCCACGCCGAGGAGTTCCTCGAGGCTCTCAAGACCGGGCCGTCCTGGTATCCGCCCCGCGAGTCGTCCGACCTGAACGACCTGCTGATCGGAGCGGAGGGCCAGCCGTTCCCGGAAATCCTCGACCTGATCCGGCGCGAGGTCGAACAGGAAGGCCTGAATCCCGCGTCGCCTCGCGATCTGGGCTACGTCCCCGGCGGCGGGATCTACTCGTCGGCGCTCGGCGACTACCTGGCGGCCGTCGGCAACGCCTTCTCCGGCTATTTCCCGGCCTCGCCGGGAGCGGCCCGCGTGGAGAACCGGCTCGTGGAGTGGATCGCCGAGATCGTCGGCTATCCGAAGGAGGCCGGCGGCACGCTGACTTCGGGCGGGAGCGTCGCGGCGCTGACCGCGATCATCGCGGCCCGGGACGCGAAGGGGCTTCGCTCGGAGGACTTCCGCCGGGCGTCCGTCTACGTCACCAGCCAGGAGCACTATTCGGTCCGCAAGGCGGTCCACCTGGCCGGCGTCGGAGAGGCCCCCTGCCGGATCATCGCGGTGGACGAGGACTACCGGCTGGCGCCGGAGTCCCTGGCCGCCCACATCCACAAGGACCGCGCCGACGGGCTCGTTCCCTGGCTCGTGGTGAGCACCGCCGGGACCACCAACACGGGCGCGGTGGATCCCCTGGACGCGGTGTCCGACATCGCCCGCGCCGAGGGTCTGTGGCACCACGTGGACGCCGCCTACGGCGGGTTTTACGTGTTGGTCCCGGCCCGGCGGGAAGCCCTGCGCGGCATCGAGCGATCCGACTCGGTGGTGCTCGACCCGCACAAGAGCCTGTTCCTGCCCTACGGGAGCGGCGCGGTGGTGGTCCGCGACGCGGCGCACCTCGAGACTTTCCGGTGGAAGGCGCCGTACCTGGTCGACGCCCCCCAGAGAGAGATCTCACCGTCGGAACGGTCCATCGAACTCACGCGGCACTTCCGCGGGATGCGCCTGCTCGTGCCGCTCCTGCTTCACGGCACCGAGCCGTTCGCGGCGGCGCTCGAGGAGAAGTGGGTGCTGGCCTGCTATCTCCAGGACGAGCTGCGGAACTGGGAGGACATCGAGGTGGGGCCCGAGCCCCAGCTCTCGACCATGTGCTTCCGTTACCGGCCCCCGGGACGGAGCGAGGAGGAGGTGGACGACCTCAACCGCCGGCTCATCCGGACGCTCCACGCCGACGGGCGCATCTTCGTCTCCGCCACCTACCTGAACGAACGTTTCTGGCTTCGGCCCTCACCCGGCATCTTCCGCACCCACGCCGAACACATCGACGAGTTCCTGGCGATCCTCAAGGGCTTCCTCGCCGACCTCTAGGCACGGGACCGGCTCGGAGCGCCGGCCTCCGGCCGGCATCGCCGAGCGAAGCGAGGCGAAAAGGCGCGGCCCTAGAGCCGTGGATGGCGCCTCCTGCCTGGAACGCCGACTTCCAGTCGGCACGCGGGCCGCAGGCCCGCACGTCCGGGTGACACCCGCGCCTCGGAGCGCCGGCCTCCGGCCGGCATCGCGCGGAAGCGCGAAACCCGCACCGGCGGCCATGACTCCGGTCCGCCAAATTCTTGTATATCGTTTCTTCAATGATACGATATACAAGGAATATAACCACGGAATGATCATCCCCCGCCCCGGCGCCCTGGACCGGATCGCCCGTTCGTTCCGCGTGCACCCCATCGTTGCTCTCCTCGGGCCCCGGCAGTGCGGCAAGACGACGCTGGCCCGGGAGTTCATCGCGGGCGAGAGCGAGTGGACGTTCTTCGACCTGGAGTCCGCAACTGGACGGCGCGCGCTCGCCGCCCCCGAGGAGGAACTCGGTCGACGGGCCGGCCACGCCGTGATCGACGAAGTGCAGCGACAACCGGCCATCCTCGAGGCGTTGCGCGTACTGGCGGACCGGCCCGATACGAGCTCCCGATACCTCCTCCTGGGGAGCGCGTCGCCGGTTCTGGTCCGGGGCGCGCAGGAGACGCTGGCGGGGCGACTCGGCGTCGTGAACCTGTCGGGGTTGCACCTCGGGGAGATCACGGGAACTTCAGGGAAACGCGGTCGACAGAACTGGCGCACGCTCTGGGAGCGCGGCGGCTTTCCGCGCAGCTATCTCGCGCCGGACGACGAACTCTCCGGGATCTGGAGGGACGACTTCGTGAACTCCTTTCTCGAACGGGACATTCCCCAACTAGGAATCACGACGCCGGCCGAAGCCCTGCGGCGCTTCTGGACGATGATCGCCCACTATCACGGTCAGGTCTGGAACGCCGCCGAGTTCGCCCGCGCACTGGGATCGAACCGTCCGACCGCACGCCGCTATCTCGACATCCTGAGCGGCGCGTTCATGGTGCGCGTCTTGCCACCGTGGATCGAGAACCTGAAGAAACGGCAGACCAAGTCGCCGAAGATCTACCTGCGGGACAGTGGCCTCCTCCACACACTTCTGGAAATCCCGTCGCCGGACGCCCTGCCAGGCCATGTGAAGGTCGGCGCGTCCTTCGAGGGTTTCGCCATCGAGCAGGTGCTCTCACACCTGAACCCTCGCAGCGCCTACTTCTGGCGGACCCAGGCCGGTGCCGAACTGGACCTGCTGATCACGCACCGCGGCAAGCGCTACGGCTTCGAAGTGAAGCACTCCGACGCCCCCGGCACGACGCGCTCGATGCATACCGCCATCGCTGATCTGGGACTTGAACACCTCTGGGTGATCTACCCGGGAACCGAACACTACGGCCTCCGCGAAAAGATCACCGCGTTACCGATCGGCGGGGTCCCCGACCTGTTCCGTGACATCTCCGTGGACAGAGCTTGAGTCCACGGTCAGACGGTCGCGAGCACGCGCTATGGCTCATACAGACGCGAAGGCTCAGACCTGAGCCTGGTCTCGGACTGCACATCGCGAGTCAACGCCGCGCTGTTCAGCTTTCGGTCGAGAGGTCTGAATCCAACAGGTGCTCATAGACGTATGCGCCCCATCCACATTCCGCCTCGGGCGGCGCCAAGCACCGCGCGTGCTGGTCTGAATACCGGCGATCCCCGTTGGCTCCGTCGTGAGCCAGACCAGCGTTGCGCGCTCAGGGCGTGCGGCCCGCGTGCGTTTCGCCTCCCTGCGGTCGGCGATGCCGGTCGGAGGCCCGGCGCTCCGAGGTCGGCCTACCAAGCCGGACGCGTCACCCGTGACCGCGGATAATCGCGGTAATGAGCGTCCGTGCCCTTTTCGCCGTCACCGTTGCCCTGTTGCTCCCATCCGGAGCGGCGGCCCAGACCGAGCCCATAGAGCTGAGCCACCTCTACGGACCCGAGGCGCTCCGGTTCTCCCCCGAGCTGCCGAGCGTTCGCTGGATGCCCGGCGGAACCCACTACCTGACCGGCAGCGGCGAGGGGACCGAACGCTCCTGGAACCTCGTGGAGGCAGCCACTGGCGTCGCCGAGAGCCTCTACGACGCGGACGCGCTCGCCGCGGCGCTCACGGAAACGCTCGCGCTTCCGGAGGAGGAGGCTGCCCGGGCAGCGCGGCCCGCCTCCCCGACCATGTCGACTGGCGGAGAGCGGCTGCTCCTGAACCTCGCCTCCGACTTCTTCGCGTGGGAGACGGCGGAGAACGAACTCCGTCGGCTGACCCGCGGCCCGGAGACCGAGGAACTGCCTCGCTTCTCCCCGGACGGACGGCGCATCGCCTTCATCCGCGACAACGACCTCTATGTCACCGACCTCGAGGGCGGCGAGCTGCGGCTCACCACCGGCGGCGGACCGGACCTCCTGAACGGGAAACTCGACTGGGTCTATCAGGAGGAGATCTACGGGCGCGGCAACTTCTACGCCCACTGGTGGAGCCCCGACGGCAGCCGCATCGCGTTCCTCCAGAGCGACGAGCGCGATGTCCCGCGCTTCACCGTCGTGGACCACATCCCCTACCACCTCGACCTGGAGGTCTATCCGTATCCCAAGGCCGGCGACCCGAACCCGCGCGTGCGCCTGGGCATCGTCCCCGCCCACGGCGGCGACATCGTCTGGGTGAACCCGGGCGGCTACGGAAACCAGGAGACCCTCCTCGTGGACGTTGGTTTCTCGCCGGCGGGAGACGTCTGGTACCAGATCCAGGATCGGACCCAGACCTTCCTGGACCTTCACCGGGCCGACGCGCGGACAGGGGAATCCAGCCGAGTCCTGCGCGAGGATGCCGGACCGTGGGTCAACGGGCACGGCCTGCCGCACTTTCTGTCCGGCGGCGGATTCCTCTGGTTCAGCGAACGCACCGGGTTCAAGCACCTCTACCGCTACGACGCGGACGGTGAACTCACCGGCCCGCTCACCGAAGGACGTTTCGAGGTCCGCCGGCTGCACGCGGTGGACGAGGGGGCCGGGGCCGCCTATGCCTCGGGCACCTACCGGACGTCGCTCGGTTCGGACATCCTGAGAGTCGCCCTCGACGGGTCCGGGGTCACCCTGCTGAGCGAAGCGCCGGGCACCCACCGGGCCAACTTCCCGGAGGGGGAGAGCATCCCTCACTACGTCGCCGTCTCCCACGATCTCGACAGCCCGCCGGCGATGACCCTGCGCCGGGCCGAGGACGGCGTCGTCCTTCGCGATCTCGGGGGCGGCGAAGTGCCGGACCTCGCCCGCTTCGATATCTCTCCCCCCGAGCTGTTCCGGATCTCTGCCGCGGACGGGACGGAGCTCGAGGCCATGATGGTCCGGCCGCACGGCTTCGACCCCGCGCGCGTCTACCCGGCGTGGGTGCACGTCTACGGAGGCCCGCACGCGCCCCAGGTGCGGAACGCCTGGCCCGGGACCCGGGGCATGTGGTTCCAGTACCTCGCGCAGCATGGGATCGTGGTCCTCGTGGTGGACAACCGGATCGCCTCCGGCAAGGGAGTGGAGTCCACCTGGCCGGTCTACGGAAACTTCGGCGAACGGGAACTCGCCGACCTGGTGGAGGCGGTGGACTGGCTCGGCGGCCAGGAAACCGTGGACGCCTCCCGCATCGGAGTGGACGGCTGGAGCTTCGGCGGTTACCTGACGCTCACGGCGCTCACCAGGTCCGACCGCTTCCGCGCCGGCATCGCGGGCGGGAGCGTCGTGGACTGGCGCGACTACGACTCGGTGTACACCGAGCGTTACATGAGCACCCCCGACGAGAACCCCGAGGGATACCGGAAGAGTTCGGTGCGCGGGGCGGCCGGCGACCTGCACGGCGAGCTGCTGCTGATCCACGGGACGATGGACGACAACGTCCACCTGCAGAACACCATCCAGTTCACCCACGACCTGCAAAAGGCCGGGAAATCCTTCGAGCTCATGGTCTATCCGAAGTCCCGCCACGGGGTCCGGGACCCCGACCTGGTCCTCCACCTCCGCGAGACCATGGCGCGGTTCATCCTGAGGACGATGGCGCCGTAGCCGGCCTCACTCCTCCTCGACGAGCGCCGCGACCTGCTCGGCGATGGCGAGCGAGGCCGTCGCCGCCGGGGAGGGCGCGCTCAGGACGTGGGTGCGGTTCTCCCGACGGAGGATGCGGAAATCGTCGGCGATCCGGCCGTCTGGAAGCACGGCGATCGCCCGGACCCCCGAAGGCGCGGCGACGAGGTCGGACGCCCGGACCTCGGGCACCAGCCGTTGCAGCCGCCGGGTGAAGGCCCGCTTCGAGAGGGACCGGTGGACCTCGTCCACCCCCACCCGCCACTCACGGAGCGCCAACCGCCGGAACCCCGGATAGCGGACCATCTCGACGAGGTCCCGGAGGTTCAGGTCGCGGCGCCGGTACCCCTCGCGGGCGAGCGCGAGGACCGCGTTCGGGCCGGCGTCCACCGCTCCATCGAGATCCCGGTGGAGGTGCACTCCCAGGAAGGGGAAGCGCGGGTCCGGGGTGGGGTAGATGAGGCCGCGCACCAGTGCAGCGCGGTCGGGCCGCACCCGGTAGTACTCGCCGCGGAAGGGCAGGATCCGGATCTCGGGTTCATCGCCGGCCATTCGGGCCACCCGGTCGGACTGGAGTCCGGCACAGGTGACGAGACGGCGGCAGGTGAACTCCCCGGTAGTGGTGACGACCCGGGCCTCCCCGCCGGAGCGCCTGATCCCGACGACCCGGGCGCCGGTGAGGACCCGCCCGCCCCCGGCTTCGAAGAGGCGCCGGAGGGTAGCCGCCACTTCGGCAAAGCGCACCACTCCCGAGGTCGGCGAGTGGAGCGCCGCCACCCCCTCGGCGTGGGGCTCGATCTCCCGGAGCTCCGCCGGGTCGAGCATCCGGAGAGCTGGGACTCGGTTCGTCTCGCCGCGCCGGAGGAGTTCCCCGAGCCGTTCCCGTTCGGCGCCGTCGGTAGCGACGATCACCTTGCCCGAGAGGGCGTACGGGACGCCGTGTTCCTCGCAGAAGCGAAGCAGCAGTTCCACCCCGCGCCGGCAGTTCCGGGCCCGGAGCGAACCGGGCGCGTAGTAGATGCCGGAGTGGATGACGCCGCTGTTCCGGCCGGTCTGGTGCCGGGCGACGCCGGGCTCCTTCTCGAGGACGAGGATCGACCACGACGGGTTCCTCTCCTGGAGACGGCGGGCCACCGCCAGCCCGACGATCCCGCCGCCGACCACCAGGCCGTCGAGAGGTCTCGTCCCGTTCGCCCCGCTCATCGGCCCGCCACGGTGATGTTGTCAGAAGGCGGTGAGCTCTCGATGCGCCTCAACCTCTTGAACGTGGAATCCAGAACTTGCCCGCATTTCGTTGAATTCACCCCCGATTCCGAACCGACGGCCGGATGCCTCGTTGGCGGGGATATGCGCGTCCGATTCCGATCCCTTCTCTTCTCCGGCGTTCTTCTCGCCGCGCCGAACTCCGCTGCCGCATCCCCGGGACCCCTCCTTCCCGAAGCCGCGCTCCCGATAGTCCCCCGACCAGAACCGCTCCGGGTGCGGTTCTACGATCCTTACCGCCTGCTCTCCCCGGAGACCCACCACTGGCTCGAGAAAGAGGTGGTCCGCGCCTTCGGAGCAAGCGAGATCGGGCTTCGTTTCGTCAGCCGCGGAGGCCCCGGCGTGATCCCGGCGACGCTCTATCCCGAGCTGCCGGACCGTTGGGACGTGGCGCCCGAGGCCATCGGGGTGGCGATCGGAGTGCACGGAGGGCCCCGGTCCATCTTCTTGTCGCTGGGGGCAGCCGAACGGGCCCTCGGGCTGCCGCTCGCCCCGCGTGGGGGCGCGCCGGCAAAGGCCAAGCCTCCGAGACGCCGTTTGCACGGGTCGCAGACCCGGCGGCTCGGGGTCGCGCTCGGCCGCGTCCTCTCCCACGAACTGGTGCACACCATCGCACCCGATTGCCCCCACACGACGCACGGCCTGATGGCGGAGCGGCTGAGCCGCCGGATGTTGACAGCCCCCGGAATCGGTTTCGACGCCCTCGCCACGCGCCACTTGCGGCTCGCCGCGGCCGGGATGGCCGCTCGCGAAGCCGGCGGAGGGCCGTAGCGACGAAGCCGGCAACGCGCGGTTTCGTCTCCGGTCGGTCGGCGCTGCCGGCCGGAGGCCGGCCCTCAACCCGGTTAGAGTTCGCCTATGGGGCGGTCGAGTCCGCGGAGGCAGCGGACCCTGGTGCTCGCCGGCCTCGGGGCCGGCGCTCTCGGGATCGCCCTGTTCCAGAGCGGCCTGTCCATGCCGGAGCGGGTGGAATCGCTCTACACCACGGGGATCTACCCGCTGGTCGTGCGTGTCTTCTCGTTCCTGAGCGGCCTGGTCCCGTTCTCGCTGGCCGAACTCTTTACCGCAACCGCCGCCCTCTTCGTGATCGGACGGGTCACCTGGCGCTTCACGGGCCGCTTCCGGCACCCGGCCGCGAGCGGAGAGACGCCAACCGGAGAGACACCGACGACGGCGCGGTCTTCCGCGCCTCGCGCGGTGCTCCGCCGGCTCGCCTACACCGCGGTGTTCGCCCTCGCCGGAGCCGGCACCCTCTACGCGATCTTCGTCGTCGTGTGGGGCCTGAACTACGCCCGCCCCCGCCTCGAGCACCGCCTGGGCCTGCCCGTCGGCCAGATCTCGGAGGCCGAGCTTGTCGGGCTGACCACCCGGGTCGCCGCCGACACCACCCGCTTCCACCGGCTCGCCGGGCTGCCGACCGCCGCGGTCTCGAGGAACCCCCTCGACTTCGCCGACCTCAGTACCGCCATCGACGAGGCGTACGACGCGATCGAGCTGCCCGGCGACCCCGGCCCCGGGAGAATGAGCCCGGTGAAGCCGGCCGTCTTCTCGGGGCTCATGTCCCGCCTCGGAATCAGTGGCATCTTCGTTCCCTTCACGGGCGAACCGACAGTGAACACCGGCCCGCCCGACGTCGCCGTGGCGTTCACCGCCGCTCACGAGAAGGCGCACCAGCGGGCCGTCACCCACGAGGGAGAAGCGAGCTTCGTCGCCTATCTGGCGCTCTCCCGCCAGCGGCGCCACCCCTACCTTTCGTATGCCGCGTCCTTCTACGCGGCCCGGCATCTGCTGGCGGCCGTGCGGAACGCCGACGCCGAGGACCGGGACCGCGCCTGGGCCGCCCTCGGACCCGGGCCGCGCCGCGATCTGGATGCGCTCAACGCCTTCTGGGCCCAGCACCGCGGGATGGTCCGTGGCGCCGCCCGGCGGGTGAACGACTCCTATCTGCGCACCATGCGGATCCCGGACGGCGCCCGCAGTTACGGAACGGTGGTGCGACTGCTGATCGCGGACCTCCGGCAGCGGTCGGCGCCCCCGGCCGCGATCGCCACGGACGGCGGCGAGGACTGAGGGGGGCGACGTTTCGCGGCCTGTGGCCGCGATGCCGGGCGGAGGCCGGTGCGCCTCCTACGGCGCCGCGAACCGGGCCGCGGTTTCGAACAGCGTCCGCACGCTGAAGCCGGTCGCCCCCTTCGGGTAGTACTTCCAGGGCTTTTCCACGATGAAGGGTCCCGCGATGTCGAGGTGGGCCCACTTCGCGCCGTCGGGCACGAACTCCTGCAGGAAGAGTCCGGCAGTGATCGTGCCGGCGTTGATGCCGCCGATGTTCTTCAGGTCCGCGGAGTCGCAGCGGAGTTCCTCGGCGTATTCCTTGACGAGCGGAAGCTCCCAGAAGACCTCGCCGTGCGGCTCTCCGGCGTCGATCACGGCCCGCACCCAGTCCGGGTCGTTCCCCATGACCCCGGCGACCCCGATACCGAGCGCCCGCACCACGGCCCCGGTCAGGGTCGCCACGTCCACGATGTGCGTCGCGCCCTCTTCTCCGGCCCGCGCCAGGGCGTCGGTGAGCACCAGCCGGCCCTCGGCGTCGGTGTTGTCCACCATCACGGACTTGCCGTTCCGGGCTCGGAAGATGTCTCCCGGCCGGGTAGCGGACGGCCCGGGGTAGTTCTCGGCGGTCGCCACGATCCCCGTGACCGTCGCCGGCACGCCCTCTTGCGCCACCGCCGACATGGCCGCGAGCACCGCCGCCGCGCCGGACATGTCGCCCTTCATGGTCCACATCCCCGAGGGGGGCTTGAGCGAGATGCCGCCGGTATCGAAGGTGATGCCCTTCCCGACGAGCGCCAGGTGCCGCCCGTTCTCCGCGACGTTGTGCGGCCGGTGCCGCAGGACGATGAGGCGCGGGGGGCGATGGCTCCCCTGCCCCACGGAGATCAGGCCGGGGTACCCCTGGTCGCGGAGCGCCTTCTCGTTCCAGACCTGGACTTCCAGCCCGGTGTCGGCCGCGATCCGGTGGGCCTCGCGGGCCAGGATCTCCGGGGTCACCGCTTCCGCGGGCTCGTTGATGAGGTCCCGGGCGCGGTTCACCTCGGAGGCGAGGCGCACGGCGCGCGCGACTGCCTCCCGGGCCTCGTCGACGGCTTCCTCGCCGACCACGATGCGCACCGGGGGAGATGCCGGGTCATCCTGATCCTTGAAGTACCGCGCGAACCGGTAGGCCCCCAGGGTGGCGCCTTCCGCGACCGCACCGGCGCACCCGGGACCGTCGGCGCCCTGCAACGAGAACACCAGTTCGCGGTGGTGAAAGTCGCGGGCGTGCTTCAGCGCGCGCGCCGCCAGAATGCGGATGCCGTCGTGCCCCGCATAGTTGCGGGTGGCCCGCGTGTGGAGCGCGAGCGTGGAAGCGCTCCGCGGTCCGCCGTGGCCGGCCACCGCCTGCTTGACCTTCGGGTCCCCGAAGATCCGCCGCGCGTTCGCGACCGCTTCCTTCTCCCACGCCGTCCCCGGGGCGGCGAGGTCGAGGGCGTCGTCGAGGAGATAGGCGACGAGCGAACCGCCCCGGGCGGCGGCGTCCGCCAAAACCTGAACTTTCGGTGTCTCAGTCCTCATCGTCGTACTCCTCTCTCAGCCGGTGCACCACCGCCGGATCGGCCAGCGTGGTGGTGTCGCCGATCGCCTTGCCGGCCGCGATGTCGCGGAGCAGCCGGCGCATGATCTTGCCGGATCGCGTCTTGGGCACGTCCGCCGCGAACACGATGTCGTCGGGGCGCGCGATGGGCCCGATCGCCCGGGCCACGTGCGCCTTCAGTTCGGCGGCGAGACCGTCGTGCGTCGAAGCGCTCTCCCGGAGCACGACGAACGCGGCGATCCCTTCGCCCTTGATCTCGTGCGGCCGGCCGACGACCGCGGCTTCCGCGACCGCCTCGTGCTCGACGAGAGCGCTCTCCACCTCGGCCGCCCCGAGGCGATGGCCGGAAACGTTCAGGACATCGTCCACCCGGCCCATCACCCAGAAGTAGCCGTCATCATCGCGGCGGGCGCCGTCGGCGGGGAAGTAGATGTCCTTCCACTGGCTCCAATAGGTCTGGCGGAAGCGCTCCTCGTCGCCCCAGATGCCGCGCAGCATGGAAGGCCAGGGCTTCGTGATGGCGAGCAGCCCGCCGCCAACCTCGACGCGCCCGCCCCGGCGGTCGAGGATCTCGAGCTCGATTCCGGGGAAGGCGTGGGTCGCGGAACCCGGTTTCAGGGTGGTCACGCCGGGGAGCGCGCTGGCCATGATGGACCCCGTTTCCGTCTGCCACCAGGTGTCCACCACGGGACAGCGGCCGCCCCCGATCTCCCGGTGGTACCAGACCCACGCCTCGGGGTTGATCGGCTCCCCCACCGTTCCCAGGAGGCGGAGCGAGCCGAGGTCGTGAGCAGCCGGGTGCTCGGTTCCCCACTTCATGAAGGCGCGGATGGCGGTCGGCGCGGTGTAGAGGCAACTCACGCGGTAGCGCTCCACGATGGACCAGAGCCGGGCGCGGGTCGGGGTGTCGGGCGCCCCCTCGTACATGACCTGGGTGACCCCGAGGGCCATCGGGCCATAGACGATGTAGGAGTGGCCGGTCACCCACCCGATGTCGGCGGCCGCCCACCAGATGTCCGAGTCCTTGAGGTCGAAGACGGCCCGCGCGGTCGCGGTGACCTGGGTGAGGTAGCCGCCGGTGCTGTGCACGATCCCCTTGGGCTTCCCGGTAGTGCCCGAGGTGTAGAGGATGTAGAGCACGTCCTCGGCGTCCATCTCCTCGGGCTCAGCCGTGTCGGCGGCTTCTCCCATGAGCTCCGCCCAGTCGTGATCCCGGCCGGCCACCATGGGGACGTCTTCGCCGGTGCGGCGCACCATGACCACGCCGGTGATCGACGGGGTGTCCTCGAGCGCCTCGTCGGAGATCGCCTTCAGCGGCACGATCCCGCCGCGCCGGTGGCCGCCGTCGGCGGTGATCAGCACCCTGGCCTCGGCGTCGTTGATCCGGTCCCGGAGCGACTGCGCCGAGAATCCGGCGAAGACCACACTGTGGGGCGCCCCGATCCGGGCGCAGGCGAGCATCGCGACCGGGAGTTCCGGAATCATGGGCAGGTAGATCGCCACCCGGTCGCCCTTCCGGACGCCGAGGCCGCGCAGGACGTTCGTGAAACGGCAGACCTCGCGGTGGAGGTCGGCGTAGGTCAGGGTCTTCCGGTCACCGGGCTCCCCCTCCCAGAGGATCGCCGGCCGATCGCCGCGGCCGTTCGCGAGGTGCCGGTCGAGGCAGTTGACGCTCGCGTTCAGCTTGCCGCCGACGAACCAGCGCGCGAAGGGCGGCTTCCAGTCGAGGACCCGGTCCCAACGGCGGCTCCACTCGAGCCGTTCGGCCTGAGCGGCCCAGAAAGCCTCCGGGTCGGCGGCGGCCTCGCGGTAGATCGACGCGTCCTGAACCCAGGCCTGCCGGCGGAAAACCTCCGGCGGCGGATACGCCCGCTGCTCATCCAGCAGTACCTCGATCTCCTGCTCGGGGGTTTCCTCTCGGGGTTTTTCGGCCATCGGGCGATTTTAGGAGGCTTCCCGGCAGAGCGGACGGCCAAGGTCGTGTGATTCCGTCATGGGTCACCCGGGCCCTGGGGTGGATTTCGCCGCACACATCACCGCCGGGCTGGCGCTCCCTCAGAAAAGCGCCTGGCGCACGCGGCGGCGCGCCGTGCGGATCGGGCTGAGGAGGAGGACCGCCACGGTGACGATCTCGAGCCGTCCGGCGATCATCAGCACCGCGAGGATGAGCTTCGCCGCGTCGGGGAGGTGTGCGTAGCTGGCCGCCGGCCCCACGGCCCCGAGCCCGGGACCCACGTTCGTCACCGCGGCGGCGGCGGCGCTGAAGGCGGTCAGCAGGTCCACGCCCATCGCCGCAATGGCGAGGGCGCCGGCGACCGCGCAGAACACGAACAGGAGCACAACCTCCCCGATGGTCGAACTCAGCGAGAGCGAGACCGGGCGGCGGCCGATGTGGACCCGCAGTTCGGTGTGAGGCTGGGTGGCGACCCGGAGCGCGAGCGGCACCTTCCGGAACAGGATCACCCAGCGCAGGATCTTGATCGAGCCCGCCGTCGAGCCGGCGCAGCCGCCCGCGAACATGAGGACGAGCACCAGCATCCTCGAGAAGTCCGACCACTGGTTGTAGTCCACGACGGAGTAGCCGGTCGTGGTGATCACCGCGATTGCCGTGAACGCGGCCTCGCGCAGGCCGTCCATGGATCCCTGGCCCATCAGGTAGAGGCTGAGGAACAGCAATCCGGTGCTGACCGCCACCACCCCGATGTAGAGGCGCAGCTCCGGATCCGAGAAGTAGCTGGCGGCCGGCGCCGTGCCCACCCGCTTCCAGGAGCCACCCCGGAGGCGCCGCCAGAGCCGCCGGGCGCCGGCGACGATGCGCTTCACTTCATAGATGTGGATGGCGAAGCGCATGCCGCCGATCACCATGAAGGCGATGATCACCCACTGCACGGCGGGATCGAACGCCCCGACGCTCGCGTCCCGGGTGGAGAAACCGCCGGTGGCCAGGGTGGTGAACGCGTGGCATACCGCATCGAACGCAGGAACGTCGAGAAACAGGAGGATCCCGATGAGGATCGCGGTGAGGACCGACCCGACGATGACGGTGTCCCGGGCCGTCTCGGTGATCTTGGGTTCGGTCTTTTCGGCAGTGGGGCCGGGGGCCTCTGCGGAGAGCACGTCCACCCCCCACTGCCGGCGGCCGAGCAGCCAGACGAAGATGATGATGATCCCGAGTCCGCCGAGCCACTGGGTCATCGCGCGCCAGAGCAGCAGGGAACGGGGGAGCCATTCCACCTCCGGGAAGATGGTGGCCCCCGTGGTCGAGAACCCGGAGGCGGACTCGAAGAGGCCGTTCACCACGAAACCGAACCCGAATTCCGCAACGTACGGCAGCGCCCCGAACAGGGTGCACAGGCACCACGCCAGCACCACGAAGCGGTAGGCGCGGCCGCCGTCCGTGGAGGAACCGGATCTGCCGATCAACGGCGCGAAACGGCGGCCGAGGGCGCCGACGCCGAGGCCCAGCACCGCGGGCGCGGCGAAGGCCAGCCACGCCGGCTCCCCGTGGGCCAGCGCCACCGCCAGGGGAATGAGGAGCGCCAGTCCGAGCGCCTCCGCCAGCCGGCCGAGCAGCGCGATCGTTTCGGCGCGGGTCATTTCTGTCGGAGGGGTGTCGCGGCGCAGCGGCTCAGGTACGGCGGCCGAACAGCTCTTCGAGTTCCGAGAGCAGCGAATCGGGCTCGCCGGACCTGCCCTCCGCATGCTGGCTCATGAAGAGGGCGACCCGGTCGCCCGCGACGAATTCGGTGTCGCCGTTCGGCACGAAGGGCGCGGAGCGCGCCCGAACCACCTCGCCGATGATGCAGGTGTGGGGAAGCCCCAGCTTGCGGAGCGGCGCCCGGGTGGCCGGGCTGCCCTGCGCGACCTCGATCTCGACGAGTTCGCCGCCGCCCTCCACGAAGTCGAGACGGACCATCGCCCGGGTGTGCAGGAGCTTCATGAGGGCCCCCGCGGAGACCTCTCCGGGAGAAATCGGGTGGTCCACCCCGAGGTCCTGCATGGCCTCGTGGAGATCGTCCCGGTTGTGGAGCGCCACGGTCCGTTGCGCGCCAAGCTTCTTCGCGAGGTGCGCGGCCATCAGGTTCACCTCGTCGGCGTCGGTGGCGGCCACGAAGAAGTCCGCGCCACCGACGCCGGCCTCCTGCAGGATGTCCTCGTCCGTCGCGTCCCCGACGATCGTGTGGGCCGCCAGCGGGAATCCGGACGTCGGATGCCGGCGGATGGCGGTGAGGTCCACCTGCTCGTCGAGCAGCAGCTCACCGAGGCGGTGGCCGACCTGCCCCAGCCCGGCGATCACCACCCGCTGGGCCGGGCGCTGGTCCACGCCGATCGCCTTCAGATAGTTCCGTGCCTCGGCGGCGGGACCGACCGCGAAGATCTCGTCGCCCTCCTGGACCCGGGTGCGCCCGCGGGGGATCTCGAGCTGTCCGTCCCGGCCGCGGAGGATTCCCGTCAACATCCAGCCGCGCGGTGCGGTATCGATCTCTTCCAGCGGCCGGTCGAAAACTGTCGGGTCCGTCGGGGTCGCACGCAGCAGCACCAGAACCCCCTCTCCGAACGAGCGGACCGAACGCGCCCCGGGGTAGCGGAGGATGCCGAGGATCTCCTCGGCGACCAGTTCCTCCGGGAAGATCGTCTCGATCGTCTGTTGGCGGCCTCCCTCGGCAAGAAGCGGGTTCTCCCGGTGCCTTTGGTCGCTCAGGCGGACCACCGCCCGCTTCACCCCGATCGCCGGGTCGGTCGCGGTGAGGGCGGCGAGCATGTTGGTCGCGTCGTAGTTGGTCAGCGCGAACAGCACGTCGGCGCCGGAGCAGTGCTGGGTCAGGATCGCCGGGACGCGGGCGTCGCCCTCCGCGATCCCGATGTCGTACTTCCGCTGCAGGTGGATCCGGGTTTCGGAGTCCCGTTCCACGAGGGTGATGTCGTGGTGTTCGGGAAGTCCGCTCAACTGGCGGATGAGGTGCTCCCCCATCCGGCCCGCACCCAGAACTACAAGACGCATGGGGGGAACCTCGTTGCTGGAGTCAACAGCCTGTCCGGCGCGGGGGAAACTACCCTAAGCGCATGTCCGACGAAAGGCTGCCCGAGGGGAAGATCCCGCCCCACGTGCTCCGGGAACTGCTGGACCGGCTCGGCGCAGGAGCCGGACTCGAACTCGGGCCCGCGCCGGGGGAGGATGCCGCGGTCGCCGCGGCGGGGAGCGAGCCGCGCCTGGTGCTCGCGGCCGATCCGATCACCTTCCCGACCGCCGACCCCGGCTGGCACGCGGTGGTTGTGAACGCCAACGACGTGGCCGCGACCGGAGGTGAGTGCCGCTACTTCCTTTCCCAGGTGCTGGTGCCGCCCGGGACCACCGAAGGTCGGATTGCAGAGATCGCGGACGGCATTCGACGGGGCTGCGAGGAAATGGGGGCGGTTCCCGTCGGCGGACACACGGAGATCACGTCGGCGGTCGCGCGCGAGGTGGTCGCGGGCGCCATGGTGGGCGTCGCCACCGCCGAGCGCATCAAACCGACGGGAGGCGCCCGGGAGGGCGACATGCTGGTCGTCACCAAGGGCGTCGCGATCGAGGCCACCGCCATCGTGGCCGCCGAGCGGGAAGACGAGGTCCGCCGGGTGTTCGGGGAGGAATTCCAGCGCCGCGCCGCCGCCTTCGTGACGGATCCCGGGATCAGCGTGGTGGAGGAGGCGCGGATCGCCGCCGGCATGCTGGAAGTGCGCGCCATGCACGACGTCACCGAGGGCGGCGTGGCGACCGCCGTCCGCGAGATGGCCGACGCCGCGGAACTCGGCGTCGTTCTCGCGGAAGCTGAAATCCCCCGGTTCTACGAGTCCAAGCGCCTGATGACCCACTTCGGCCTCGACATCCTGGGGGCGATCGGTTCAGGCGCACTCCTCATCGCCTGCTCGGAGCCGGTGACCGGGGAACTGCTGGATCGCCTCCAGCGGGCGGGAACCCCCGGCTACGTCATCGGACGCTTCCTCCGCCGCTCCTCCGGGATGCAGATTGCGCGAGGATCGCTGCGCCGGGATCTGCCGGTCTTCGACGCGGATGAGCTCACCCGGCTCGCCTGAATGAAGATCGGGTTCGAGACCACGGGCACGCCTAGAATGCACCCGATGCCGCGTCCCCGCGCCCGCCGCGCCAACGCGCTCGGACTGCTGTTCCTGGCCGGGCTCGTGACCCTGGGATGCAACACGGGAGCCACACCCGGGGCCCTCCCCGCCCCCGATTTCCAGGTGCCGCTCGGTACCGCCTTCCCGCTGCGGGCCGGCGATCTCGGCTACGTCCAAGGCCTGAGCGACTACCTGTACATCAGCGTCCAGTCGCTGGGCGCCGACAACCGTTGTCCCGCCGAGTCCGCCTGCGACGAACCGGGGTTCCTGGAGGTCTTCCTCGAACTCGAAACCTCGGAGTCCCAGGGAGCCGTCCGGCTGCAGGTTCCGCCGAGCGGCGAAGCCGTCGCGACGTTCCAGGGCTTCGAGATCCGGATCCTGGGGGCGGCGCCTGCCGGTCGCGCCACCCGCATCCTGTCAACCGAGTACATCCTGCTGGTCACCGTCTCGGTGCGCTGAACGGCGCCGGTCTTCGCACCGACGACGCGCGGCCCCCGGGGCCGTAAACCGCGAGTCCTTCCCGCCGCCCTCGCGGCGGCTCCCATCTAGAATGCCCGATCCACCTGAGCAACGGAGGCACCCATGCGCCACTTCAAGAACATCCTCAATACCGTCGGCACGGGCATCTTCGTCGGCGGGTTCCTGCTCGGCGCCGCCGCCTGTGGCGAGGGTGACATGGAAGAACCGGCCGAGCCGCAGGCGATGGTCTCCGAGCACGACGACTTCCCGAATCCCTTCACGGCGCAGGCGATGTGGGGCGATCTGCCGGGAGAGCGGACCTGGGGCGCGGTGAGCGCCATCTATCCCGCCGCGGACGGCAACATCTGGGCGGCGGAACGGTGCGGCGCCAACTTCTGCGGCGACACGCCGGAGGTGGACACGGTCGTTCTCTTCAGCCCCGAGGGCGAAGCGCTGAAGAGCTTCGGGGCCGGCCTCATCGCCTGGCCGCACGGCATGTTCGTGGACCACGACGGGAACGTGTGGGTGACGGACGCGAAGGGATTCGTGCCCGACGAGCGGGTCCCCGAGGGTCTCGGCCACTTCGTGATCAAGTTCAGCCCCGACGGTGAGGTCCTGATGCGGCTCGGCGAGCCCGGAGTCGCGGGGACCGCCGATGGGCAGTTCAACATGCCATCGGACGTTCTGGTCTCGCCGGACGGAACCATCTTCGTGGCTGACGGGCACAACTCCGGCGGAAACAACCGGATCGTCAAGTTCTCGGCGGACGGCGAGTTCATCGGGAGTTTTGGAGAGACCGGGACCGCACCGGGGCAGTTCCGCGATCCGCACGCGCTGGCGATGGATTCCATGGGCCGCCTCTTCGTGGGGGACCGCGGCAACAACCGGATCCAGCTCTTCGACCAGGAGGGCAACTTCATCGAGGAGTGGCTGCAGTTCGGCCGGCCGAGCGGCATCTTCATCACCGCCGACGACAGGATCTACGTGGCGGACTCCGAGTCCACCTCGGACGCGAACCCAGGCTTCGGCCGGGGCATCCGCATCGGAAGCGCGGTGGACGGCACCGTCCAGTACTACCTGCCCGACGACGTGTCGGACCTGGAGCCGGGAGCGGAACCGGTGACAAGCGGCCCGGAGGGCATCGCGGTGGACTCCGAGGGCGGTGTCTACGGCGGCGAGGTCCGCCAGCAGATGGTCCGCAAGTTCACGCCGACCGAATAGCGGGAGCGGGGAGCGCCGGCCGGTTCCCTCGGTGGGGGCCTTCGGACGGTACCGCTGCGTCGCCGTGCAGCGAGCCGCGTGACCATTGACCCGGAGCGCGCGCCCCTGGCGGACATCGCCGCGGTCTCCTTCGACGTGGACGGCACCCTCTATTCCGACCGATGGCTCCGTACGCGCGTCGGCTGGGAGGCCGTTCGGCGCGGCTCGGTGCGGGACCTCCGCACGCTCGCGAACCGCCGCGACCCCGCGTCGGACGTCTCCGCCCGGCTCGCGGCGGAAGCCCGGATCCTGATCCCGGTCATCCGGCGCCTCGGGCCCCGCTCCGGAGTGGCCGAACTCCTGGATCGGCTCCGTCCGTACACCCTCGTCGCCGTCTCGGACTTCGACCCCGAAGCCAGGCTCGAGGCTCTCGGTCTCCGCGGGGTCTTCGAACGGGTCTACGCGGCCGAGCGCCACGGCGCCCTGAAGCCCGATCCCCGGGTTTTCCACGCGGTGCTGGCGGACCTGGGGATCCCGGCAGCGGCGCTGCTCCACGTCGGCAATCGCGCGGACACCGACGGTGGGGCTGCACGGGCCGCCGGCTGCCGCGCCCTCATCCTGGGCCGGGACTTCCAATCCTTCGGTGAGCTCGGGAACCTCCTCGACCGTTGAACATCAGCCGATGTTCCCATCGCAGCGGTGAACCCGTCACAATGGAGCGTTGGTGGAGGTAACCCCATGAAGATCTTCTCCCTGCTCCTTGTCGCTGGACTCGCTCTCCTGTCCGCCTGCGGCGGCGCGGGTCCGGCCGACATGACAGAACCGACTCCGGAGCGGCCCCCGGTCAAGGGCGGCGACGACCGGACCGGCGAGTACGATGCCGTCCCCGGCTGGTGGAAGCCCGCGCCGGACCACGTGGAACCGTGGGGCTGGGGGCAAGTCTCGGCCGTGGTGGTGGACCATCCGGACCGGATCATCGTCGGCATCTGGGGCGACCGGGACGCCGAAGGCCGTGAGCGCGAGGGAAGCACCAACTACGTGGTCGCGGTGGATCGCGACGGGAACCTCACCGAGAACTGGTCGCAGTGGGACTCGACGTTCAACAAGCCGCACCAGCTCTATATCAGCCCCTACGACCCCGACCGGCATGTCTGGGTCGTGGAGCGCGGCGGCGGCAGGGACGTCAACATGCAGGTCCTCAAGTTCTCGAACGACGGGAGCGAGTTGGTGATGCGGCTGGTCGATCCCGATCATCCGACAACCCGGGCGGAGGCGCGCGCCAACCCGAACCCGGGCCCCTACGAGTACGGCGACCCGGCCGTGATGGCGTTCCTGCCGAACGGCGACTTCCTCGTCGGCGACGGCTACTGGCACTCGCGCATCATCAAGTACAACGCCGAGGGCGAGTACCTGATGGAGTGGGGCGAACTCGGGAGCGGCCCGGGCCAGTTCGACCTCATCCACGGGCTCGCGGTGGACCGGAACCGCCGCGTCTACGTGGCCGACCGCACCAACAACCGCATCCAGATCTTCACCGAGGACGGCGAGTACCTCGACGAGTGGCCCGATATCTCCGACCCGGTGGGCGTCTTCATCGACGAGAACGACGCCGTCTGGGTGATCTCGGGAATGCTGAACCGCATCCTCAAATACAACACGGCCGGCGAACTCGAGTACCACGTGGGCACCCACGGAGGGACCCCTGGGGGATTCGCGGGCGGCCTGTCGCGGCCTCACCAGCTCGACGTGGACGTGGAGGGAAACCTCTACGTCGCGAACTGGGACGTGGGCCGGATGGACAAGTTCATTCCCAAGCCGGACGCGGATCCGGCCAGGCTGGTGGGAAGAGGTCTCGTTCTGGAGGAGTAGCGACATGGCGCGCCGAACATCGATCGCTGTGCTCGCCCTCGGGCTCGCGTGGCTGTGGCCCGCGCCCCGCCTCGGCGCCCAGGCCCCGGTGGACGAGACCGGTGAGGAAATCGTCGCCACCTTCTCGATCGTCGGCCGCGATCCCACCACCGGCGAGCTGGGAGTGGCTGTCCAGTCCCGGGCGTTCCGCGCCGGCACGGTGGTCTCGTATGCGAAGGCGGGCGTGGGGGCCATCGCCACCCAGGCGGCGGCGAACCAGACCTACGGGCCACGCGGCCTCGAGCTCCTGGCGTTGGGACTCTCGGCGGACGAGGTGGTCGAACACCTGACCGGCTCCGATCCCGGCCGTGACCGCCGCCAGCTCGCCGTCATCGACGCGGAGGGCCGGGTTCGGGCGTACACGGGATCGGCTACCAGCGACTGGGCGGGACACATCGAGGGCGAGAACTTCTCGGTGCAGGGCAACATCCTGGCCGGGGAAACGGTGGTCAGGGCGATGGCGGAGGCGTTCGAGTCATCGGAGGGGCCGCTCGCGCTTCGGCTGATGGACGCCCTCGACGCCGGTGAAGCGGCGGGGGGCGACGCGCGCGGCAAGCAGGCCGGCGGGGTCCTGGTGGTCAAGCCGATCGGCGACTCCGGACGGACCAGCGACCGCTGGGTGGACGTGCGGGTGGACGACCACGCCGAGCCGTTCAGGGAGCTGCGCCGGCTGGTCAACATGTCGATCTCGCGCATCCACTCGGGCGAAGCCCGGGCGCTGGCCGCGGCGGGCCGCTTCGAAGAAGCCGTCGCCGCGCAGCGGAAAGCGATCGAGATCGTGCCCGGCGAGGATCAGCTCATCTACGGGCTGGCCCGCCTCCACGCCCGCGCCGGCGACGCGGAGGGCGCCGTAGCCGCACTCGCGGAAGCCATCGCGATCGACGTCCGCTGGAGGGAACTGGCGGCGTCGCAGGCCGACTTCGACAACATCCGCGGCAACGCCCCGTTCCAGAGACTGCTGGAAGGCCGCAAGCAAGACCCAGGAGGACCCCGGTCATGACCCATCGCCACATCCCGCTCCTGTTCGCGTTGGCGCTGCCCCTCGGCTGCGCCACCGAGACGGCCCCCCCTCAGGAGGCTCCGGAGGAAGCGGCTGCCCTCGAGCCGCA
Source organism: Acidobacteriota bacterium (assembly GCA_009835985.1). Taxonomy (GTDB): domain Bacteria; phylum Acidobacteriota; class Vicinamibacteria; order Marinacidobacterales; family Marinacidobacteraceae; genus Marinacidobacterium. The sequence goes on along the minus strand of VXWI01000008.1, from coordinate 13,161 downwards.
GTACGTCAACCCCCGCACCGCGGCCGATGCCGATCTGCCGCCTTTCAGCGGCGGCGTCATGGTGGGCGACACCTTCTACGTCGCGGGGACGATCGGGCTGCTTCCCGACCAGACAGTGCCCGACACCGCCCAGGAGGAGGCCCGCCTCGTCATGACCAGCGTGCAGAACACGCTGGAGGCCGCCGGATTGACCATGGACGACCTGACGTTCGTGCAGGTCTATTCGTCGGACGTCGCGGACTACGACGCCTTCAACGAGGTCTATCGGACGTTCTTCACCCAGGAGTACCCGGCACGGGCGTACCTGGGCTCGGGCACCCTGCTCTTCGGGGCGCGGTTCGAGGTGCTCGGGTTCGCGACGCGGCGGTAGCAGGGCTCCGCGCGCGTGAGCCCTTTCGCGGCCCTCCCGGGCCGCGATGCCGGCCGGAGGCCGGCGCTCCGAGGCCACCATTCCCGTCGCTTAGAATCGCGCGCTTCCGATGGCTGATTTCGAGACTGTGGTGCGGGGCGGGACGGTGGTCACCGCCGATGGGATCCGGTCCGCCGACGTCGGCATCAGCGGCGGGGTGGTCCGGGCCGTCGAGCCTGGGCTGGGGCGCGGCGAGGAAGAGCTCTCCGCCGAGGGCCGGCTGGTCATTCCGGGGGGCGTGGACGCCCACACCCACATCGAGCAGAAGTCCTCGATGGGGCTGATGTGTGCCGACGATTACCACTCGGGCACCGTCTCGGCAGTCTGCGGCGGGACGACGACCGTCCTGTCGTTCGCCGTCCAGGGCAAGGGGGCGTCGCCGCGGGAGGTGGTGGCCGCCTACCACGCGGCGGCGGGGCCGAAGGCGGTCTCCGACTACGGGTTCCACCTGATCGTCGCCGATCCGACGCCGCAGGCCCTCGAGGAGGAGATCCCGCAGCTCGTCGCCGAGGGCGTCGTCTCCTTCAAGATCTACATGACCTACGACCTGGTGCGTCTCGACGACCGCCAGTTCCTCGAGGTGCTGGCCGCGGCGCGGCGCATGGGCGCCCTCACCATGGTCCACGCCGAGAACCACGACATGATCGGCTGGCTCTCGGATCGCCTCGTCGGGGAAGGGCACCAGGCCCCCAAGTTCCACGCCGCCGGCCACCCCAAGCTGGCGGAGAGCGAGGCGACCGGCCGCGCCATCGATCTCGCCGAACTCGTGGACGCACCGCTCTACATCGTCCACGTCTCCTCGAAGGAAGCGGCGGAGGAAATCGGCGCGGCCCGGCGGCGCGGGCTCAAGGTCTTCGCCGAGACCTGCCCGCAGTACCTGTTGCTGACCGCGGAGGACCTCGACAAGCCCGGGATGGAAGGGGCGAAGTTCTGCTGCAGCCCCGCGCCCCGCGACGAGGAGTGCCAGGAGGCGCTCTGGGAGGGGATCGTCGACGGCACCTTCGACGTGGTCAGTTCGGACCACGCGCCCTACAGCTTCGACGACAAGGGGAAGCTGGCGTGGGGGCCCGAGCCGCCCTTCCCGAAGATCTGCAACGGGGTTCCGGGCGTCGAGCTGCGGATGCCGTTGCTGTTCTCCGAGGGGGTCGGGAAGGCGCGGATCAGCCTCCAGCGCTTCGTCGCCGTCTGCTGTGAGGCGCCGGCGCGGCTCTTCGGCCTCTATCCGAAGAAGGGGACGATCGCTCCCGGAAGCGACGCCGACCTCGCGATCTGGAACCCGGACCAGGTGGTGGACATCCGCTGGGTCGACCTCCACGACCAGGTCGGATATTCACCCTACGAGGGCCGCCAGATCAAGGGATTCCCGGAGACCGTGCTCCGTCGCGGCGAAGTGGTGGTCCGCGACGGCCAGCCGCGCGCCCAGGCGGGCAGCGGCCGGTTCATCGTCCGGGACCCGCCGAACTCCGCGGAGCCGCTCTACCGCCCCTCCTGGTCGGTCGCCCTGGCCCGCAAGTTCGGAGCGGTGGACTTCCTGAAGTAGACGAGTTGCCCCTCGCTCAGCGGAGCGGCACGGGAGGCCCGAAGGCGCGGTCCTCGTCCACCACGATGACCCCGTTCTCCTCCACGTAGGCGTCCCAGGCCGCGAGCAGCTCCGCCAGCACGTCCGGCCGCTCCGCCGCCAGGTCGGTCAACTCACCCGGATCCTCGTCCAGGTTGTAGAGCGCCCAGTCGCCCTTCCCGAGGGGCGGCGCCAGCCAGGCGATCTTCCAGGGGCCCCGGCGCATCGCGCGGCGTCCGAAGATCTCCCACCCCGCGGTCGGCTCTTCGTGCACGGTCTCCGTGTCGCCGCGCAGGAGCCCGGCGATGGACTTCCCGACCGGCGCGATCCTGTCCTCCGCCGCCGGCATCTCCGCCCCGGCGAGTTCGAGGAAGGTGGGGAAGAGGTCCGTGACGTGGACGAACGCGCCGGTGACGGCTCCCGGGAGGTGGGCGGCGAGCGCCGGCGGAAGGACCGCGAAACCCGGGACCCGGATCCCTCCCTCGTGAACGAACTGCTTGAAGTAGCGGTAGGGGCCGCTCGCGGCGTCCGCCCATTCCGGGCCGTAGTAGACGAACGAGTCGAGGCGCCCCATGTTCTCGTAGGAGAGGTCGAAGCGCTGGGGAAGGAAGGTCTCGTTGTCGGCGAGCCGGCTGACGTCTTCGCCAGCCGCCCCGTTGTCCGAGAAGAACAGGATCAGCGTGTTGTCTAGCTCACCGAGCTCGCGCAGTTCCGCGACGAGCCTGCCGATCTGGTGGTCGAGGCGTTCCACCATCGCGGCGTAGAGCTCCATTTTGCGGGCTTCGACGCGCCGCTCCTCTTCGCTCAGGTCGCTCCAGCGCCGCGCAAAGTTCGGTAACGGAGGGACCTCGGCGTCTTCCGGGATCACGCCCACGCGTTTCGCGCCCGCGATGCGGCGGTCGGCCAGGGCTTCCCAACCGTCGTCGTAGTCCCCCGCGTAGAGATCGAGGAACTCGTCCGGGACCTGGAGCGGCCAGTGCGGCGCGGTGTAGGTGCCGAGGGCGAAGAAGGGCTTTCCGGCTGCGTTCGCTTCCCGGATGTAGGCGATGAGTTCATCGGTGTAGGCCCGGGTCGAGTAGAAGCCTGCGGGGAGCGGGACGACCTCGCCGTCCCGCCGGTAGCGGATCTCGTCGAGGGTGTCCACGGGGGCGGCGTCCTCGAAGTGGCTGGCCGCCCCGGGAAGGAGCACGAAGGAGCGGTCGAAACCCCGGTGCGCCGGGCTCTGCTCCGCGGCCTGGCCGAGGTGCCACTTGCCGGCGATCGAGGTGTGGTACCCGGCGTCCCGCAGCACGGCGGGGAGGTGGAAGACGTGCTCGTTGAGGTACCCCTCGTAGCCGATCCGGCCCTCGAGGTCGTCGCCCATGAGGCTCGCCATGCCCCCGAGCCCCGCCCGGTGATGGTCCACGCCGGAGAGCAGCATCGCCCGGGTCGGCGAGCAGGTGGCGGCGGTGTAGAAGCTCGTGAACCGCAACCCGGAAGCGGCCAGGGTGTCCAGGTTCGGGGTGCGGATCTCGCCGCCGAAGGCGCCGATGTCGGTGTAGCCGAGATCGTCGGCGATCAGGACCAGGATGTTCGGGCGGGGCGGCGGCGCGTCCTCTGCGGCGCAACCGGAAAGGAGCGAACCAAGAACGAGCGTCGCAGAGAACCGGCGCAGCATCGGACGATTATGCGTTGACCCCGGTCCCGCCTCCTAGAATTCCCCGATGCGCAACCTGAGGGTCGCCGCCGCCCAGGTCGGCGGCATCCAGCCCGACGAGACGAGAACAGAGGTCGTCGGGCGGCTGCTCGCCCTCATGGAGCGGGCGGCGGGCGCCGGCTGCCGGCTGGTGGTCTTCCCCGAGCTCACCCTGACGACCTTCTTCCCCCGCTACTTCCTCGAGGACACGTCGTCCGCCGACGCGTACTTCGAGACGGCGATGCCCGGGCCGGAAACCCGGCCTCTCTTCGACGCCTCGCGGCGGCTCGGGGTCGGCTTCCACCTCGGATACGCGGAACTGGTCCGGGACGGGGACCGCACGCGCCACTTCAACACTGCGATCCTGGTGGACGGCGGCGAGATCATCGGGAAGTACCGGAAGGTGCACCTCCCGGGGCACGCCGACCACCTGCCGGAAGCGCCGTTCCAGCACCTCGAGAAGCGCTACTTCGAGGTCGGCGACCTCGGTTTTCCGGTCTGGAAGGCCTTCGGCGGGGTCTTCGGGATGTGCATCTGCAACGACCGCCGCTGGCCGGAGACCTACCGGGTGCTGGGGCTCCAGGGCGTCGAGATGATCGTGCTCGGGTACAACACCCCGGAGGTGAACATCCACCACCGCGAGCCGGCGCACCTGCGGATGTTCCACCACCGGCTCTCGCTCCAGGCGGGCGCCTACCAGAACGCCACCTGGGTGGTGGCGGCCGCGAAATGCGGCGTCGAGGACGGCAGCCGCCTCATCGCCGGCTCGGCGATCGTCTCGCCGAACGGGGAGATCGTGGCCGAGTCAGCGGGCGAGGGGGACGAGCTGATCGTCGCCGACTGCGATCTCGACGTGGGGACCGACCTGAAGCGCCATGTCTTCGATTTCGCGCGCCACCGGCGGACCGAGCACTACGGGCTGATCACCGAGCGCACGGCGCCGGTGCTGCCGGACTGAAACTGGGCCGTCCCGTTACCGGGGAGGCGCCCGGCGAACTCCACAGGGTGGACGCCGCCTACTCGGGTCAGAGCCCGAATTCCCGTTCGATCTCTTCGGTGGTGTGGACCCTGTCGGCATCAATGTCCGCGTCTCCCTCCCGTATCGCCTGTCGCGCTCTGTCAGTCAGCTCTTTGGTTTCCTCGGGAGCGGCGAGCAAGTGCGCCAGGAACGGGTCGTGCTGGACGGCCAGTTCGGTTACGGCGCGGAGCGCAGCCGGCACGATGGCCTCCGGCAACCCGGCGACGAGGCGTTGGAGTTCCTCGCGCGGATCGGCATCCATGAGTTCCAACGTAGCACGCCCCCCAGGGCCGGTCCTGCCCGACTAGGCCGGCAGGACGGCGCGGCCGCCCAGCCGCCGGATCAGCCGCACGAGCGGCCAGAGGAGCGCCAGGTAGAGGAGGGCGGCGAGGATCAGCGGCGACGGGTTGAAGTGGACGCCCTGCGCCACCCGCGCCATCCGCAGCAGGTCGGGCAGCGCCACCACGCTCGCCAGCGAGGTCAGCTTCACGGCCTCCAGCGTGTTGCCGGCAAGGTCGGGCAGCACGTTCCGCACTCCCTGGGGAAGGATCACGTGGCGGAGGGTCGCGGCGGTCCCGAGCCCGGTGGAGCGCGCCGCCTCCCACTGGGTCGGCTCGATGCTGAGGATGCCCGCCCGCAGGATCTCGCCGTAGTAGGTCGAGGTGTTGATGGTGAGCGCGATCCCGACCCCGAGGAGCGGCGGCGGTTCGATCCCCAGGAACGGCAGGCCGTGGACGACGAGGACGAGCAGCACCAGCGGGGGGAAGGCCCGGACCACGTCCACGCCCCAGGAGAGCGCGCGTGTGCCCCAGGCTGGGGCCAGGGTCTGCGCGAGCGAGAGGCCCGCGCCGAACAGGAGCCCTCCGGGAACCACGATCAGGCACGCCTGGACCGTCACCCAGAGCCCGCGCAGCAGCAGCCCGGAACTCTCCCGCATCACCTCGAGGTTCAGGAAGGTCTGAAAGAACTCGGACACGGTCGGTCAGCGAATGTGGAAGCGGGTCTCGAGCCAGCGGCCGATGCGGACCAGGGGCAGGAAGAGCGCCAGGTAAACCCCGGCCGCGAGCAGCAGCGGCGCCGGGCTCGCGGTCTGGGCCTGGACACTCGCGGCCTGGTTGAGCACGTCGGGGACCGCCACCACCGAGGCGAGCGCGGTGTTCTTGCCGGTGGCGATGGCCCGGTTGGTCAATGGAGGAATGGTCAGGCGGACCGCCTGCGGCAGCACCACCCGGCGGAAGGCCTCGCCGCGGCTGAGCCCGGTGGAGAGCGCCGCTTCCCACTGGCCCCGGTTCACCGAGGTGATGCCGGCCCAGAAGATCTCCTCGGCGGAGGCGCCGAGCACGAGGCCGAGCGCCACGAAGGCCGCCATGAAGCCGCTCAGCTCGATGCCGGCGAAGGGGGCGGCGAAGTAGAGGACCACCAGCAGCACGAGCGGCGGCATGGCGCGGAAGACGTCGGCGTAGCCGGCGATCAGTCCGCCGACCGGGCGGAGCGGCGCTCCCCGGATGAGCGCCCGGACGGTGGCGAGCACCAGCCCCAGCGCGACCCCAGCGGCGATCGAGGACAGCGCGAGCCCGAGCGTCACGCCGATTCCGGAGCGGATCCCCGGCCAGGCGGCGGCGAGGATTTCCGGGTCGAAAAAGATCCGCATCGCGCGACGGGTCCCTAGAGCCGGCTCAGGAAGTGCTGCAACCGCTCGCTCTTCGGCCGGTCGAGGATCTCTTCCGGCGGACCGCACTCGAGGATCTCCCCGTCGGCGAGGAAGGCGATCCGGTCGGCCGCTTCGCGGGCGAAGGCGATCTCGTGGGTGGCGATCAGCATCGCGACCCCGTCCTCCTTCAGGGACCGGATGACCCGGAGCACGCTCCCGACCAGTTCGGGGTCAAGAGCGCTCGTCGGCTCGTCGAGGAGCAGGATGCGCGGTCGGAGCGCCAGCGCCCGCGCGATGGCCACCCGCTGCTGCTGGCCGCCCGAGAGTTCGTCCGGCATCGCGGCGGTCCGGTCGCCCAGCCCCACCCGTTCGAGCGCCTCCCGCGCCGCGCCCTCGGCTTCGCCCTGGCTGAGGCCCGCCGCCCGGCGGGGCGCTAGCGCCGCGTTTTCGAGCGCGTTCAGGTGCGGGTAGAGGTTGAACGCCTGGAACACCATGCCCATCCGGCGCCGGACGGAAGCGAGTTCGGCGCCGCCCGCGGGGACCGGACTGCCCTCGAAGACGACCTCTCCCGCGTCCGGCTCGGTGAGGCGGTTGCAGCAGCGCAGCAGCGTGCTCTTCCCGGAGCCCGAGGGGCCGATCAGGGCCACGAGTTCGGAGGTCCCGACGGCCAGATGGATGTCCCTCAGGGCCGGGACCCCGGCGAAGGCCTTGCCGACCCCGCGAAGCTCGAGGACGGTGTTCAACCGCAGGGTATCCGCCCGGGTGTTTCCTGGAATCCGGCAAGCCCGGGCGGTCCGAATCCCGGATAGGCGGTCACCGCTGCCGACCCCGGCGCCGGCTTCACTCCCAGCCACTGCTCGTGGATGCGGGCGATGGTGCCGTCCGCCTTCATGCACTCGAGGATGGTCTCGATCCGGTTGCGCGTCTCGACGTCGTCGTTCCGGAAGGCGGCCGCGAAGGTGGTCTCCGCGTGGATGCGGAAGTCGGCGCGCACGCCGACGTTCTGGCGGATGGCCCACATCGCAACCGATTCGCCGACGAGGTTGGCGAACGCCCGGCCGGAGAGCACCGCCTGCACCGCGTCCGCGTTCTTCCCGTAGCGGAGGACCTCGAAACCGAGTTCCTCGTGGTTCGCGGTGGCCCAGAGGTCGTAGGCGGAGCCGTTGTTCACCGCGACCTGTTGCCCCCGGAGCTGCTCGAGGTCGGTCAGCTCCGGCGCGTCGGCGCGGCGGAGGAACACCGGATCGGTATCCAGGTATCCCTCGGTGAGCAGGACGCGTTCCGCGCGGCCCTCGGTGATGGTGGTGGGGGCGATCACGAACTCGAACTTCTTCGCGTAGAGCCCCGAGAAGATGGAGGACCACTCGGAGTCCACGATCTCGAACCCGGGACGGCCCAGCCGCGCCGCGATCTCCCGGGCGAGGTCCACGTTGAAGCCCTCCACCTCGCCGTTCGCGGCCATCATCACGTGGGGTGCGAAGCCCACGTCCGCGGCGACCACCATGGGGCCTTCGCCATCGACGTCGGGGGATCCCGCGCAACCGGAGAGGACCAGAAGCGCGGCCGGAAGGACGCCGACGCGCCCGCCTCGGGACATCGGGCTCATGGTACCCGGCGGCTGAACATTCCCGAGGCGACTCCCGAGAAGAAGCTCATGAGGGCGCTTCCCGCGATCAGCCCGCCGGCGAGGATGTAGCGCGGGGAGTCGTACCGGTCACCCGTGCGCCAGCTCACGATCCTGCGGACCAGGAGCGCGGCGAGGGCGGTCCAGCCGGCGATCGGGTTCACGACGAGGAGCCCGGTGGCGAAGAGCACTCCCATCTGCCGGCTGGGCCCGCCGAGGAACTGGATGATCGCTCCCGGCACCGCCCAGGTCGCGAGCTGCCGGGCGAGATCGGGGTTCTGGCCGGCGGCGATCGTGGCGACCGCCACCCGGTCGTAGGGCGGGAAGAGGTCCGCCTCGAAGTAGGAGGCGTAGGTCAGCAGGACGAGTCCCGAGGCGACCAGCAGTCCGAACACCTCGGCGCTCCGCTGTGCGAGCCGCCCCTGGCGCTCGTAGTCCGGGTCCTTGCCTTGTCCCCGGAGGATCCAGCCCGCCTTCAGGTCGTAGCCCATGTCGGCGAAGGCGGGCCCGGTGGCCGAAGCGAAGCCGCTCAGCAGGACCAGCGCGAGCGGCGGGAACCCGAGCAGCATTCCGAGAAGCAGGAAGATGAGCGAGGTCGCGAAGGCCGGGAACCACCCGGAGTGCATCGCCGCGACCCCGCAGAGCAGTTCCGAGATGAGCGCGGCGGCGGCCGCGAACAGCGCGAAGGCGACCACGCCCGAAATCCCCATCCCTGACAGCAGCCCGCCGAGAACTGCGACGAGCGCGGCCGCCGCCGCGAAGCCGGAGTACCCCTTCGCGAACGTCGAGAGCCCGGGCTGGGGTTCGGCGGACGGTGAGGCCGCTGGTGAGTGCTTCCGGCTGCGGATCGCCCGACCCATCTGCCAGAGCGCGACCGCCCCGGCGCCGAGCATGATGCCGTGCGGGGCGTGGATGGCGGCGAGGTCCAGACCGAGCACCGGTGGCGCGTAGCCGCGGGCGAGGAGCCCCAGCCCGAACATCAGGAGGGCGACCTGGTTCCCGATCCAGCAGACCCCCACGATGTCGGTCGGAATGCCGGCCAGCCGCCCGAGGGCGCCTGCGACCCCGCCGGCGACCAGCAGCGATGCCCGCCGGCCCCCTTCGTCGCCGGCGCGGAGACACTCGGCGGTGGCGATCCCGGAGGGCCAGAGCCCCTCGGCCGGGAACACCCGGCTGCCGAAGAGCCGGTAGAGCAGCACGATGTCGAGCAGCGCCCCGAGCACCGCGCCGAGGATCATCACCGGAACCAGATCCGGCCGGCCGAAGAGCCAGACCATCCCGGCGGGAAGGAGGACCGCGTTCGCGCCTCCGAAGGTCGCCGCCGAGATGACCGTCTGGAGCAGGTTCTGACGCGCGGTACTTCGGAAACGCCGGGTGAGGGCGAGGGGGATGCGCCCCGCCGCGATGGCGATGACCGCGGCGATGATCGAACTGTTGGGGCTGATCCCTACACGGGTCAGGAGCTCCATCCCGATGATGGCGCCGAGGAGGGCGAGCCCCGCCCCGAACAGCAGCGTCCCCGGCTCGAAGAGGCTCGGGTGCCGCCTCGGCTCAGCCATGCGCGCCGAAGTATGCGCGAGGCGGGCTCGGAGCGCCGGCCTCCGGCCGGCATCGCGCGGGAGCGCGAAACCTGCGCTTACGGCGCGGCGTCATGCCAACGTGCGCGCCATCCCCGGCCTGCCCGGTGGCGCGCCCGGCGCCCCGCGCCGCGCACGGCGCAACCACGCCCGTCGTCACCGCAACTACGCCAGAGGTCTTCTAGCTCCGGTCGATAACACCGAGCTCCGGTCGATATCCGGGGCCGGCGGGTGGAGCCTTAGGTCGATAACACGGAGCTCCGGTCGATATCAGGGGCCGGCGGTCTGGAAGCTCCGGTCGATGTCGAGCGGCGGAACCGTTACTCCCGGCGCGGCCCCTCGTCCCAGATGTGCCGCGCGAACCACTCCCAGTTGTGCACCATCGCCGCCAGCCGCTCGCGCGGCTTCGTGATCCCGTGGCCGAAGCCCTTGTAGATGATGAGTTGGGTCTCGACCCCGACGTCCTGCAGCCCCTGGTAGAGCTCGTAGGCGTTCGGGGTGGGCACCCGGGCGTCGAACTCGCCGTGCTGGATCAGTGTCGGGGTGCTGGCCTGGTTGATGGTTGTCATGGGGGAGGTCTTGGCGTAGATCTCGGGGTCGTCCCAGGGGGTGGCCTTCAGATACTCGCGGGTGAAGCCGTGGATGTCGGTGTTCACGTAGTAGGTCATCCAGTTCGAGATGCCGGCGCCCACCGAGATCGCGCGGAAGCGGTCGCTGCCGGTGGTGAGGAAGGCCGAGATGTAGCCGCCCTGGCTCCATCCCATCGCCGACACGCGGTCCGGGTCCGCGACGCCCGCTTCCACGAGGGCCTCGACCCCCGAGAGGACGTCCCAGGCGTCGCCGACGCCGAGGTTGCGGACGTTGAGCGCCCGGAACTCCTCGCCGTAGCCCGCCGAACCGCGGTAGTTGGGCATCATCACGACCGCGCCCTTCTTGAGCCATTCGAGAGCCGGATAGACGTAGCCGCTGACCAGTTGCGGCCGGGAGGTGCCGGTCGGCCCGCCGTGGATGATCACCATGAGCGGATACCTGCGCGCCGGGTCGTAGCCGGGAGGCTTCATGACCACCCCCTCGATCTCGGCGCCGTCCTCGCTGTTCCAGGTGATGAGTTCACGGCTGCCGAGGTCGCCCCACGCGGCCACCTGGGCGGTCATGTCGGTGACGCGCTCCGGGGCGCCCGCGCCCCGCTGCCAGCGGAAGATCTCGCCGACGGTGGTGCGTTCCTCGCCCTGGAGCGCCACGGTGAAGCCGTCGCGGGAGATGTCCGCCGCCGCGATCATCTCGGGGGTGTCGAGAGCCAGCGTCACCTCGCCGGACTCGGGATCCAGCACGAACAGTTGGCGGGCCGTGCGCTGGGAGGCGATGAAGAAGACGCCCTCGTCGTGCCACGCCAGCGGCGACGGGTTCTCATCGAAGCCGGCGGTCAGGATGCGGGAGGCGCCGCCCGCCGCGGGGATGACCGCAAGTTCGGAGTTTCCGTAATAGGGACTCGCGTCCGCCGAGGTGGAAAAGAGGATCTGTTCGCCGTCCGGTGACCACAGCGGCCCGCGCTGGCGGCCGGGGTCCGTCACGAGCGCCCGGACAGTGCCGGTCGCCACCTCCACGACCGATACGTCCGCCTGCCGGAAGGAATTGACCTGGGGTGTCGGTGTGTGGTCGAACGCGATTTCGCGTCCGTCCGGCGACCAGACGAACGTCCCGACATGGAAACCGTCCCCCTCGGTCAGGCGCCGGGGCTCGGCTCCCTCGCGGGCGTCGGCTACCCAGAGGTGGGCCATACGGAAGTCCGTGTCCTCGACGGCGTAGTCGCCGTACGCTTCTTCCCGTTCCTCAAAGTCGTCGGGAGCGGGGTCGGTGGCGACGAACGCGACCTGCGAGCCGTCCGGCGAGAAGCGGAAGGAGTTGATCCCGCCGTCGTGGGAGGTGAGCTGCTCGGCTTCGCCCCCCTGCGGGCGGATGAGGTAGATCTGCGCGCCGTCACCACGGTCCGCGACGAATCCGAGCCGGGACCCGTCCGGCGCCCACTGCTGCCCGGTGCTGTTCCCATCCTTCGTCCGGGTGAGCGGGAAAGGTTCGCCATCTGCCGGAGCCAGCCAGATCTCCCGGTCGAACCGGTTGTTCTCCCAGTCGGTCGAGGTGACCGTGAAGGCGATCATGCTCCCGTCAGGCGAGATGCGGGGACCGCTCGCCGAGTCCAGCGAGATCTGGGCCTTGAAAGCCGCGACGACCTCCGGTGGCTCTTCGGCGACGGCGACCCCAGTGAGGAGGGCGGCGGCGGACAGGATGATGAGCGGGCTACGGCGCATGACTTCTTCCCCTCGCGAAGCGCGAAGTTATGGTTGGCGCTCTCGATCGTACCCGCGCACGCCTCGGAGCGCCGTCTATCCGCACAAGCTCAAGACTGCCTTGGAACGCGACGAACGCCGCACTGACAAGTCCCGCTGGAATCTTGTGGTGGGAGGCGAGACGGACCGCAGCGTTCGCAGCTATCTGGCGCGCACCGGCGGCAAGAAGGGTGATCTGTCCCGCTTTGTCTAACGGGCTGTCCGCCAGGCGATCTTCTGGGAGACGCTGGACTCAGTCTGGGAACGCAACCGGCGCCTGACGGCCGGCGAGGTTCAGGATCTCGCCGACCGCGCGGTGGCGGAAGCTCGTGCGGATCGTCCTTGACACGAACACCCTCGTCAGTGCCCTGATCTCCGAGGCAGACGGGCTCGCGCCGGCCAGGGCTCCTCACGCGCGTGAAGGGGCCGGAAGACCGCCGCGACGTTCTGCCGCCGCGCCGCCGCGCTGCTACCTCAAGCGCCCCCCGTAACCGCCCGTGCCACCGCCTGCGCCAGCGCGCGCCGCGCCAGGACCACCTTTTTCCCGGTAGCGCGCGCCACGGCCGCCTCGAGGGGACCGTCGTACCCCAGGCAGTTCAGCCCGACCACATCCACCTCGCGGAACTCCTCCGCCAGCCGTTCTTCCACCCCACCGTCCGAATAGGGCGAGGCCACCCCGATGACGCACGGGCTCCCCTCCGGCACCCGCCGCCGGGCGTCCGCCTCCTGGCGGGGCTCGGGGATCAGCATCCCGACGGTGGCGCCCGGCGAACAGGCTTCGCGAAGCGTGCGGTCGAATATCGGGCCAGCCTTCACGAGTCCGGCCCGCTCGGGGATCCCGAAGAATGGTCCCGTGCAGAGAATCGCCGCCACGTCGCCCGCCGGGATTCGGCTCAGCAAGGCCCCCATCCGCTCTTCGACGAAGTCCTCCCCGATGATCACTTCTTCGCCGGACCGGAGCCGGGACACCAACGGCATTGCGCCGTCGCGGGGCGCGCCGGCCCGGACGTCCTCCCGCGACAGCCCGTCCAGCGCCCCGGCCTCGACCGCCTCGATCCCCGCGGCCGCGTCCCCCAGCATGCCGAGGATCTCCGGCACCACGTCCGGCCGCGGCGACTGGCCGATGGTCAGGAGGTGGACGGTTCGCATGGACTTGTTATCGGCGCGAGAGGCTACCCGATCCGCTCGCATCGCTCGCTGCATGACCCCGGGTGCATCCCGGATGCTGGAACTCGATTGTGCCCCGACCCACGGGAGGTACGTCGTGGGGGGGGGGGGGCCCCCCGCGGGGCGGGGGGGGGGGCGGCGGGGCCGGGCCGGGGGGG
>VXWI01000007.1 GCA_009835985.1 Acidobacteriota bacterium | reverse complement strand
GGGTTTCGCGCTCCCGCGCGATGCCGGCCGGAGGCCGGCGCTCCGAGGCGGCGCCGTCACGGCTGGCGGCCAACGCCGCACGGTTGCTTCTTCAGAGCAACTGGTGCGCCGCGCCCGTCGAAGCCTTGAACCACCCTCACGGAACCCGCTGCGCGCGCGACGTTGCATAGGTATCAGGAGCCCGCCTACCGGCTGAGGACCGAGATGTGAACGGCCGCTTCCTCGAGAGTCAGCGCCTGGCCGGCCCCCTTCTCGCTCGTGTAGTGCCGTTCCTGACCGAGCCCGAGTCCGGGCGACCGCTTTGACTCCGCCCGGCTGATGCCCCGGAGGGCGCGCAGGACGCGCTCGGGGGAGGGCCAGCCGCGCGCGGTCGGCTCTTCCAGGAGGTAGGAACGCACCAGCGCCCCCCAATGCGGTCTGAGCAGCTCGGGAGCACCGAAGATCTCGGCGCCGACGATCCGCGGACCGTGGGTCACGACGAAACCGCACTGGCCGGGGAGCGGGCCTAGGCGCACCAGTTCCTCCACCGCGGCGCCTCGGTTCTGGTCGCGGTGGAACACGGCATCGGCATCCGCGATCGCCGCCGTCCGCGAGTGCATCCGCATCTGCCGCAGCTCACCGTCGATCGCACCCCACACGTCTCCCTGCGCACCGCGGCGGGCGCTTGCCGTGCCGGCCTGGGCCGCCACGGCGTCGCGCAGGGTGCGCCGCACCCGGCGGGGGGTGTGGGTGGAGGCCGGACGGAAGTCCCGCCGCCTTCCCCAGCGGCCCTGCTCCAGGCAGGTGACCGGGATCGTCACCGTCGCTCCGGCGGCGACCAGCACGCTGACGTTGATCGTGCGGTTCTGTTTTCCCCCGACGAACTGTTCGCCCTCGACGAGAAGCAGGGGCGTTTTCCCCGGGTTGGTCAACGTGAGATCCCCGACCGACGCGTCGCCCAGTTCGTCGATGACCCGTTCGGCGGCGGGGCCGGTGGCGATCTCCGGCAGCGCGTTTTCCAGCAGGTACACCGGGAAGAACGAGATCCCGGCGCGGGTGATGGGACGGCCGATCGCCGCTCCCTCCAGGTTTGGAAAGAAGTGTCCATTGTCCTTGCTCATAGCGCCTCCTTGCATCTGATCGCGTGAATGCGCTCCAGACTAGGGGCTCGGTAGGACAGAACCTGTCAGCGAGGAGGAACGGATATTGGCGCACGCCGCGGCGGCGGAAGCGTGCGGCATCCGTGTCGGCGCGGCGGAGCGTCAAAAGTGGCTGCCGAGGCGCCCCTCCACCGGGAGGACGGGCGCGTTTCAGCCGGACTGGATCGCCGGCCGAACGCCGCGTCAGGTAGTTGGCCGGCTGCTAAACTCACCCGCCTTTGTGGGGAGCGCCTTCCTGATCCACGGTAGCTCAATGGCAGAGCAGCGGACTGTTAATCCGTTGGTTGTAGGTTCAAGTCCTACCCGTGGAGCCAGGCGCTCCACCCTGATGCGGGAGGTTCGATCGGGATGATGCGGGCGTTCCTGGCGGGGCTGGTCTTCGGCCTCGTTGCCGTACCGGCACTGGCGGAACCTCTTCCCGAGCCCGACGAGAAACCGACGGTCGCGGTCACGACGGCTCAGGACGACGCCGACGACGACGCGCCGGCGGTGGACTACACCTTCCGGCTCCGCGGGCGGTTCATCGACAACCTCTCCGACCTCGGAGACGTCACCGTTCAGCGTCTCTCCGTCTGGTCCGACTTCCGGATCGGCGACCGCATCCAGGCGCGCGCCTCCTACGACGTGGGGGCGACCCGGATCCACGACCTCTACGTGCAGTACGACCTCGGCGGGGGGGTGCGCCTCCGGGCCGGCCGGAGCGCCCCGCTCTGGATGGCGGAGTACACGGACGCCCCCTTCGCCTTCCAGATGATCGGCGTCGCGCCCGGCGCCGCGCTGACCCAGATCCGCGAGAACGGCGTCTTCCTGTTCGTGGACCGCGGGGGCTACAGCGGGCGGCTCCACGTGGTGCGGGGGTCCGGCTGGGCGGAGGATCCCAACGGGTTCAAGGACGTCATCGCGGGGGTCGGCCGCAGCTTCGCGGCCCTCGGAGGAAACTGGAAGGTGGATGTCGGTCACTACGAGGGACGGGACGGGACCGGGGACGACCTGATTCCGCGGCGCCAGACCGCCGCGCACCTCGACGGCACGATCGGACCCAACCGGACGTTTCGAAGCGCCGTCTACCAGCGGGATCAGAACGAACGGACGCACGTCGGCGGTTTCGCGCGTTTCCGCCAGCGCTTCGCGCCGCGAGTCTGGACCGGGGTCGAGCTCGGTAGTGAATCGAACAACGGCCCGATCGAGGATCCGGGCCACCTGAGCTACGTGCGGATGGGAGTGCGCTACGAGCTTCCCTGGACGCTGACCCACATCGAGGCCGACTTCCGCCGACGGTTCGGGGCGATTTCGGACAACGAGGTGTTCGTCAACCTCCAGTGGATCCTGGACTTCCAGAACCCGCGCCGGAACTAGTCACCGTCGGGGCGTAGTTCCGGAAGCCGCCCGCGGCGATCAGCGCTGCGACGCCGCCGATGTCAGGGGCGAGGGAGCGGTCCTCCGTGTAGGGGGCGGAAATCTCTCGCACGGCGGCGATCGCCTCCTCGAGCGCTCCGGAGCTTTGGGCCGGGCGGTGGAACTCGATTCCCTGCACCGCCGCGAGCAGCTCGATGGCGACGATGTGCTCGAGGTTGTCCAGCATGTCGTGAAGCCGGCGGGCCCCGTGGGTCGCCATGCTGACGTGGTCCTCCTGGTTGGCGGAGGTCGGGATGCTGTCCACGCTCGCCGGATGGGCGAGCCCCTTGTTCTCCGAGGTGATTGCGGCCGCGGTGATGCCGGCCATCATGAAACCGCTGTTCAGGCCGCTGTCGTGGACGAGGAACGCAGGCAGCCGGCTCAGGTGGGGGTCCACCAGCAGGGCGGTCCGGCGCTCGGAGAGCGATCCGATCTCGGCGATGGCGAGCGCGAGGATGTCGGCGGCGAAGGCCACCGGTTCGGCGTGGAAGTTGCCGCCGGAGAGCACCTCTCCCGAGTCGGGAAACACCAGCGGGTTGTCGGTGACCGCGTTCGCCTCGGTCTCGAGGAGCGACGCGGCGTGGTGGAGGTTGTCGAGGCAGGCCCCCATCACCTGCGGCTGGCAGCGGATCGAATAGGGGTCCTGGACCCGGTCGCAGTCGAGGTGCGAGGCGCGGATCTCGCTGCCGCGGATCAGATCCCGGAGCACGCCGGCGACGACGGCCTGCCCGCGGTGGCCGCGGATCTCCTGGATGCGCGGATCGAACGGCACGTCGCTGCCCTTGATGGCGTCGGTGGACAGCGCCCCCGCCACCAGCGCGGCGGCCACCACGTTCTCGGTCCGGAAAGCCGCCGCGAGCGCCAGCGCGGTCGAGACCTGGGTCCCGTTCAGGAGCGCGAGTCCTTCCTTCGGCGCCAGCCGCATCGGCGGGAGGCCGGCCCGGCGGAGCGCCTCGGCGCCGCTCACGGAGTCCTTCCCGATCCGGGCCGCTCCCTCCCCGATGAGTACACCGGCGAGGTGGGCCAGCGGCGCCAGGTCCCCCGACGCCCCGGCGGAGCCCTTGGCCGGGATCCGGGGGTAGATCCCGTGTTCCAGCAGCGCCGCGAGCGCCTCGACGAGCTCCAGCCGGACGCCGGAGTGCCCCCGGGCGAGCGCCATCACCTTCATCAGGATCACGAGGCGGACGATTTCGTCCCCGAGGTCCTCGCCCACTCCCGCGGCATGGGAACGGACGATGTTCTCCTGGAGCTTCCGGAGTTCGGTCGCGTCGATCCGCACGTGGACCAGGTGCCCGCAGCCGGTGTTGACCCCGTAGACGGGACCGCCGCCGGCGATCGTCGCGTCGATCGTGCGGGCCGCGGCGGCGACCCTCCGGCGGGCGTGCTCGCCGAGTTCGACCGATACCCGCTCGCGCCAGGCCGCGCGCAGGGCGGCGAGGGGGATCGCGTCCCCGATCTCGATCCTCACGGGACCATGGGCAGGTTCAGCCCGTGCTCCCGGGCGCAGGCGATGGCTTCTTCGTAGCCGGCGTCCGCGTGGCGCATGACCCCCGACGCCGGGTCGTTCCACAGCACCCGCTCGATCCGCCGGCCGGCCGCGTCGCTGCCGTCGCAGACGATGACGAACCCGGCGTGCTGCGCGTATCCCATCCCGACCCCGCCGCCGTGATGGATCGAGACCCAGGTCGCGCCGCTCGCGGTGTTGAGCAGGGCGTTCAGGAACGCCCAGTCGGACACCGCGTCGGAGCCGTCACGCATCGCCTCGGTCTCCCGGTTGGGGCTCGCCACCGAGCCGCTGTCGAGGTGATCCCGGCCGATGACGATGGGGGCTTCAAGTTCTCCCCGGCGCACCATCTCGTTGAAGGCCAGACCGAGCCGATGGCGCTGGCCGAGGCCCACCCAGCAGATGCGGGCCGGCAGCCCCTGGAACTGGATGTGCTCCCGGGCCGCGTCGAGCCAGTTGTGGAGGTGCGGGTCATCGGGGATCAGTTCCTTGACCTTCGCGTCCGTCCGGTAGATGTCCTCGGGATCGCCGGACAGCGCCGCCCAACGGAACGGTCCGACGCCCCGGCAGAAGAGGGGCCGCACGTAGGCGGGGACGAACCCGGGAAAGTCGAACGCGCGTTCCACCCCGGCGCCGAGCGCCTCCTGGCGGATGTTGTTGCCGTAGTCGAAGGTCGGGACGCCGGCGTCGTGGAAGCCGAGCATGGCGCGCACGTGGTCGGCGATGGAACGGACCGCGGCGGCCGCGACGGCGTCGGGATCGCTCTCCCGCCGGGCTCGCCACTCCTCGACGCTCCAGCCGGCCGGCAGGTAGCCGTTTGCCGGGTCGTGCGCCGACGTCTGGTCGGTGAGCGCGTCGGGGCGGACCCCGCGGGCAAGCAGCTCCGGGAGGATCTCCGCGGCGTTTCCGACGAGGCCCACGGTCAGGGGGGACCGAGCCCGGACCGAGCCCTCGATCAGCGACAGCGCCTCGTCCACCGTTTCGGCGCGGGTGTCGAGGTATCCCGAAGCGAGCCGCCGTTCGATCCGGTCCGCCTGACACTCGATCGCGAGCAGCGACGCGCCCGCCATCTTGGCGGCGAGCGGCTGGGCTCCTCCCATGCCACCGAGCCCGGCGGTCAGGATCCAGCGGCCGGCGAGGTTCCCGCCGTAGTGCTGGCGCCCCATCTCCACGAAGGTCTCGTAGGTGCCCTGGACGATCCCCTGGCTGCCGATGTAGATCCAGGACCCCGCGGTCATCTGGCCGAACATCATCAGACCCTTGCGGTCGAGTTCCCGGAAGTGCTCCCAGTTCGCCCAGGCCGGCACCAGGTTGGAGTTGGCGATGAGGACCCGCGGCGCTTCGGGATGGGTCCGGAAGACGCCGACGGGCTTGCCGGACTGGACCAGCAAAGTCTCGTCGGCTTCGAGTTGTCTCAGCGCCGCGACGATCGCCTCGTAGGCCTCCCAGTTCCGGGCCGCCTTCCCGATCCCCCCGTAGACCACGAGGTCCTCGGGCCGTTCGGCAACCTCCGGATCCAGGTTGTTCATCAGCATGCGGAGCGGCGCCTCGGTGAGCCAGCTCTTCGCGGACAGGAGCGGGCCGGTCGGGGCCTTGATGGCCGTCGCGGGGGCGGCCTTCATGGCGACTCCAACCCGAGGCGGGCCAGCGCGTCCGCGAAATCCCTTGCCGTCCGGGTGCGGTCCACGTGCCGGCCGCCTGTCACCTTCCATTCGCCGTGGACCATGACGTGTTCGATCGGTACCCGATATCCCGAGAATAGCAGCGCGTCCAGCAGCGTGGCGGGCCCGTGGCCGGCGAGCATCGGATCCTCGCCGTCCAGCACCACGAGGTCGGCGGGCGCTCCGGGCGCCAGTCCGCAGCGGGGCGCTCCGGCGGCCTGCGCGCCACCCGCGAGCACCCGGCGGAACAACTCCCGTCCTACATGCGGATCCTCGACGGACGTCACGTTCCGGGACTCCGAGCGCAGGCGCTGGCCGTACTCGAGCCAGCGCAGTTCCTCGAACGGGTTGATGGTCACTTGGCTGTCGGAGCCGATCGCGATCCGGCCGCCCGCGGGCAGGAAGCGTTCCAGCGGGAACAGGCCGTCGCCGAGGTTCCCCTCGGTGCTGGGGCAGAGGCACACGACCGCGCCGGAGGCAGCGAGATCGCGGGTCTCTGCTTCGTCGACGTGGGTGGCGTGGACCAGGCACCACGGCTCCCCGACGTCAAACCGGTCCAGCAGCCAGCGCACCGGCCGCGACCCGGTTGCGCCGAGGCAGTCCTCGACCTCCCGGCGCTGCTCCGCGATGTGGACGTGCAGGGGCGCCCCGCTCGCCGCCGCGCGGGCCGCGACCCGGCGCAGCGAGCTCTCGCTGACCGCGCGCAGGCTGTGGGCGCCGATCCCGACCGTCACCCGTCCGGAAGCCGAACCGGCCGCGCGCTCCTGGTGGGCGAGGAAACGCTCGACATCCATCGTGAAGCGCCGCTGCCGCGCTTCCGGAGTAGCAGCGTCGAAACCCGCGCGCTCGTAGAGCACCGGGACGTAGATCAGCCGGATCCCGCAGTCCGCGGCGGCGCGGCGGACAGCCTCGAACATGGCGTCGGCGTCGTCTCGTCCGGCAGGGTCCCGGAACAGGTAGTGGAACTCGGCGACCGACGTGTAGCCGGCCGCGAGCATCTCGGCGTAGGCCTGGCGGGCGATCGCTGTGAGGCTCGCGGGATCGAGCCTCCCGGTGAGTTCGTACATGCGTTCGCGCCACGTCCAGAACGAGTCGCGGTCGGCGTCCGAGCGGTGCTCGGTCCTCCCGGCCAGCGCCCGCTGGAACGCGTGGCTGTGGGCGTTGGTCAGCCCGGGGATCACGATCCCGGCGGTCAGGTCGGCGGCCGGTGGGGAAGGAACCCCTGCCGTGACCTCGACGATTTCGCCGTCGCGGACCGTCACCAGGACGTCCTCCGCCCATCCGGTGGGGAGCAGCGCGCGGCGCGCCAGGATCCGCTTCATCGGCGTTTCCGAAGCTTGGCACACGCTATCGTCGGACGATGGGCCGCTGGGACCTCCTGCTGACCGATGCCCGCATCGCGACGATGCGCGCGGGCGCTCCCGATCCCTACGGCGCCGTCGAGGACGGGGCGCTCGCCGTCCGGGACGGCAGGATCGCCTGGGTCGGGCCGAGGTCCGATCTTCCTGCCCAGGCGACCACGGAGGTTCGTTCGCTTGAGGGGCGCTGGATCACGCCCGCCCTGATCGACTGCCACACTCACCTGGTCTTCGGCGGCGACCGGGGGAGCGAGTTCGAGGCGCGTCTCGGCGGAGCGACCTACGAGGAGCTGGCCGCCGCCGGCGGCGGGATCATGGCCACGGTGCGGGCCACCCGGGCCGCCTCGGCCGAGGAGCTCTTCCGGAGCGCGCGGGGCCGGCTCGAGGCGATGGCCCGCGCCGGCGCGGCCACCGTCGAGATCAAGTCCGGGTACGGACTGGACCGGGACACCGAGATCCGGACCCTGGAGGTGGCGCGCCGCCTGGGCTGCGCCTCCGGACTGACGGTGAGGGCGACCCTCCTCGCGGCGCACGCCGTCCCGCCGGAATTCGGGGGGAGGCCCGTGGAGTATCTGGGTTTCGTCGCGGACGCGCTGCTGCCGGAGGTGGCGCGCCGCGGTCTGGCGGACGCCGTCGACGCCTATTGCGAGGAGGTCGCCTTCAGCGCCGTCCAGATCGCCCCGCTCTTCGAGCGCGCCCGCGCACTGGGCCTGCCGGTCAAGCTGCACGCGGACCAGCGGACCGACGGTGGCGGGGCGGCGCTCGCGGCGCGCTTCGGGGCGCTCTCCGCCGACCATCTGGAGTACACGCCGGAGTCGGGGATCGAGGCGCTCGCGGGCGCCGGCACGGTGGCGGTGCTGCTTCCCGGAGCCTTCCTGACGCTCGGCGAGACCCGCCGCCCTCGGGTCGGGGCGCTGCGCCGGCACGGAGTCCCGATTGCGGTGGCCACCGACTGCAACCCGGGAACATCGCCACTCGGCTCGCTCCCCGAAGCGATGGGGCTGGCTGCCCGGCTCTTCGGGCTCACGCCGGAGGAGTGCCTTGCCGGGGTGACGCGCCACGCGGCGCGGGCGCTCGGGCTCGAGCACGACCGGGGGACGCTCGAGCCAGGGAAGCGCGCCGATATCGCAGTCTGGGACGTCGGTCATCCGCGCGACCTGACCTACTGGCTTGGGAGCCGGCCACTTGCCGGGCTGCTGGTTCGAGGACAAGACCGCGGGTAACGGCCCGCTTTCCGCCGGGCCACTCGACGCTCCAACCGTCAGAATCCGCACCCTGATCGAACCTTTCAGCCCGTTCGGTCGTTCCGGAAGCAGCGGCGCCGTCCGCGTTCACGTCACGATCCCCAGCAAAGGAGCAGGAAGCCTCATGGCCAAGGCCACGCATTACATTCCGAACCGCGCCAACGCGGTCACCCCCTATCTCGTTGTCCGCGACGGACAGGCGGCGCTCGCCTGGTACCAGGAGGTGCTCGGCGCGACCGTGGACTCCTCGATGGAGGGAGAGGGCGGCGCCGTCATGCACGCGGAACTCCGCTTCGGCGAGAGCCAGATCTACATGGCCCAGGAGTTTCCGGGACCGCCGGCGGAGGCCGGGTTCGTCTCCCCGGACACCCTGGGGGGGACCAGCACCACGATCCACCTCTACGTCCCGGACGTAAACGCCGTGCACGCGAAGGCAGTGGAGGAAGGCGCCCGCGAGATTCGGCCACCGGAGGACCAGTTCTGGGGAGACCGCATGTCGAACGTGGTGGATCCGTTCGGGCATCGCTGGAGCCTGGCGACGCATATCGAGGACCTGACCGAAGAGGAGCTCGAGGCGCGGGCCGCCGCCGCAGCGGCGGAATTCGAAGCGCAGCAGTAGGTTTCGGAGCGCCGGCCTCCGGCCGGCATCGCCGAGCGCAGCGAGGCGAAACGCACAACGCAAAGGGTTCTGATCGCCTACGCGCGACCCGGGACGGCGAAACACCAGGCGCTAGGAGCCGGGCTGCGGCATTCGTTCCCATCGCGCGGCGCGACCCACGCGGGTTTCGCGCTCCCGCGCGATGCCGGCCGGAGGCCGGCGCTCCGAGCCGGCGTTCCCTACAGCGTCCGCAGAAACGCGATCAGGGCGGGGAGGTCGTCCGCGCTCACCTCGACGCCGAGTCCCGGATGGACGTCGAAGACCTCTTCGATGGACCTGGCGGAGCCGTCGTGGAGGAGCGCCCGCCGGAACCGGACTCCCCGGAGCGACGGTGGGTTGAACCGGTCGCGTCCCAACTCGTCGGTCAGGCCCACGTTGTGGACCCCCGGCGAGGTGTAGACCGGGGCGGTGTGACAGCGGTTGCAGGCGTAGCGGTCGAACGCTTCCCGTCCCTCTGCCAGGAGCGCAGATTCCACCGGTGCGTCCACCTCCGGTAGTTCGAGGGTGCGCAGGTAGGCGGCGAGGTCGCTCACCTCGCGCTCCTCGAGCCGCCGGCCCCGGAGGGTGGTGCGCACCGACTTCACCACCTGGTCCTCGAGCCTGCGGATCTGCCCGTCCCAGGCCCACGGCTTCGTGTCCGCCACCCCGAGCAGCGAAAGGACCCGCTTGGGCGCGCCGTAGGTGCCGTCGCCCAGGGTGTCCGAGAGACGGTGGTTCGTGTGTCCCTGGGTGTGGCAACTCGCACAGCTCATCCAGCCGCGGAGCGAGAGTGACGCGTCGTGGAAGAGCAGCTCCCCGCGTTCTGCGGCGCTGAGCGTTGCCGCCGGCCCGAGCGGTATCCGGGCCACCTCGGTCTGGTCGGCGAGCGAAACCACCGAGATCTCGTCGGACCGGGTATTGGCCACGTAGAGGAGTCCGTCCCCGCCGGCAGCGATCGCCGAGGGGCCGCGCCCCACCCGCGCGTGGCTCATCCGCCGGGCGTCGGCGCCGCCGAAGGCGAGCCGGCCGACTCCGGAGAGCGCGATGACCAACTCGCCCTCGGACGAAACGACCATCGCCGCCGGATCGCCCGACGGGGTGAGGACATCGCCCAGATCCATGATCCGGGTGCGCCGCCCCAGGCGCGGGTTGCCGGAAACCAGGTCGTCCAGCGGCATCAGGCTGACGCTGTTCGTGATGAACACCCCCCAGCGGATGTCGTCCGAGGTGGTGTGCATCCCGGTATGGAGTTCCTGGTGGGTGATCCCGAGCCGCCCGTCCGGAAGGAGCGTCAGGCCCCTGAGGTTGTGGCCGGTGAGTTCTTTCGTGCGGAGCAGTTCGCCGTCGGCGGCCGCAACGATCGCGAGGCCGCCGCCGAAGGCGTCCGCGACCAGCAGCTTCCCGTCGCCCAGGAACAGCATTTCCTGCGGCTCGAAGGAGAGGTCGGCGACCCAGCGCGGCGTGTCCAGATCCCCGGCGGTCACGTCCGGCCCCGTGAGGTCGTACATCTGCACCCGCCGCGACCAGAGGCACGAGACCGCCAGCGACGAGTCCTGCCGGGCGGCGCGGACCGGGTAGCGGCAGGTCGGGACCGCCGCCTCCACTTCGAGGAGCGGGGCCGCGGCGGCCGCCGGGAAGGGGCCGGGAGCCGTCCAGTCGCCGTTTCCGGGGCCGAGCACGAGGAGTTCGTGCGCGCCGTGGTCGATGGCGAGCACCCGGCCGCCGCCGCCCGGCAGCAGCACCAGGTCGGTGATGTTGGCGCCGGCCGGGGCCTCTCCCAGGAGGGTGAGGTCGCCGGTGCGGATGACGCTGACCGTTCCGGCGCGGTTGCCGATCAGGAGTGCCTCGCCAGCCGGAGTGCCCGGCGCGAGGACGACCGCCTGCGGACGGCGGGGCGCCTCGGCGCGCGCGGTGCTCCCGAGACCCAGCCAGACCGCTCCCGCGACCAGTCCGAGCGCGGCGATCCGGCGTCCCGGGAACGGAGTCCGCATGTCCCGCATTGTATGGCGGGTCAACGGGGGCCAATTGCTCCAGAATTCACCGGAGCGAGGGAACGTGGATGTTTCTCAGGAATGCCTGGTACGTCGCCGCCTGGAGCAGCGAGATCGGCCAGCGGCCGCGGCAGATCCGGGTGCTTGGCGAAAGGGTCTGCCTGTTCCGCCCGAACGCGAACGAGGTCGTCGCACTGGAGGATGCCTGCCCGCACCGCAAGCTGCCGCTCTCGCAGGGCCGGGTCCGGGACGGCAACCTGGAATGCGGGTATCACGGTCTGACCTTCGACGTTTCCGGACAGTGTGTCTGGGCGCCGGGCAGCGGGCGCATTCCGCCGGGCGCGAGTGTCCGTCCGTACCCGGTGCACGAGAAGTACGGCCTGGTGTGGATCTGGATGGGCGCCCCCGAACTGGCGGACCCCGCGAAGATCATCGCCATCCCCAACTTCGACGACCCGGCCTGGGGCCTCAACCGGGGCCCGGCGCTGGAGCTCGAGTGCAACTACCTGTTCGTGTGCGACAACCTGCTCGACCCGACCCACGTCGCCTGGGTCCATGCGACGTCCTTCGCCCAGGACGCTGCGCGGGACGCTCCCCTGGAGGTCACCGGAACGAAGGACGGCGTCATCGTGCATCGCTGGATGCTGGACGCGGAGCCCGCCCCCTTCTACCGGAAGATCGTCGCGTTCGAGGGCAACTGCGACCGGCTACAGCACTACGAGGTCCGCTACCCGTCGCTCGCGTTCATCCGGGCGATCTTCACGCCGGCGGGCACCGGCGGGCCGGACGGGCCGCTCGCCGACAGCACCTTCATCATGGACAGCTACAACTTCATGACCCCGGTGAGCGAGCGGGAAACCCGCTACTACTGGTTCCAGCTCCGCAACGTCCGGCCGGACGACGACGACCTGAGCGAGATGATGAGCGAGGACGTGCGCGAGGCCTTCGAGGAGGATCGCGCCGTCCTGAACGAAGTGCAGACCGGCATGGACACCGCGACCTCCCCGCACATCAATCTGCCGATCGACGCCGGACCGCTGCGCTTCCGCCGTCAGTTGGAAGCGATGATCGCCGCAGAAGCGGCGGCCGGGTCCGGGGACGGCGCCTGACGGTCTGTGGCTAGAATTCCGCGCCTTTTCCCCTGCAAAGGCAGAGGTACCTCGATATGACCGAACCGATCATGATCGAGGCGCGCGATCTCAGCAAGTTCTATGGGCCCTTCGTGGCCGTCGAGAGCGTGCGCTTCGCGATTCCCCGGGGGCAGATTGTCGCCTTCCTGGGGCCGAACGGCGCCGGGAAGACCACCACGATGAAGATGCTGACCGGCTATCTCGCCCCCAGCGCGGGCACCGCCGCGATCGCCGGACTGGATGTCCACCAGCAGCGCCTCGACGCGACCCGCCGGCTGGGCTACCTGCCCGAGAACGGCCCGCTCTACCCGGACATGACCCCGGCGGAACTGCTCCGCTTCTTCGGGGAGGCCCGCGAGATCCCGCCGGCCCGGCTGACCTCCCGCATCCGGGAAGTGGCCGCTCTCTGCGCGCTCGACGAGGTGATGGAAAAGCCCATCGGAAAACTCTCCCGAGGCTTCCGCCAGCGGGTCGGGGTGGCCCAGGCGCTCCTCCACGACCCCGACGTGCTCATCATGGACGAGCCCACGGCGGGCCTCGATCCCAACCAGATCCGGGACTTCCGCCAGAACATCCGGCGGCTGGGCGCCGGCAAGACCGTCCTCATCTCCACCCACATCCTCCGCGAGGTGGAAGCGGTGGCGGACCGGGTGCTCGTCGTGAACGGGGGCCGCCTCGTGTTCGACGGAGTTCCGTCGGACCTCCAGCGCGAAGGTTCGATGGAAGACAGCTTCTACGAACTCACCGGGCCGGGCGCGGAGACGGCGTCCGACAACGGCGCGCCCGAGGAGGCTGCGTGATGCCCGGCCTCGTCGAAATCCCGAACGTCCGCCGCCCGGTGGTGGCGGCCCTCATGCGGAGGGACCTCCGCATGTATTTCTCCAACCCGTCGGGCTACGTCTTCCTGACGCTGTTCATCCTGCTGAGCGCCGCCGCGGCGTTCTGGCAGGACCGCTTCTTCCTGAACAACCTGGCGAACCTCGACCAGTTGAACGGGCTGTTCCCTTACATTCTCATCTTCTTCATCCCCGCGCTCACCATGTCGGTGTGGGCCGAGGAGAAGAAGCTCGGCACCGACGAGCTGCTGCTCACCCTTCCGGCGACCGACCTCGAGATCGTGCTCGGCAAGTACATGGCGGTGCTCGGCATCTTCGGAGCCGCGCTGGCGCTCTCGCTCAGCCACGCGCTCGTCCTGATGTTCCTCGGGAGTCCCGACTGGGGCCTGCTGTTCGCCAACTACGTCGGCTACGCGCTGCTCGGCGCGGCGCTCGCGGCCGCCGGGATGGCGGCGTCGCTGCTCACCTCGATCCCCACGGTGGCGTTCATCCTGGGAGCGGTGGCGGCGGGGGTGCTGGTGCTGCCCGACCTCTTCCTCGGCAGCTTCAGCCCGTGGCTGGCCCGGGCGGTGGAGCCGGTTTCGGCGATCCACCACTTCGACGAGTTCGGCCGCGGCGTGATCCCGTTCACTTCGGTGCTCTATTTCGCGGCCGTCGCCGGATTCTTCCTTTACCTGAACGTCCTCTTCATCGGGAAGCGTCACTGGCCCGCCGCCGCCGACGGCTACCGGATGTCCACGCACCACGCGGTGCGGGCGGTCTCCGTGGCGCTCGCCCTGCTGAGCGCCATCGTGCTCATCTCGCGGCTGGGGTTCCGCGTCGACACGACCGCCGAGCGGCTCCATTCGCTCTCCGCGGAGACCCGCGAGCTGCTCCGGGCGCTGCCCGACGACCGGCCGGTCTTCGTCCAGGCTTACTTGAGCCCCGAGGTGCCCGAACCGCTCGTGCAGACCCGCGCGACCCTCATGAGCGTGCTCCGCGAGATGGAGTCGGTGAGCGGCGGCCGGGTCCAGGTGCTCGTCGAGGACACGGAGCCGTTCACCGAGTCCGCCCGCGAGGCCCGGGAGAAGTTCGGCATCATGCCGCGGGAGATCCCCAGCGTCAGCTCGGCGAGGACCGGGGTCAGCGACGTCTTCATGGGGGTCGCGTTCACCTGCGCCGCCGAGGAGCAGGTGATTCCGTTCTTCGACCGAGGGCTGCCGGTGGAGTACGAGCTCGCCCGCAGCATCCGGGTGGTGGCCAACACCGACAAGAAGCGGATCGGGGTGATCTCCAAGGAGCTCCGGATCTTCGGCGGCCTCGACTTCCAGACCATGCGGAGTTCGCCGGAATGGTCGGTGGTGGACGAACTCCGCAAGCAGTACGAGGTGGTGCAGGTCCAGCCGAACGCGATGATCACCGAGGAGGTGGACGGCCTGCTGGTGGTGCTTCCGTCGACGCTTGCGGACGACGAGATGAACAACGTCACCGACTTCATCCGCACCGGCGTGCCGGCGGTCCTGCTCGTGGACCCGCTCCCGGTGGTGAACATCGGCCTCGCTCCCTCCGAGCCGCCGGGCGCCTCGCAGAACCCCTTCATGCAGCAGGGCCAGCCGCCGCCGACTCCGAAGGGAAACATCCAGTCCTTCCTGGCGAACCTCGGGATCTCGTGGGACCCGGGCGGGATCGTCTGGGACGCCTACAACCCGCATCCCGACCTCGGCCATCTGCCGCCGGAGGTCGTGTTCCTGGGTGAGGGGAGCGGCAACCTCGACGTCTTCTCGGACGCCTCGCCGGCGAGCGCCGGGCTCCAGCAGGTCGTCCTCATCTATCCCGGGTACTTCGAACCCCTGCCGGGAGCGGTGGCCGAGTTCGAGCCGCTCCTCACCACCGGGGACGTGTCCGGCGTCCTTCCCTACTTCCAGATGGTGCAGCGGAACTTCCTGGGATCGCAGCTGAACCCCAACCTGCCGCACCGGCCGGACCCGATGCACTACGTGGTCGCCGCGGAGGCGCGCACCTTCCGCCCCGAACCGGACGAGGCCACCGGGGATGACGCGGGTCCGTCCGCGATGCCCGAGGCGGACAGCACGCGCGTCATCGCGATCGCCGACCTCGACTTCATTTCGGAGCAGTTCTTCGAGCTGCGCCGGATCGGGCCTCCGAACCTCAACTTCGACAACGTGTCGTTCTTCCTGAATGCCATGGACGTGCTCGTCGGGGACGAGTCCTTCGTGGCGCTCCGGAACCGCCGGGTGCGCCACCGGACCCTCGAGGCCGTGGAATCCCGGGTCCGCGAGTTCACCGAGCAGCGGAGCCTCGAAGAGGACGAGGCGGAGTCCAGCGCCCAGGAGGCGCTCCGCCAGGCGCAGGAACGGCTCGACCGGCGGGTCGCGGCCGTCGAGGAGCGCGACGACCTCGACGCGCAGGCGAAGCAGATCATGGCCCGCAACCTCCAGGAGGTGGAGAACCGCCGCTTCAGCGTGCTGGAGGCGAACATCAACGCCGACAAGGACGCGCAGATCCGCGCCAGCGAAGAGCGCATGGAAGCGCAGATCCGCCGCATCCAGAGCGGCATCCGCACCGCCGCGGTGCTGCTGCCGCCGATCCCGGTGTTCCTGCTCGGGGTCTGGACCTTCGTGCGGCGCCGGCGGGCCGAAGTGGAGGGCGCTGCGGCTGCGCGGCGCCTCCGCCAGCAGTGACCGGTAAGGAGAGAGGAGCGATGAGCGAAACGACGAACACGGCCGCAACTCCGGAAGCCCGCAAGACGGGCGGGCCGGAGCTCCGCCGCACCCAGACCATCGCCGGCGCGGCCCTCCTGTTGACCGTGCTGGCCGCGGTCAGCGCCCCGCGCAACCCCGAGCCGAGCGACTTCGTGGACCTCGGGGAGCGCTTCTTCCCGAGTTTCGAGGACCCCGAAGAGGCGATGTCGCTCGAGATCATCGAGTTCGACGAGGCCACCGCCGAGGCGATCCCGTTCCGGGTGCAGAACGAGAACGGGATCTGGACCATCCCCAGCCACCACGACTACCCCGCCGACGGCCAGGACCGGCTGGCGCAGACCGCCGCCGGCGTCATGCTCCTCGAAAAGGACGACTTCCGTTCCGAGAACGTGGCCGACCATCCCGCGCTCGGCGTGGTGGACCCGCTCGACGAGGGGGCGGTCTCGCTCATCGGGCGGGGACGCCGGGTGACCGTGAAGGCCTCGGGCGACCGGGTGCTGGCGGACCTCGTCATCGGCCGTGAGGTGCCGGACCGCGAGGGGTCCTACTTCGTCCGCGTCCCGGGCCAGAAGCGCGTCTACGTCTCGCAGCTCGGGGTGGACATCTCGGCCCAGTTCGGGGACTGGATCGAGCGCGACCTGCTCCTCATGGACCGGAACCGGGTGGACGAGGCGGTCCTCGAGGACTACACCATCAACGAGCGCACCCTCCAGGTGGACCGGCGGGGACGTCTCGCGCTCGACAAGGTGGACGGCGACTGGGTGGCCGAGGGCCTCGGCTCCAGCGAGGAGGTGGACTCCTTCGAGGTGAACGAAATCCTCCGGGCCGCCGATGAGCTCGAGATCGTCGGAGTGCGGCCGAAGCCCGAGGGCATCGCGGCGACCCTGACCGGCGACGCGGCGGGCGTCTCGAACGCCGACATCCTCTCGTTGCAGAGCCGCGGCTACTACCTCACCCAGGGCGGCAGCCTGCTGTCGAACGAAGGCGAGGTCCGGCTCGAGACGGAGGAGGGCATCCGCTACACCCTCCGCTTCGGGGAAGTCGTCTACGGCCGGGACGAGGACGTGAGCGCCGGCAGCGAAGCCGAGGACACCGCGGAGGCGGCGTCATCCGGCCCCGCCGAAAATCGCTACCTCTTCGTGACCGCGGAGTTCCGTCCCGAACGCTTCCCCGAGCCGCCCCGCCCCGCGAACCGCGACTACCAGGACAAGCCGTCCGACGAACTCACCGACGCGGACCGCGACAACCGGGACCTCGCGCGCGCCTGGGACCGCTGGGAGGACGACGTCGAGAAGGGCCGGGAACTGGAGGAAACCCTCACCCGCCGCTTCGCCGACTGGTACTACGTCATCTCCCAGGGCAGCTTCGAGAACATCCGCAAGACCCGCGACGACGTGGTCCGCGAGTCAAGCTGAGACGACGCGGCTTGGAACGCCGGTCTCCAGACCGGCACGCGCGGCGCTCCGCGCCGCGCACGGCGCACCGCTACTCGCGCAGACGGTGCCCCCGGCGGTTGCCGAGTCCAGCACGCCGTTCGGAAGCTACGCGCCGAGCACCCGGACCAGACGGCTGTTTCCGATTGGTCTAAACGATCACGACCGCAGGTCGCGCAGCAGATCGAGGGTTGTGCCCGTCCTCGGCGACTCGAATCGGAGCTTCCTGAGCTTCGCGACCACGTTACGGCGCTGGTCGTCGGCCGTCCGGTCAACGAACTTCTGGCGGTAGTCCTTGAGGCCCACCAGGACCGCTACCGGGGCCCGGCGCCGGCACACGATGATCGGGGCGCCGTCGTGCTCGAGCTGGTCGAGCACCTTGCCGAGCGACGGTCGAAGCTGCGTCGCGTTGACGGTTTTCATGAGACTCCGCAGTGTCCGGAACCACAGTTCGGTGTCAACTCACGGCTTCGCGACTCCACCGGCCCGGGAGTTCAGCCCGCACCGACCAGTACCACGTAGTCCCGTCCGATCTCGGCGTGGAAGCTCTCCGGGAGCCGCGCCCAGTCCCGCGCCTCGACGAAGAAGGGGATCGTGGAGTCGTGGAAGGCCTCCGAAAGCGCTCCCAGCACTTCGAGCGGTAGCCGCTCCAGTCCCGGGCCGCGTAGGACGAGGTCCAGATCGCTGCCCGGGTGACTCCGCCCGTTGACCCGGCTCCCGTAAGCCCACACCTCCACGCCTGGCGCGCACGACCGGAGGATCTCCTCGACCTTCTGCCGATGCTGCGGCAGCAGGCTTAGCCGGTCATCCTTCGATGCGTTCATCCAGCCTCCGCGCCAGGGCTCTCGCGTCGACTACGAACTGTGGCAGACGCCGGACCGCCGATTCGGCGAACCCTTCCCCGTAGTCGTGTGCGGTGTCGTTGCGGCTCTCGCGGTACTCGAGCCAGCGTTCACACTCGTCGGCTTCGAGCAGGCCGTGCTTGGCGGCCGTCCGGAACACGTCCTTGAACGTCAGTTTCGCGGCGGCCTGGTTGGATGCCGACCAGGCGCCGATCTTCTTCCGCAGCAGTCGCCCGCTCTGTTCGAGGATCAACTCGAACTCCTTCACGCAGGCCGCCCGGTAGATGTCATAGGCGATCTCGTCCGGCTGATGGTCGGCAAGCCCCTTCAGGGCGGTCTCCAGCGTGACGATGCACCGTTCGAGGTATTCGGTGCTCAGCGCCATGCGGCCATCTTACCGGCGGCAACGCGCCGGCATCGGCGGGTTGGCGGGTAACGCGATCCCGCCCCGGACTACTCCCCGCCGGGCTGCTCCGGATAGATCCCGGAACCGAAGATGAGCGGCGTCGATCCGATCGTCAGGACCGTGGCGTAGGCCACCTTGGGAGACCCGGTCTCCTCGTCGCCTTCCACCGCCGGGTTGTCGTACCAGTATTCGACGTATCCGCCGCCGGCTTGCGCGGCCACGCGGAGTTCCTGATTGATCTTCACGCCGTTCAGGTCCTCGACCTCCGAACGGTCCAGCTTTTCGATCCCGGGCCGGAAGGCGTGAAAGAAGTTGATCAGTTCCATCGTCTGGGCGAACACGTAGACCTGACCGTGCCGCCACTCGCCCTCCTCGCGGAAGTTCGCGTCGAGAAAGGCGTACGCGGTTTCCAGATTGGGGCCGTTCTCGGCGACGACGCTCGCCGCCCGCTCCACGAAGGACTTCAGCGTCCCCCGGTTCCGGACGTCGGCGGCGGTGACCGGCGGATAGATCCCGGATCCCACCACGAGGTCGAGGTCTCCGATCGACAGGAGCGCCGCGTACCCCAGCTTCGGTGATCCGGTTTCCTCGTCGCCTTCGACCGCCGGGTTGGGCCAGAGGTACTCCACGAAGCCCCCGCCCGCCGTCGCGGCGGCGATCAGCTCCTCGTTGCTCCGGACGCCTTCGACGTCCGTGAAGTCCGAAAGGTCCATTCCCTCGATTCCCGGCGACGCGGCGTTGAAGAAACTGACGCCGTTCAGGTCGATCACGTACAGGTAGATCTCCCCCTGTCGCCATTGGCCCTCCGGCCGGAAGTTGGCGTCGAACCAGGCGTAGGCCTCGTCGGCCGAGGCGATCTCGGCGGCAGCGATCCGGACTGCCTCTTCCACGAAGCGGCGCAACGTGTCGCGGTCCACCACCTCGTCCGCCCGGATCTGCGCCGGTTCCGGCATCGCGGCCGGTGGCGGTGGTGGCGCGGGTGCGGGGGGCGCGGGCGCGGGCGCCGTCGGGCTCGCTTCGTCGTCGCACCCTGCTGCCAGGAATGAGGCCAAGGCCAGGGTGAACCCGATCGCCGTGAACCGGCGGGTGACAGCCGAGTACATGACGGCGTACCTCCTTACGCCGGGATTCTAGAGACGGGGTCCGACGCGCCGGGTCTCGTCAGCGGCGGGACCGGGCCAGCGCCGCCTCGCAGCGCGCGGCGTCTTGTGTTCGCTCGGCATCCGCCAGCACCCCGCACGCGTCCTCGAGCGCCGGCCGCACGATCGGTGCGAGTGCCTCCCCCGCGTCGATCATGGCCTCCCATCCCCGAACCGCCTCGATCAGGTGAACGAGCGCCTCGCGTTCGCCGAAGCGGTGGAGCGCGCGGCCGAGGCGATAGCGGATCAGCGGATCGTCGGGGTCCTGTTCGAGCGCGAGCCGGTAGGACTCGATGGCGCGCCGGATGTCGCCGGCGTCGTCGAAGGCCACCCCGGTCCGGTGGTGGGTGTCTGCCCGGGAGGACCGCCGGTCGGCAGCGGCCTCGCGCTCGGTGCGCACGGTCTCCGGATCTTCCGAGAGGAGGGCCACGATGTCGCGGTGCTCCTTCTGGCGGGCGAGGCTGAGCGCGGTCTCACCGTTCGCCGCCGTCACCGTGGGATCGGCGCCCGCCGCGAGCAGCATCCGGACCGCCTCCGTCCGGCCCCGGTCCACCGCGCTCAGCAGCGGCGTCGCGCCCCAGCGGGCCGCGGCGTTCACGTCCGCTCCGGCTTCGAGCAGGAGTTCCATCGTGCCGAGATGGCCGCCCATCGCGGCGCGGTTGAGCGGGGTGATGCCGTTCTGCGCCGGATCGTTCACCGCGGCCCCTTTCTCGAGGAGCCACAAAACGAAGCGCTCCCGTCCGAGCACCGCCGCCACGTGGAGCGCGGTCATGCCATTCGGCGCCTTGGCGTCCACCGCCATCCCCCCGTCGATCGCCGCGGCCATGATCTCGAACTCGCCGTCCCGCACCGCGTTCAGGACCTCCTCGAGCTGCGGATCGAGCCGGGAAGGCTGGGCGGCGGCGACCGCGCCAACGATGAGGAGGAACGGGACGACTCGGCGCCCCAGCGGCCGGGCAGCCGACGTTCCAGACAGCAACCGCATGCGGAACCGCTCAGGCCGGCGCCATCGCCCGGAGTCCGGCGGCGCTCGCGGCTGCGAAGAGGCGCTGGTCGTAGGTCACGAACGAACCGAGGCCGAACAGGGACAGCGCCGTGGCGAGGTGGATCGCGTCGAGACTCCGCAGGCCGGCCGGTTCCACCTCCGCCGCCGCGCTCAGCACGCGGTCGTCCAACGGGACGAGCGCGATCCGGGAGAGCATTCGCTCCGCAGCTCGCACGGATTCGCCAGGGAGGTTCCTTCGACCCAGCGCCCGCAGGACCTCGATCCGTGCGAGCGCGCTGGAGATCCAGTCGCCGGTCGGCGCGAGATGTTGCCGAAGCGCATCGGATTCCGGCTCTGGAACGACGAGTTTCACGATCGCCGACGAATCGAGATAGATCACCGTGACTACGGCCGGCTGCTAGAAGCGGTGGTCCTCGCGGTCGCGGATCAGATCCTCGCTGACGGCGTTGCTCGGCTCACCCTCCGGGAGCGGCAGGTCCCGCGGATCGCCCGCCGGGGCGCGCACCCGTCCTTCCGCGATCAGCCGCTGAAGAGGCGAGAGCCCACTTGGGAGGGGCACGAGAAGCGCCACCGGCCGGCCCCGATCCGTCACTTCGAAGCGCTCCCCGCGATCGATGCGGCGCAGATAGACGCTGAGGTTCTGGCGAAGCTCGCGGACGCCAACCCGCGAGGTGGCGGCGGATGTTCCGTCCATGATGACGCACACGGTAGCACATCGTCTTCTCCGGCTCCTCCCGCTATGATCGGCCTCCGTGAAGGCAGGTGAGGATCGGCGCAGCCGCCGCAAGTTCCTGAAGACTTCGGGCGCGGTGGTCGCCGCCGTTGCGGCGCCGGCCGGAGCGGCGAAGGCGGGGCAGGAATCCCAGTCTCTGTCCCTTTCTCTCGACCTGCCCCTCCTCCACGCGTTCGCCGAAGCCGTGCTCCCGGCGGAGATCGGCGCGGACGGCGTCCGGGACGCGCTCCGCGATTTCGTCACCTGGATGAACGGCTTCGAGCCGGTGGCGGAGCTGCCGCATCCGTACCTGTCGTCCGTCGAGGTGCAGTACGGTCCGCCGCACCCGGCGCCCCGCTGGGCGTCGCAGCTCCAGGCGCTCGACCTGCTCGCGACCAGGCAGCACGGATCGGGACTGGCCGATCTTCCGGTCGAGAAGCGCCGGGAGCTGATCGCCGCCGATCTCGAGCGTCACGACGCCGATGCCGACCTCCCGCGGCCGGCGTACGCCGGGCACATCGCCGTGGGGCTGCTGGCCCGCTTCTATTCGCGGCCCAGGATCGCCGATCTGGCTTACGGCGCCCGCATCAACGCGGCCGCCTGCCGCGATCTCGCCTCCGGCGCGGTCTTGCCGCCGCCGCTCGCCACCGACGGGGTGCAAGGCTGACCGTGCCCAGGGTCATCGAAGCCGACGTCGCCATCATCGGCGGCGGGATCAGTTCCGCGATGGTGGCGGAGCGGGTCGCCGAGGACACCGAGGCGTCCATCGCGGTGATCGAGGCCGGGAACCGGATCTTCGACTTCGAGGATCGCTTCAACACCCGCCGCCGCTTCCTCGACTACGGAGAGAACCCGTACCAGGGGGACCACATACCCGGGCATTCCTGCAAGAACGCCCAGTCGCGCGCCATGTCGGTGGGCGGGCTCGCGATGCACTGGGGAGGCACCACGCCGCGCTACTCGCCAGAGGACTTCCGGCTCCGGAGCCTCTTCGGCGTCGGAACGGACTGGCCCATTTCCTACGAGGACCTCGATCCCTTCTACCAGGAGGCCGAGGAGCGGATCGGGGTGGCGGGCGAGCCCGGCCCGCCCGAGTACGACCCGCGCTCCGGCGGCTACCCGATGGACCCGCTGCCAACGTCCTACAACCTGACGCTCGCGAAGGAATGGGCCGAGAAGTCCGGAATCCCCTACTGGCGGAACCCGGTCTCCAAGAACTCGCGTCCCTGGCGCGGTCGGCGCGAGTGCATCCGCTGCGACACCTGCTCGATCTGCCCCACCGGCGCCAAGTACAGCCCGGACTTCACGTTCCGGAGCCTGCTTGGGGCGGGGCGGATCACGCTGCACGACCGCACCATGGTGCGGCGACTCGTCCCGAGGGCCGACTCGGACGCCATCGGGCAGGCCGACGCCTTCCACCGGGACGATCCCGACGACCCGGTCACCATCCGGGCCCGGCACTTCGTGTTGGCCGCCGGCTACGCCTGGTCGTCCCACGTGCTGCTGATGAGCGCGGGCGGCCGCTTCCCGGACGGGATCGCGAACCGTTCGGGGACGGTGGGGCGCTTCATCACCGGGCACCGCTGGGTGAACGCCTTCGTGTCCGTGCCGATGCGGCTCTACCCGGGGATCTACCGGCAGGACAGCCTGCTCTCCAAGCGCTTCCAGCACAAGGACGACGAGGCCCAGCCCGACGGCAAGTACATCCGCCACGATCTCCGGATCTGGGAGTCCGACGTCGGCAAGCGGGCCCGCCTCCGGGACGACCACGGCAACCTGCTGCTCGGCGACGCCGCCCTGAACGACTGGCGGCGGCGTATCGAGACCGGTTCGCTCCGCATGCGGGGCTACTACGACGTGATCCCGGCGCGCGAGAGCGCCCTGACCCTCGAACCGAACCGCAAGAACCGGTGGGGCGACCCGCTTCCCCGGATCGACTTTGTGGACGATCCCGTGTCCGCCGAACTCCGCGGATACACGGAGCAAAAGATCGAGGAGCGCTTCCGCCGGATCCTGACCGCGGGCGGCGGCGCGATGCTGAACATCAGCTTCGCCTCCGACTACGACCACCCAGGCGGCGGCTGCCGCATGGGCGACGATCCCGACGACAGCGTGGTGGACGCCTGGGGTCGCGCCCACGACCACGAGAACCTCTGGATCGCCGGCGCCCCGACCATCGTGGGGTCGGGGTGCAACAACGGCACCCTGACGTTCGCGGCGCTCTCGCTCCGCACCGCTTCCCGGTTGACCGGCGAACTCTGATGCGAGCCGGGGGAACCCCGGAACCGTGAACCTCCGCGCGATGGCTCGGCTCCTCCGGTTGGTCGTCGCCTCGGGGCTGCTGGCGGCCTGCGGTTCCGAGCCGCCTGAGCCGGGGCCGGCGCACGACGCCATGCTGGTCCTCACCGCCGACCGCATGCTGGACGGCCGGGGCGGCGTTCTGGAAGGCCACGGGGTCGTCGTGCGCGACGACCGGATCGCGGCGGTCCTGCCGGTTGCCGAACTGCCGCCCGCCGGCCGGCGGCTCGACTTCCCCGGCGGCACCATCCTTCCCGGATTCATCGACACCCACGTCCACCTGCACTGGCACTTCGGCGAGGATGGCCGGTACACCCGCGACGATCCGCCCGAAGTGAACGCGGTCCACGCCCTCGAGAACGGCATCAAGATGCTCGAGGCCGGTTTCACCACCGTGCAGAGCCTCGGTGCGGCGGTGGACGGCCCGGTGCGGGACGCAGTGAATCGCGGCGTCGTCCCCGGCCCCCGGATCATCACGTCGCTCGGTTCGCTCAACGCGCGCACTGGCGGGCCGGACGCGATGACTGCCGAGGTGCATCGCCTGGCGGACGCCGGGGCGGACGCCATCAAGATCTTCGCCTCCGAGAGCAGCCGGGACGGCGGCGGACCGACGCTCTCGCAGGAACAGCTCGATGCCGCCTGCGCCGCCGCGGACGACCGCGGTCTGCGGACGCTGGTCCACGCGCACGGCCCGGTGAGCGCGACCCGCGCCGCGAACGCCGGCTGCACCACCATCGAGCACGGTTCGCTGCTTGATCAGGCCACTCTCGACGTCCTGGCCGAGAAGGGGCTCTTCTACGATCCGAACATCTACCTCATCGTCGCCAACTACCTCGAAAACAAGGACCGCTACCTTGGTATCGGCAACTACACCGAGGAGGGATTCCGGCTCATGTCCGAGAACTCGGAAGGCCGGATGGCGATCTTCGGGAAGGCCCTCGCCACCGAGGGTCTGCGCGTGGTCTTCGGCACCGACGCGGTCGCGGGCGCCCACGGGCAGAACATCCGGGAAGCGGTGGCGCGGGTGGAGCAGGGCGGGCAGGCGCCGGCCGACCTGATCGTGAGCCTCACCTCGCTCGCCGCCGAATCGCTCGGACTGGGGGACGAGATCGGGACCCTCGCCGAGGGCTACGCCGCCGATCTGGTGGTGGTGGACGGGGATCCCGTCCAGGACGTCACGGCGCTTGGAAACGTCCGGCTGATCGTGAAGGGCGGCCGGCTCCACCGGCCCGGTGACTAAACGGCCTGTGGTGAACCTTACGCGGCCAGTCGCTGTGAAAATGGCAGTCCCGCGGGTCCGCGTCGGAGCGCCGGCCTCCGGCCGGCATCGCGCGGGAGCGCGAAACCCGCGCTCACGGCGCTCCTCTCCGTGAACCGGGGCCCACGTTCGGCTCTTCTCCGGCTGTCAAGCGACATCCAGGCTGGGTCGGTGGCGGCGTGTGTTTCGCCTCCCTGCGGTCGGCAATGCCAGCCAGAGGCTGGCCCTCCAAGGCTCGTCAGTCGTATTCCCCCGCCCAGAGTGCGTCGAGGAATGCGCCGTACGGCAGGACCTCGATGCCGTCCACGATGCGCGGACGGGGTTCGAGGCTGACGCAGACATAGCGCTTCACCGCCGCCTCCTCGCCCAGCGCCCGCAGCGACCTCAGGTCCCGCGCCGACACGAGCGGTTTGCACTTCGCCTCGATCGCGGTGTGCTCGCCCAGGATGAAGTCCACCTCGTACCCCGAAGCCGTGCGCCAGAAGTGCAGATCCTGTGGGGCCCGGTAGTCGCAGTACGTCCGCAACTCGTGCAGTAGCCACGCTTCGAAGGCGTGGCCGAACTCCGGCGTGCCGGGATCGGGGCGGCGTCCGGCCAACGCGTTCGCAGCGCCGATGTCGAAGAAGTAGAACTTCGACGAGACGAGCGGTTTTCGCTTTCGTGGCCGTCGCCATGCCGGGACTTCGAACAACAGGAGCGTGTCCCGAAGCACTTCGAAGTACTCGTAGATGGTCGTTCGCGGGACCTGGGCGTCGCTGGCGACCGTCGTGAAGTTGACGATCTGCCCGTTGGCGAGCGCCGCAACGCGAAGGAAGCGGCTGAACGCCGGAAGGTTCCGGGCGGCGCCTTCGAAGACGACTTCCTGCTGCAAGTAGGTTCCGGCGTAGGCGTCAAGATCGGCGCGTGGGTCGTCGGAGAACCAGATGGAGGGAAGCGTGCCGTGGATCAGGGCCCGTTCGAGGTCGAACCGGGAGCCGAGTTCGGCCCGGGTCAGCGGATGGAGAACCCTCGTGCGTGCCCGGCCGCCCAGCAGGTTGACGCCTCCGCGGCGGAGCGCTCGCGCGCTCGAGCCGGTGAGGAGGAAGCGAACTCTGCGTTCCTCGATCAGCCGATGGACTTCGTTCAGGAGTTGCGGCAGGCGCTGGATCTCGTCAATGACGACGGTGTCCGTACCGGGCGACAGTTCTTCCGCCAGCCGTCCCGGATCCTGGCTGAGGGCCAGCCAGGTGGCGGTTTCGAGCAGGTCGTAGCGGGGCGTCTCGGGAAGGGCGTGGCGGATCAGGGTGGTCTTCCCGGTCTGTCGAGGCCCCAGCAGAAAGTGGGACTTCTTCGCGAGCAGGCCCCGGAGGTCCAGAACTCTGGGAACGAAGACGGATTGCGTCGGCATCGTCGTCATATGGTATGTCAAATGACGATAGTTCCGTCAATACGGAGACGCAGGTTGCCTCATCGTGTTCGAGGTCCGCCGCGGGGAGCCGTACACTCGTTCCCGCCATGACCGGACTCTTGCGACGTCGTCAGTCCTGCTTGCCGGTCGCGGCCCTCGCGGCATTCGCGGCCTGCGGCGGGGGTGGACAGACAACCGCCGAGCCGGCTGATGACGGCACCGTGGTGCTCACCGGCGACCGGGTCCTCGACGGGCGCGGGGGCGTGCTCGAAGCCCACGGGGTGGTGGTTCGGGACGGCCGGATCGTCGCGGTGGCCCCGCTCGCCGACCTTCCCCCCGGCGAACGGCATGACTTTCCCGGCGGCACGATCCTCCCCGGGCTCATCGACACCCATGTCCATCTGGGGTGGCACTTCGGCGAGGACGGCAAGCTGGCGCGGGGCGCCGCTCCCGAGACGGCGGCGATGCACGCGGTCGAGAACGGCATCCGGATGCTCGAGGCCGGTTTCACCACCGTCCAGAGCCTCGGCGCGGCGGTGGACGGGCCGGTTCGCGACGCCGTGAACCGGGGCGTGGTGCCCGGGCCCCGGATCATCACCACGCTGGGCCAGCTCTTCGCCAGCACCGGCGGTGCGGATGCACTGGTCGCGGAGGTGCACCGCCTCGCCGACGCCGGTGCCGACGCGATCAAGATCTTCGCGTCGGAGAGCATCCGGGTGGGGGGCGGCCCCACGCTGGCCCAGGAGGAACTCGACGCGACCTGCGGCGCCGCGAACGAGCGCGGGCTGCGCACCCTGGTCCACGCCCACGGGCCGGTGAGCGCGGCGCGCGCCTCGCGCGCCGGCTGCACCACCATCGAGCACGGCGCGCTCCTCGACCAGGAGACGCTGGACCTGCTGGCCGCGAACGGCACCTTCTACGATCCGAACATCTACCTTATCTTCCAGAACTACTTCGAGAACAAGGACCGCTACCTCGGGATCGGCAACTACACGGAGGAGGGCTTCGCCGCCATGGAGTCCGGCCGGGTGCGGGCGGTGGAGACGTTCGGGATGGCGCTCGCCACCGAGGGCCTGAAGATCGTCTTCGGGACCGATGCGGTCGCCGGCGCCCACGGGCAGAACGCCCGGGAGGCGGTCGCGCGGGTCGAGCAGGGAGGCCAGGACCCGGCGGACGTCGTCGTGGGCCTCACTTCGCTCGCCGCGGAGTCGCTCGGGATGGCCGACAAGATCGGGACGGTCGCCGAGGGATATGCCGCCGATCTGGTGGTGGTGGACGGTGATCCGGCGACTGACATCACCGCCCTCCAGCGGGTGCGGCTCGTGATGAAGGACGGCCGCATCCATGACCCGGGCGCCTAGAGCACGACCATGTTCTTCACGCTGCTGATCGTCACGTTCGTCATCGCGGTCGGGGTGTCCTTCGGGGCCGTGCGGCTCTTCGACCGGCCCATCGCCTCCATCCTGCGGCGCATCGTCACGGAGGAACTCAGCGGGGCCTGGCACCGCTACATCAAGTTCGCGGCCTACGTGGTGGGCGTCTCGGCGGGCGTCCGCATCCACGAGCTGGAGCGCTACATCTCGGCGCCCGACAGGGACGAGGAGATCCTGGCGCTCACGGCGGAACGCTGGACGCTCGAGGTCTACCGGACTGTCATCGAGACGCTTCAGGGCATCGCCTGGATGCTGCTCCTCGTCTTCGTGGTGGCGCTGCTCGCCTACGTCCTGGCCCGGGGTTTCGAGCTGAAGAACCGCTAGTCGGCGTTCCAACCGCCGCGCGTGCCGGCTGCAGGCCGGCGTTCCCTACCTAACGGGTCCGGCTGCGCAGGCGCTCCACCGCGAACAGGAAGAGCAGCGCGAAGGCGATCAGGAAGGTTGCCGCCGCCAGGATGGTGGGGCTGATCTCCTCCCGGATCCCCGACCACATCTGGCGGGGGATGGTGCGCTGGTTCAGCCCGCCCATGAAGAGGACGATCACCACCTCGTCGAAGGAGGCGGCGAAGGCGAAGAGGGCTCCGGAGAGGACGCCGGGCGCGATCAACGGGAACTGCACCCGCCGGAACGTCGTGAGCGGACCCGCGCCGAGGCTCTGGGAGGCGCGCACCAGATTGCGGTCGAACCCCGACAGGGTGGCGGTCACGGTGATGACCACGAACGGGGTGCCGAGCGCGGCGTGGGCGAGGATCAACCCGAAGTGCGACTGCGTGAGGCGGAGGTCGGAGTAGAAGAAGAACATCCCCGCCGCGGCGATGATCACCGGGATCACCATCGGGGAGATCAGGATCCCGGTGACCAGCCGCCGGAGCGGCATCGCCGGGCTGGAGAGCCCGAGCGCCGCCACCGTGCCGAGCACCGTCGCGAGGAGGGCGGCGG
This sequence comes from Acidobacteriota bacterium, assembly GCA_009835985.1. Classification (GTDB taxonomy): domain Bacteria; phylum Acidobacteriota; class Vicinamibacteria; order Marinacidobacterales; family Marinacidobacteraceae; genus Marinacidobacterium. The sequence goes on along the minus strand of VXWI01000007.1, from coordinate 31,896 downwards.
CGACCCCGATCCCCAGGCTGTTGACGAGCGCCCGGGACCAGCGGACGTCGTCCACGAGCGCCTCGTACCAGCGGAGCGACCAGGCGTCGGGGTCCAGCCGCAGCATCCCCTCGGTGAAGGTGAAGTAGGGCTCGGCGTTGAAGCTGAGCGGGACGATCACGAGGATCGGGGCCACCAGGAAGACGAAGACGAAGGCGCAGAAGGCGAGATAGACCGCCCGCGAGGCCGCGCCGTCCCGGAGACCAAGGGCCATTCGCCTATCCCAGTTTCAGGCTCGAAGCGCCGACGAGCCGGTCGTAGACCACGTAGAGCGCCCCCACGACCACGAACAGGATCCCGCCGAGCGCCGCCGCGAGCCCCCAGTTGAGCGAGGTCTGCATGTGGAACGCGATCATGTTGGAGAAGAGCTGTCCACTCGACCCGCCGACCAGGGCCGGAGTGATGTAGTAGCCGATCGCCAGGATGAACACGAGCAGCGAGCCCGCTGCCGTGCCCGGCAGGGTGAGCGGCCAGTAGACGCGGAGAAAGGACTGGCGCCGGTTCGCGCCCAGCGACGACGCGGCGCGCATGAAGTGCGGCGGGATGGTCCGCATCACCGAATAGAGCGGCAGCACCATGAACGGCAGCAGCACGTGGGTCATCGCGACCAGCGTGCCGGTCATGTTGTAGATCATGGCGATCCGCCCGTCGTCGGCGACGATCCCGAGCGCGACCAGCAGGCTGTTGAGCACCCCGTGGGTCTGGAGCAGCACGATCCAGGCGGTGGTGCGCACCAGGAGCGAGGTCCAGAAGGGGACCAGCACCAGCAGGATCAGCCAGCGGGCGCGGCGCGGCGGCGAGTTCGCGATCAGGTGAGCGATCGGATACCCGAGCAGCAGGCAGAGCAGGGTGACCGCCCCGCTGACCATGAGCGTCCGGAGCAGGAGCGGCACGTAGATGCGGAGTTCCTCGGGCTGGCGGACGATGGACCCGCCGGCGTCCCGGTCGAGGTCCAGCGCCCGCAGGTAGTGGCGCGCGGTGAAGCGTTCCCCGGCGGCGCGGATCGCCCGCCAGGTGGCCGGCTCGCCCCAGGCGGGATCCCCGCCAATCAGGGTCTCTCGGGCGGTTGCCGCCGGGGCTTCCGCCGCGGCCCGGGCCCCGCGGACGATCACGGTGCGCATGCCGCTCGCCACCCGGTTCACCCGCCCGCCCAGCCTGCCGGCCAGCCGCGCGTCGAGCGCGGTCTCGAGTTCCCGAGCGGCGGCCGCGAACACCGGTTCTCCGGGAAGGGTCTCCCCGTCCCACTCCTCGAGGAGGGCGAGCGTGCCCGGGAGCGTGTCGGCGACCAGGGGGTCGTAGACGCTCCGGGACAGCATGGTCCCCAGCGGGAACAGGAACGAGAACCCCACGAACGCCACCAGCGGCAGGGTGAGCCCGGCCGCGCGGAGCCGGGCCCGGGTTGGTGGCCCGACGTTTCCGGTCGTCATCGCGCGAGCCAGGCGCTGAAGCGCTCGTTCACCTCGTCGAGGTGGTCGCTCCACCAGAGCGTGTTGCTGGTCAGCACTCTTCCGAGGTTCTGCGGGCTGGTGGGCAGGTGCGGCAGCATGGGAACGCCGGTCTCGCGGTGCGTCGTCACGAGCGGCAGCGCGGAGCGCCGGGTGGGGCTGTAAGCGATCTCACCGCTGAGCCGGGCCATGGCTTCTGCCGAGGACGAGAAGCGGAGGAACTCGAGCGCTTCCTTCAGGCGCGGTGTCCCGGCCACGATGCCGGTCTGCCCGATGTCGAGCACCTGCCCGTCCCAGACGATGACGAACGGCTGGTTCTCGAGCACCTGGGCGTTGAAGATGCGCCCGTTGTAGGCCGTGGACATCGCGACCTCGGCGTCGGCGAGCATCTGCGGCGGCTGGGCGCCGGCCTCCCACCAGACCACCTGGTCGCGGATCGTCTCCAGCTTGCCGAAGGCCCGTTCCATCCCCGCCTCGGTATCGAGGACCGCGTACACCTCGTCCGTCGCCACCCCGTCGGCCATGAGGGCGAACTCCAGATTGACCAGCGGGCTGCGGCGCATCCCGCGCCGGCCGGGAAAGCGCTCCAGGTCGAAGAAGTCGCCGAGCACCGCCGGTTTCTCACGGGGGAAGCGGTCGGGGTGGTACGCGACCACCGTGGAATAGAAGACGTTCCCCACCCCGCAGTCGCCATTCGCTCCCGGCCAGAAGTCCTCCGCGGCCGGGGAGCCGTCGGCGCCGGGCCCGAGCAGGTCGTCCGGAATCAGTTCCAGGAGTCCCTCGTCGCATCCACGCGTCGCGTCGAACATCTCGAGGTCCACCAGGTCCCAGTGGACGTTTCCGGTGTCCACCTGGGTGCGGATCTCGGCGAGCCCGCCGTTGTAGTCCTCCCGGGCCAGGGTCAGCCCGGTGGCGGCCTCGAAGGGTTCGTAGTGGGCCCTGGTGACCGCCCGCGCGTAGGCGCCGCCCCAGGAGACCACGGTCAGCGAGCCGGGTCCGTCTCCCGGTCCGCACGCCGCGGCCAACGCGAGCGCGGCGACGGAGACGGCGCGCTTCATGACCTCGCCAGCCAGGCGCTGAACCGTTCGTTCATCTCGTCGAGGTGCTCGGTCCACCACGTGAAGTCGCTGCGCAGCGTGTTCCGGAGATTCGCGGGACTCGTGGGCAGATGCGGCCGCATGTCGGCGCCGGTCTCGACGTGGGTGGAGATCAGCGGCAGCGCCGACCGGCGCACCGGGCTGTAGGCGATGTAGCCGGTGAGCCGGGCGAGCGACTCCGGCGAGGTGATGAACCGGATGTATTCGAGTGCGGTGTCGAAGTTGGGCGAGCCCGCGACGATCACCATCTGCCCCCCGGCCAGCACCTGTCCGTCCCAGACGATGACGAAGGGCTGGTTCTCGAGGACCTGGGCGTTGAAGATGCGCCCGTTGTAGGCGGTGGACATCACCACCTCGGCGTCGGCGAGCATCTGGGGCGGCTGGGCGCCGGCCTCCCACCAGACGACGTGATCCCGGATGGTGTCCAGCTTGCGGAAGGCGCGCCGCAGGCCCTCCGGGGTATCCAGGACCGCGTACACCTCCGGGGGAGGGACGCCGTCCGCCAGGAGAGCGAACTCCAGGTTCACGAGCGGGCTGCGGCGCATGCCGCGGCGGCCGGGAAACCGGTCGAGATCGAAGAAATCCGCGATCGTGGATGGCTTCTCGTCCGGAAAGCGGTCCGGGTGGTAGGCGTAGATCGTCGAGTAGAAGGTGTGCCCCACCCCGCATTCCGTGAGGGTGCCGGGCCAGAAGTCCTCCTCCGCCGGGGCGCCGTCCGCGCCCGGTGCGAGGATGTCCTTCGGGATCCGCTCGAGGAGCCCCTCGTCGCACCCCCGGATCGCGTCGGACATCTCGAGCGAGAGGACATCCCAGTGGACGTTCCCGACGTCCACCTGCGTGCGGATCTGGGCGAGCCCGCCGTTGTAATCCTCCCGTCCGATCACCACCCCGGTCTCGGCCTCGAACGGTTCGTAGTAGGCCTTGTTCACCGCCCGGGCGAAGGAGCCTCCCCAGGAGACGGCGGTCAGCGCACCGCCCGGGGGTTCGGCGGCGCAGGCGATCCCCGCCATGAGTCCCAGAGCGACGAGGAACCTCGGCGCGCCGTGTTGCGCGTCGCTCACGGTTCCGCTGATTCGGGCTCGTGGTCGAGCGCCCGGCAGTCGGTGGGGGTCCAGCCGATGCGGATCCGGTCGCCGGGGATCACCGCGCCGTGCCCCACGACGTTCGGGATCTTCACGATGAACTCGTCCGTCCCCAGCACGCTGACCGTGACCCGCAGGTGGTCGCCGAGGAAGGTCAGGTCCCGCACCTCGGCTTCGAACTCGTTGTGGTAGAGCCCGGGCTCGGGCGCCAGCCCCACCCGTTCGGGACGGATGGAAAGCGTGGTCGGGTCCCCGATCTCCGCCGGGACCACCCGGAGGGCCTGGATCAGCGCGTCGCCGACCCGGACGTCGCAGACCGCGCCGTCGATGTTCTCGATGCGGCCGGCGAGCCGGTTGTTCTCGCCGATGAAGCGCGCCACGAAGTTCCGCATCGGTTCCTCGTAGAGCCCTTCGGGAGAGGCGATCTGCTGCAGCCGCCCGTCGTGGAACACCGCGACCCGGTCGGAGAGCACCATGGCTTCCTGCTGGTCGTGGGTCACATAGATGCAGGTGATGCCGAGCGTGCGCTGGATGCGGCGGATCTCGTACTGCATCTCTTCCCGGAGCCGCCGGTCGAGCGCGCCGAGCGGCTCGTCCATGAGCACGAGGTCGGGTTCGAAGACGAGGGCGCGGGCGATCGCGACCCGCTGCTGCTGGCCCCCGGAGAGCTGGGTGGTCTTGCGGTTTTCGTATCCGTCAAGACGGACGAGGCCGAGGGCGCGCGCCACCCGTTTGCGGATGTCGTCCGGACCTACTCTCCGAACCTCCAGCGGAAAGGACAGGTTCTGCCCCACGGTCAGGTGCGGGAAGAGCGCGTAGTTCTGGAACACCATCCCGATGCCCCGCTTCCGGGGCGGCAGGTCGCCGATGGCGCGGCCGCGGATCCGGATGGCGCCAGCGGTGGGCGCCTCGAAACCCGCCAGCATCATCAGGCAGGTTGTCTTGCCGGACCCCGAGGGCCCGAGAAGGGTCAGGAACTCGCCCTTCCGGACCTGGAGATCAAGGCCGTCCACGACCGGCGTGACCCCGTCGTAGGTCTTCGAGACCCCCTCGAACTCCACGTAGGTCGCATCGTCCGGTCCCACGAGCACCTCCTTTGGCTGACGCGCAGACGGCGGCGACGATAGCGCACCGGGGTCAACGGACTGCGTGCTTCAACCCTCCGCTGCGGCGACAATAGGGAAATGAAACCCCGCGCCCGGTTCGGAGACGTGTTCCAGTCGGTCGTCCGGAGCCTGCGCGCGAATCCGGAGGCCCGTGAGCTGGCCCCGGAGCTTCGCCGCCTCAGCGACGAGATCCAGGCGCTCTCGCCCTCCCAGCCCTTCGTCGAAGGCTTCGAACGCGCCTACCGCGTGACCGACGGCGCCCACGCCGGGGGCACGCCGCTCATCGGTCTGGCCGCGGAGATGGTCGCGGACCACGCCCCGGACTCCGGGTGGAGCCGGGAACAGCTCGATGCCTACCTGGAGGGACTCGGTCCGGCGCGCGCCGCGGATTTCCTCACCGAACTGGCGGCGGCGATTGACTCCTAACGGCCGGGTTGCCTCATGCTCCGCACCGGCTGCGGATCGTCGCCGGCCGGGGTGTTGTGCTGCATGATGATCTGCCAGCGGCCGTCCACGTTGATGTAGGTCATCGTGTAGCGGCCCTCGTGGACCGTCATCCGCTGCTTGCCGTCGTAGAGGACCGAGAGCGCGTATTCGCCGTAGGCGATCCCCGTGCCGCCGATGACCCGGTACTGCTCGTTGCTGGTCTGGAATTCCGCCCCGGTGGTGTTGTTGAAGAACAGGTTCCAGTCGATGGCGCAGGCCTCCCGTCCCTGTTTCCCCGAGGTGGGACCGCAGGCGTAAAAGGACAGCGCCTCCTCGTGGACAGTGTCGAGGAAACCGTCGAGGTCCCCGCCGTTGAGGGCCGCGACCGCGGTCTCGAAGGTGGTCTGGAGCGAGGCGACGTCGGCGACGTCGCTCTCGGCGGCGACGGGAGCGGCGATCAGGGCCAAGCCGGCGAGTGTCAGTACCAGCGAACGGGTGGAAGTCATGTTCTTTCCTCCGGGGGCGGCGAATCGTACGTCAGAGGGCCGGCGTCAGGCCGTATCCCGTTCCACGGCCGCCAGTCGTGCTCGTCGGAGTCGTTCTGAGACGGTGGATCAAGAAGCTGATCGTCTCCCGCAGCGTGCGCCTCGCGGGCGGCCTCGGCCCAACCGGTGCGCGGAGAACGCACTGCGCTCGCCGTCAGCCTCCCCGGTTCCGCACGGAGCTCGACCTCATCGGTGAGCCCGGCCTCGTCGAGCAGGGCCTTGGGGATGCGGATTCCCCGGGAGTTTCCGATGCGGACGATCTTGGCCAGTACGGTCACAGGCGCATGGTAGTTCTGTTCGGTTGGAGGAACGACCAGCCGGACGCGGGATCAGAACGCCTTGAGCCAGGTCAGCTTGGCGACCGCGGTCCGGCGGGTCCAGGGGTCGAGGCGCGGGTCGAGGGTGTCGTCGGTGATGTAGCCCGTGTCGAGCACCAGGAACAGGTCGCTCCCCGGCGTGTGGATCCAGTCCACCCGGATGTTCGCCTGGAGCTCCTTCGAGAGGTTGTCCCACTGGATGAAGGCCCCGGCGAACAGTTTGCGGCTGACGGCGCCCTCGACGTTCACCGCGACCAGGGTGGTGGCGAAATCGCCGTTCGGCACCGGAAGCGAAACGTTGTTCCGCGAGACCTGGCCGCCGACGGTGAGGTGCGGACCGGTCTTGAGGCTGACCCCGGCCAGGACCCGGCTGCGGTCACCACCCCAGAAGCTCCCGGTGGAGCCGCTGAGAAAGCCGGAGAACACCCGGCTGTCGTTCGTCTTGGCCCCCAACTGGTAGGAAGTGAAGCGGTAGTCACCCGGTGAGAGCACGCGCCCGCTGATCGAAGCCGGACCGTGGAGCCGTTCGAACCGGCTGTCCAGGTCGAACGACAGGGACTCTCCCGATTCGAACTCGAATCCCACGTGAGACCCGCCCTGGCGGGACTGCAGCTCGCCGTTGGTACCCAGGATCCGCTCGCCTCCCGCCCAGATCCAGAAGCGCCGCGCCCAGTCGCTCGTCTCGAAGCGCGGCGTGAAGGCGGTCCAGAGATACCACTGGTCCTGGTCGCGCCGCCGGACGAAGCCGAGCGCCGGGTCGAACGCCTTGCCCACGTGGGTCCGGCGGATCCGCAGGGCGTAGCGGTCGTTCTGCAGTTCCAGTTCGGCACGAGCGGCGGAGTTTCCTTCGTCCGTTCCTTCCTCCTCCGAATCCCAGGCCCGGGCGCCCCACATCCGGAACTGGGAGCTGCTCCAGAAGCGGGTCACGAAATCGGCGCCCGCGACCCGGTTGCTCGCCCCGCCGGAGGCGTCGAGGCTGGTGGCGATCGCCCCCACGGTGGTGCGTTCATGCAGGTTCGCCTGGAGCCGCACCACCGAGTTCCAGGCGCCGGCGTCCACTTCGGGCACGCGGCTCTCGGTCCGGAGCGCCAGCGCTCCGACCGAGATGGGTCCGGCCTGTCCCGTCAACCGGCCCCCACCGAGGATGTCGTCCTCGAGCCCGATCCGCCGGCTGAAGAACACTTCCGTTTCCTGGGTCGTTCCGAACTCGAAGAGGCTGGCCCGCTCGAGGAAGAACTCACGCTTTTCCGGGAAGAACAGATCGAAACGGGTCAGGTTGATCTGGACGTTGTCCGTCTCCACCTGGGCGAAGTCGGTGTTCCAGGTGAGGTCGAGCGTGAGGTTCGAGGTGAGCCCGTACTTCAGGTCGAGGCCGGCCTTGGACTCGCGTTCGAAGCCGTCCTGCCCGTTCAACTGCTGGGCGCCGAGGTTGGCGTAGGGCTTCACCTCGAGGCGGTGGCCCCGGCGGACGTCCTTCAGCCCGGTCAGGGTCGCGTACTGGGACGACTGGGCGATGCTGCCCCGGTACTCCTGGCCGATGTGGGGCCAGATGACGGTCTCGTTCTTCCGCCGGATGGAGCGCTGGAAGGCGATCCCCATGAGCGGCTCCTCGACGTCCGCGAACCGGATGGTGGTGAACGGGATCTCCATCTCGAGCACCCAGCCGTCCTCGTTGACCGTGGTCTCGGTGGTGAACACGCCGTCCCAGTTCCAGTCCGGCCGGTCGAGACTCTCGTCGGCGAAGAGGGCGTCGTCCTGCGTGCCGGGTGCGCCGACCTCGAAGATGTAGCCGTTCCGCCGGTCGAAGTAGGTATCGAGCCCGATGATCACCCGGTCGTCCTTGTCGATCCGCCCGCCCCGGTGCAGGACGTCCCGCCGGATCCGGTCGGGTTCCGAATCGAAGAACATGAAGCCGAAGTAGAGGGCGTCCTCGTCGTAGGCGATTCGCACCTCGGTCCGCTCGCTGGCGGGAGCGCCGTCCACCGGATCGCGTTGCCGGAACCCCGTGACCGGCGGGATGTCCGCCCAGAACGGTTCGTCGAGGACGCCGTCGATGCGTGGCGGGGTATCGATCCGGACCGCCCGGGCGGTGCGGTCCTGGGCCGGCGCCGGAGTGCCGATCACCAGGCTGGCGAGCAGCAGGGCAGCCGCTACTCCGCGCAGGGCGACAGACGGGTAAATCAGCCGGACCCTCCCACCATCTCGTGCACCTCGATCTCGCAGTCCGGCGACCAGGCGAGGTGCGGGTGGTCGGCGAGCAGCGCCTCGGCCGCTTCCATGCTCTCCGCCTGAACGATCGAATAGCAGACGACGTTCCGCTGGCTGGGCGAACTGCCGGAGGCGGTCAGTCGCCGTCCCCCCGAGAGCTGGGTTCCCATGTCCACAAGCTGGTCGCCGCAGCGTGCGAACCATGCCATCCACGCCTCCATCCCGGCCTTCATCTCCGCCGGATCGGCGTTCTTCGCCATCTCCACGAAGGACGTGGGCATGTGGTAGAGCACCAGGTACTTCTTCACTTCAGTTCCTCGATTCGCTCCGGTTCGCCCGAAGTGCGGGGACGATAGGCGGGACCGGCAGGCCCGTCAACGGGTGGAACGCGCTCAGAACGCCTTCAGCCAAGTCAGCTTGGCGACCGCGGTTCGCCGGATCCAGGGGTCGAACCGCGGGTCGAGGGTGTCGTCCGTGATGTAGCCCGTGTCGAGGACGAGGAAGAGGTCGCTCCCCGGGGTATGGATCCAGTCGATCCGGATGTTCGCCTGGAGTTCGTGGGACAGGTTGTCCCACTGCACGAGAGCGGCGGCGAAGAGCTTGCGGCTGACGGCGCCCACGAGATCCACCGCGATCAACGTGGTCGTGAAGTCGCCGCCCTCCACCGGCAGCGAAACGTCGTTACGGGTAAGCCGGAGTCCGACGGTGAGGTGCCGCCCGGTCTTGACGACCCCACGGCCGCCGTAGCGGGTGCGGCGGCCGCTCCAGAAATCGCCCCGGGACCCTTCGAGCGAAATCGAGAACATTCTGCTCTCGTTGGTGCTGGCGTAGGCCTCCCAGAAACGGAAGTCGTAGTCCCCGGGCGGGAGGGCGCGCCCGCTGATCGAAGCCGGCCCGTGGAGGCGCTCGAAGCGGTCGTCCACCACGAGGGAAACCCGTTCGCCGGACTCGAACAGGAAGTCCGCGTTCGAGGAGAGGCGTTCCGACTGGAGCTCCCCGCCGGTCCCGAGGGTGCGGACGCCGCCTCCCCACACCGAGAACCGGCGCGCCCAGCCGCTTCGCTCGAAGCGGGGCCGGAACCCGCCCCAGAGCTGCCACTCGTCCATGTCGCGCCGGCGGACGAATCCCAGCGCGGGATCGAAGTCCCTGCCGACGTGGACCCGGTCCACCGAAAGCGCGTAACGGTCGTTCTCGAGGTCCAGTTCGGCGCGGGCAGCCGCTTTCCCCGGGCCCGATCCGTCCGTCACGGAGTCCCAGAGTCGCGCCCCCCAGACCCGGAAGGACGAACTGGTCCAGAACCTCGTGTGGAAGTCGGCTCCGGCCACCCGGTTCGAACTCCCGCCAGCGCGGTCGAGGCTCGTGGCGATCACCCCGGCGGTGGTGCGCTCCCGGAGGTTCGCCTGCAGGCGGAGGACCGAGTTCCAGGCCGCCGGAACTCCGCTGCCGCCGGTGGCGGAGCCGGAGTCCGGCGTCCCCCCGGTTCGCAGGGCGAGCGCCCCGACGGAGAGCGGCCCCGCCTGCCCCGTGAGGCGGGCGCCACCCTGGATGTCGCCGTCGAGGCCCACCCGGCGGCTGAAGAACACCTCGGTTTCCCGTGTTGTCCCGAACTCGAAGAGCCCCGCCCGCTCGAGGAAGAACTCCCGCTTCTCCGGGAAGAAGAGGTCGAACCGGGTGAGGTTGATCTGGACGTTGTCGGTCTCCACCTGGGCGAAGTCGGTGTTCCAGGTGAGATCGAGCGTGAGGTTGGAGGTCACGCCGTACTTGAGATCGAGACCGGCCTTCGACTGGCGCTCGAGGTCGGGCTCGCCGGCGAGCTGCTGGCCGCCGAGGGAGGTATAGGGCTTCACCTCGAGGCGGTGGCCACGGCGGACGTCCTTCAGGCCGGTGAGCGTCGCGTACCGCGACGCCTGGGCGATGGCCCCCACGAAGTCCTGGCCGATGTGGGGCCAGTAGACGTTCTCGTTCTTCCGCCGGATGGAGCGCTGGATGGCGATCCCCATCACCGGCTCCTCCACGTCGGCGAAGCGGATGGTGGTGAAGGGGATCGCCATCTCGAGCACCCAGCCCTCGGCGTTCACGGTGGTCTCGGTGGTGAAGACGCCATCCCAGTTCCAGTCGGGGCGCTCCAGGCTTTCGTCGGTGAACAGCGCGTCGTCCTGGGTGCCGAGCGAGCCGATCTCGAAGATGTAGCCGTTCCGGCGGTCGAGGTAGGTGTCGAGGGCGACGACGATCCGGTCGTCCTTGCTGATCCGACCGCCGCGGTCGAGGATGTTGCGCAGGATGCGGTCGGGCTCGGAATCGAACAGCTTGAACCCGAAGTAGAGGTTGTCCCGGTCGTAGGCGATCCGGACCTCCGTCCGCTCGCTGGCGGGGGCGCCGTCCACCGGATCGCGCTGCCGGAACCCGGTGACGGGTGGGATTGCGTCCCAGAAGGGCTCGTCGAGCACGCCGTCCACGCGGGGCGGGGTGTCGATGCGGACGGCGCGCGCCTCACGGTCCTGCCCTGCTGCCTGGGACGCGCAGCAGAGGCCAGCCAGAACGATGCCGCAAGCGAGCGCGGGGGGGTGCTTCAATGCGTTCTCGCGTCCGCCCAACGCGGACGGCGCCCGGTATTCTCCGTTCCGGAGCCCCCCTCCGGAGTCCGCCATGTCGAAGACCACCGCGTTTCCAGTTCTCCCGCTTGTAGCGATCCTCGCCGGTTGCGGCGCGAACGCCCCTGAGGAACCGGCGGCGCCGCCGCCCGCCGAGGTCGCCGAAGCGACCGTGAACGTGGTCATCGAGACGACGCTCGGGGAGATCGAGGTGGAGCTCTACCCCGAGCGGGCGCCGCTCTCGGCCGCGCACTTTCTCCGCTACGTGGACGGCGGCCACTACGACGGCGCGGCGACGTTCTACCGCGCCACCCACACCGCGGCGGGAGACGCGCACGACGTGGTGCAGGGCGGAATGCGCAGCCTGCCGATGCTGGTCCGCGACGGCGGCGAGGCCGAGGCGGAGCCGCCGTTCCCGCCGGTCCCGCACGAGCTGACGCAGGACACCGGGATCCGCAACGAACGGGGCACGCTCGCCTACGCCCGCAACGAACCCGGCACCGCGAACACCGAGATCTTCTTCAACGTCGGGGACAACTTCGTGCTGGACACCGGCGCCGACGATCCCACCCGGGACGGGTTCGGCTACGCGACCTTCGGGCGCGTGGTCCGGGGCATGGAGGTGCTCGACGAGATCCACCGGCTCCCGACCGACGCCCCGGCCTACTCGGAAATCGTCCAGGGCCAGATCCTGAACGAACCCGTGCCGATCCTCAGCGTCCGGCGGGCGGAGTAGGGAACGGACCCTCTAGCAGACGCCGCACCCGCGCTGCGCGGGGCGCGTTCGGGTCGGGCACTGCCGGGGTCTGCTCCAGCTCCCGGATGTACGCCGGCGGCAGCCGATGTTCCCGGGCTCCCGTCACCACCAGGTCCCGATACCAGTCGAAGGGGAGACAGGACGCATCGATGTACCGGCCGCTGGCGATGTAGGTCATGGCCTCGGTGGTGTCGCCGCCCGGGAACCGCAGCCGCAGGGAATGCCGCGCGTAGCCGCCGAGGTGCACGCCCTCCTCCCGGTCCAACCCGGCGAGGTCACGATTCGCCAACTCGTAGAGCACGCCATGCACCACGTCCGCATCGTTCCCGGTCGGGATGAGCGTGCACTTGCCGGAGCCGTCGGTTCCGATCTTGTGGAACCGCATGCGGAAGCCCGGAGCCGAAGCGACTCCGAGGGCGACCGCCGAAGGAGCGCGGGCCGGGTCCCGCAGGCGCCGCGTCAACAGGTTCGAGCCGTACGCGAAGTACTGCACGCGCCTCGCGTGGAGCCGTCAGCTCCTCAGGAGTAGGGTCGTCAGCAGCGTGGTGAGCGTCCCGAGGAGTGTGCCGAGGATGAGAAAGAGAAACGTCCACATCTTTCCCAACTGCTTCTCAACGGAGTCGAGTCTCGCGTTCACCGTCTGGAACTGCGCGTTCTGCTCCGCGGCCGTTGTCCGGATCAGCGCGGTGAGTTGGGCGACAACGTTTTGTCCGGCCATGGTTTCGACTTCGCGCATCGCAGTATAGACCTGCTCCGGATCGTCTTTCCGGCGCATCAACAACCGGAAGAGTGCCCCGGCGTCGGGGGCTTGGGACGGTGGTGCTGCCGCCGGTTCCTGCTGTGTTTCGGGCATGAGGCTCCTTCGCGCTGGGCCGTGTAGGCCGCGCCGGTTTGTCGCGCCCCTTCGAGCGCGAACGGTTCCCACATGCCTATAGACGCAATTCCGGGCAAATAATTCCCACCGCCCACCCACCGAGCCTCACGGGACCGTGCCCAGCGGCGCCAAGTCTCGCGGAGAAGCCTGTTCGCCCTACGCCGGGCCGTCCGCGCGAACGCCGTGCTGGGTTCCGGAGGCCACGCGGATCCCGGCCGCCCAGCGCTGCTGGTCCGTCTTCTCCTCGACGGTCGGCACGAAGTACCAGTCGTTCTGGATGCGGTCCGGCTTGAGGTCGAGGACGCAGTAGCCGCGGTGGAACGCCTCCCCGAACTTCTTGTGCGGGTTGGCGGCGAGTTCCTCCGCCACCTCGGCGGCGATGGCTTCCTCGCTGCCCAGCCGGCGCAGCTTCGAGCTGGGTGAGGACACCGCGGTGGTCACGAAGTCCACTCCGTAGGACCCGGCGCCGGTGTCCGGGTCGTACCCGGCGAGCGGATTGCGCGGCACGTCCATGCCCCACGACTGGTGGACGTCGCCGGTGAGCACCACCAGGTTGCCGATCCGCTCGCTCTCGAGGAAGTCGAGGAGCCGGCCGCGGCTCGCCTCGTAGCCGTCCCACTGGTCCGGGTTCTGGGGGTTCCCGTCCGCGTCCAGCATCGGTCCCATCATCACCTGCTGTCCGAGCACCGGCCAGCGGATTCCGGTCGCCTTGGCGGCAGCGAGCTCTCCGTAGAGCCAGCGTTCCTGCCGGTCGCCGAGGAGCGTCCGGTCGGGGTGCCGCATCCCTTCCACGTCGCCCCACTCGGCCTGCCGCGAGCGCCCGATCAGCCGCGTGTCCAGCATGATGAGGTCGAGCAGCTTCCCGAAGCGGAAGGTCCGGTAGGTGCGCTGGCTCGGCCAGGGCTCGGGCTCCCGGATGGGCATCCACTCGAAATAGGCCTTGACGGCTGCCGTGCGGCGGACGAACCAGTCGCCCTCCTCGTCCTCGATCTGGTGGTTCTGGGCGCCGTCGGTGTAGGCGTTGTTCGTGATCTCGTGGTCGTCCCAGACGCACACGAAGGGATGGAGGCGATGCACCTCCTGGAGGTCGGGGTCCGACTTGTACTGCGCGTGCCGGGTGCGGTAATCGGAGAGAGTCGTGATCTCCTTGTCCGGCCGCGGCGCGTGCCCAAACGGCGTTCCGTCCCCGTAGCCGCGGTTCGGGTATTCGTAGAGGTAGTCCCCGAGGTGGAGCACCGCGTTCAGGTCGTCCCGCTCCGCGATCCGCCGGTAGACGTTGAAGTAGCCGAACGGCAGGTTGGAACAGGAGACGAACGCGAGCCGGACGTGGTCGGTGCTCCGGGGAAGGGTCTTCGTCCGGCCGACGGGGGACTGCTCGCCGAGCGCCTCGAACCGGTAGTGGTAGGTCGTCCCCGGCTTCAGCCCGGGAGCGGTGACCTTGAAGGTGTAGTCGCGGCCGGGTCCGGTGGTTCCCTCCCCTTCGGCGACGACTTCCTGGATCCCGGGATCGCGCGCCACCTGCCAGCGGACCGGCACCCGGTCGTCGGACGAGCCCGAGACCCGGGTCCAGAGCAGCACCCGGTCGGTCAGCGGGTCGCCGCTCGCGACGCCGTGGGCGAAGACCCGTTCCTGTCCGAGGACGGGCAGCGCCCGGGCGAAGGGCAGGACGAGTCCCGCCCGCGCGGAGGTTCCGAGAAAGCGCCTACGGTTCATGGTCATGGCGCCGGAGTGTACGGAGCGCCGGCGACGCCTGCTTGAACGGAGCGTGTCCGGTTGGGGAAAACCCCCAGGCGCCACGCTTTCGGCGCCCGGAGGTCGGGGTTCCCTACCGGCCGGGCATCTCCTGGGTCGTCTCCATCCGTGGCGCGGCCTGCTTCACGTGCCGCTCGAGCCACTGGTGCTGCTCCCAGAGGGTGTGCATCACCGACTCGCGCGCCACGTAGCCGTGGCTCTCGTGGGGCAGCATCACCAGGCGGGCGATCGCCCCGTGGCCCTTCAGCGCGTGGTAGAAGCGGCGGCTCTGCACCGGGAAGGTGCCGGAGTTGTTGTCCACGATGCCGTGGATCAGCAGGATCGGCTCGTTGACCTGGTCGGCGTGCATGAACGGGGACATCCGGAAGTAGATCTCCGGGGCTTCCCAGAAGGTCCGCGGCTCGCTCTGGAACCCGAAGGGGGTCAGGCTGCGGTTGAAGGCGCCGCTCCGGGCGATCCCCGCCCGGAAGATGTCCGAGTGCGCCAGCAGGTTCGCGGTCATGAATGCGCCGTAGGAGTGTCCGGCGATCGCGGTCCGCTCCGGGTCGGCGACCCCGCGCCGCACCGCCTCGTCCACCGCCGCCTGGGCGCTCGCGACGAGCTGCTCGACGTAGCTGTCGTTCGGCTCCTTGTCCCCCTCGCCGATGATCGGCATGGTGGCGTTCTCCATGACCGCGTATCCCTGGGTCAGCCAGTAGAGCGCCGAGCCCCAGCTGATGAAGCTGAACCGCTGCGGCGAGTCCCGGACCTGGGCGGCGGCCGCGGCGCTCTTGTACTCGCGGGGATAGGCCCAGACGATCAGCGGCAGGCGTCCGTCCGAGGCCTGGTCGTAGCCCGGCGGGGTGTGGAGCAGGGCGTTCAGCTCGATGCCGTCGCTCCGCTGGTAGCGGATGAGTTCGCGGCCCGCGCCCTCGAGCGCGGGGTACGGGTGGGCGATGTCGGTGATGGCCCGGGCCTCGCCGCTTCCGAGGTCGCGCAGGTAGTAGTTGGGAGGCGTGGTCCGCGTCTCCTTCCGGGTGAGCAGGAGGCCGGCCTCGGGATCGAAGAACGCATGCGGCGCCTCGAAGGAGTCGGCGTCCGACTGGAAGAGGCGCCGGGTCTCGCCGGTCGCGAGGTCCCACTCGTCCACGAAGGGCCGGTTGCCCTCCGGCGACGCGCCCTCGGCGGTCAGGTACGCCTTCGAGCCGTCCGCCGAGGTGAGCAGCACCCGGGCGCCCCGCTCGTTCCGGCTGGTCAGCGGCATTCCCGGCGCGGCGTAGCGGTCCTCGTACGAGGTGTCGAAAGCCAGCGTGGGTTCGCCGTCCCCGGTGGCCGGAATGCTCCAGATCTGCTCGGCGCGGTTGATCCACCAGCGGGTGATGGCCACCCCGCGGCCGCCGCCGAAGCTCGCTCCCATCATGCGCAGCGGGACCTGGAGCAGCACCTCGGGATCGCCCTCGAACGGGGCGGAGAGCTGCACCAGCACGTCGCGCACCGAGGCCTCGGCGTGCGGGTCGCCGCCGTCGCGGGCTTCGGTCCACACCAGGCTGGCGTCGTGGTCGCCGCGCCAGCCCACGGACCGGGGCCCGGTGGGCGCCGAGTCGCGGCCGATCGGGATCTCCTCGTGGAGCGGCAGGTCGACAATCTCGCGGACCACCACCCCGCTGCGGTCCCGGATCTCGATCCGGTGGGGGAACCGCGAATACGGCACCAGCCACGAGAACGGCTCATGGATCGTGCTGACGAGCAGGTAGTTCGCGTCCGGCGACGGTGCGAAGCGGTCGATGATCCCCGGCCCGGCGATCTCGGTGGCGCCACCGGAGAGATCCACGACGACCGCGCGGGCAGCGCCGTAGTAGTTGAACAACGCATTGTCGTGGGGGCTCGTCAGCAGGTCCTGATAGGTCCGGGCCGGCGCCACGCGTCCGGTGGTCTCCTGGATCACCGGCGTCTCGGGAACCGCCGGGGCCTCCGGCGGCATGCCACGGTCCGCGTCCACGATCCGCACCGCGAGATGGGCGCTGTCGCTGAGCCAGTGGAACGGGGTGTTCCGGAAGATCGCGTTCACTCCGGAGACGACCCGAGTTGCCGCGCCGCTGCCGGCGTCCACCGTCCACAGTTCCACGCCGTCATCGCCGGTGTGGGTGAAGGCGAAGCGGGAGCCGTCCGGGGCCCAGCCCAGGTGGTCGCCGCGGAGGGGGTCCGGCAGGCCGGTGATCGCCGTCTCGGCGCCGCCGTCGAGCGCATTGAGAGTGAGGCCGCGGAACATCCGGCGGCGGCTCATCGCGTTGGCGGCCGGGTCGATCCGGAGGCCGGCGATCCGAAGTTCGGTCCGCGACAGCTCGGCGAGCGGGATCAGGCTCTCGCGGTGGGTGAGCACCACGTGGACCTTGTCCGGGGACACCGAGATCCCGGGCGTCGGCGGGGCCTCCGCGATCCGCACGATGTTCTCGGGCGGCATCTGGTAGCCGTCCTGGGCGATGGCGGTGGCGGCCAGGGCGACGGCCGGCAGGGTCAACAGGCGAAACAACGGAAGCCGCATGACGGTCCCTCCTCCCCGGTCGGGGGAACCCCGCATCTTACGCGAGGGGAGGCCGCCGCGAGGTCCGCGCCAGCCCGGATGGCGCACCGGCTTGGAACGCCGGCCGGTTCTCGCGGTAGCGGCCTCCAGACCGGCACGCGCGGCGCTCCGCGCCGCGCACGTCGTAGCCCCACTCGGAACGTGAGGGTGTACGGTCGGTGGTGTCCCCGCCCCGGTACGATCCGGTTGGCCGCGCGTGGTGTGCGCGCGGGAGTCGGGAGGTTGTCCGTGCTCCGTAACCCAACTCTTGTTCTTGTCCTCGCGTCCGGCTTCTTCGCCTGTGGAGCGCCGGCCCCGCCCCCGACCCCGGAGGCGGAACCGGCGCCCGAGGTTCCGGCCCGCACCGCCGACCCATTCAAGCGCGGACTCACCGAGGCCGACTTTCCGCGTATCCAGGAACTCGCGCCGGGCGTGTATTCCTACGAGCAGCTCCGCGCCGCCGGCGAGGAACTCTTCACCACGGTGAGCATGTTCGTGGTCACCGACGAGGGCGTGCTGGTCGCCGACGGGCAGGGGAACTTCGAGGAGACCGCCCTGATGGTGGAGGAGATCGGGAAGATCACCGACCAGCCGATCACGCACGTGGTGGTCGCTTCCGACCACGGGGACCACACCGCCGGGAACGGAGCGTTCCCCGAGGGCGTCGAGTACATCGTCCACGAGAACTCGGTGGCGCCGATGGAGCGGATGCACGAGCGGATCCCCGAGATCCCGATTCCGGAGACGGTGATCTCCGATCGGATGGACCTGACGCTCGGTGGACGGACGGTCGAGATCCTGTTCCTCGGCCGGGCGCACACGGGCGGCGACCTGGTGGTGCATCTGCCCGAAGAGAGCGTCCTCTTCCTATCCGAGACCTACCTTCACCGGGTGTACCCGGCGATGCGGTCGGCGTACCCGACCGAGTGGTTGGCAATGCTGCGGCGAGCCCAGGAGATCGACGCCCGGGTGAACATCCCCGGACACGGCTTCGTGGACAGCCCGGAGGTGCTGCGGGAAGAGCTGCAGGTCGCGATCGACGCGCTCGAGACGGTGATCGCGGAGTCCACGCGGCTCCACGGGATGGGGCTCACCCCCGAGGAGGCCGACGAACAGGCGGATTTCGGGGACCTCGAGACGTGGTCGCTCCGGGAGAGCCAGCGCGGGATGGCGCTCCGCCGGGTGTACATGGAGTTGAACGGCGAACTGCCGTAGCGGTGTTTATTGCCCGGCGGTCCCGGCCGTCCCGTTATCCGCTGAGGCCCAGCACGCGGGCCAACTGGACGAGCGACAGCCCCGAGATCACGAGGACCACGAATACGCCGAGGACGTTGGCGAGCGTCGAGTTCTTGTACTTGCCCATAATCCCGGTCTTGTTCACCACGATGAGCAGCAGGATGAGGGCGAGCGGCAGGAAGATCCCGTTCCCGGCCTGCGCCAGCAGGATGATCTGGTAAGGCGAGGCGCCGAGGAAGATTCCGAAGGACATTCCGGTCAGCAGCACGAAGCCCCAGAGCAGGCGGATCCGGCCGCTCTTGAGGTCGGAACCCCAGCCGAGCGCTCCTCCCGCCGCGTAGGCCGCGGCGAGGGGCGCGGTGATCGCGGAGGTGAGGCCGGCGGCGAAGAGCCCGATCCCGAAGAAGATCGGGGCGGCGCGCCCCAGCAGCGGCTCCAGTTGGGACGCCACGGCCGCGGCGTCGGCGGCGTCCGCGCCCTGGCCGAGCAGCGGGGTGGCGGCCACCACAACCGCCGCGGTGATGAGGCCCCCGAGCACGACCGAGAAGAGGGTGTCCTGCCGGCTCTCGCGAATGCTCTCCTCGGTTCGGTCGGCGTCCGGCCAGCGTTCGAGGGTGGCGCTCGTGTGGAGGAAGAGGTTGTAGGAGACCACCGTGGTGCCGATCAGCGCCATCACGGTGATGAGGCCCTGCGGGTCCGGCGGAATGCGTGGCACGAAGAACCCCGAGAGCAGGTCGCCGAGGCTCGGAGCGCTGAGGATCGCGACCATGAAGAACACGACGCTCATCAGCCCCACGAGGAAGACCAGGGCGTTCTGGATGATCTTGTAGGTCCCCGTCATCAGCAGGGCGCCGGCCAGCGAGCCGACGATCAGCACCAGGAGCCCCGCCGGCAGTCCAGTGAGCAGGCTCAGCCCGAGCGAGGCGCCGAGCAGGTTGCCGGTCTGGAAGGCCGCGTTCCCGATCAGGATGGTGAACGCGATGAGGCCCAGCGCCGCAATCCGCACCGCAGGGTTGGCGAGACTGTCGCGGATAGCCTCGGCGAGGCTGCGCCGGCCGGCGATGCCGACTCGCGCCGCCATGTCCTGGAGGACGATGGTGGCGAACACCGAGAAGAGGACCGCCCAGAGGAGGGTCGTTCCGTATCCCGCGCCCGCCCGGCTGGCGGTGACGACGGTGCCCGGTCCGATGAAGGCGGCGGTGACCAGGAAACCCGGTCCGGCTTTGAAGCGGGGCATGTGGGACCTCCTAGCTGGATAGGTCTTCCTGGACAGCGCGCGCCGCGTTCCGTCCCGAGACGCCGTGGAGTCCGCCATAAGGGTATGTCCCCGGCCCGGCGAGGTAGAGCCCGGCGACCGGCGTCCGGTGCCGCGCGAAGCCGGGGACCGGACGCAGCGAGTAGAACTGGTCCATCGTGGGTTCGCCCTGATGGAAGCTCCCCTCGATCAGCCCGAAGCCTCGTTCGAGCGTCCGGGGGGTCAGCACCCGGGAAGCGGTGACCAGATTCCTGATCCCGGGAAAGGCGCGCTCGAGGGCGGTGAGCGTCGCTTCGAGCACCGCTCCCTCATTGGCGTCCTGCGGAACCGACTGGACGGTCGCCGCCAACACTGCGCCGCCGTCCGGCGTCAACCCGCTCTCGTGGACCGACGGGAAGCAGGCGAACACGAGCGGCTCCGCCGCGATCCGGCCGTATTTCCAGGCGTCCGCAGCCCGCTCGAGGTCGTCCATCCGGGCGCCGATCTGCACCACCCCGCCGAGCCGCGGGTCGCCCTCTCCTTCGTCGACGAGGTGTGGCAGCCTCGAAAGCGCGAGGCCCACCCGCGCCGCCGTCCCCCGGTAGCGGATGTTCTCGACCTCGTGGACGAAGTCGGGGGACAGCCCTTCCGCCCCGGTCCAGCCGAGGAGCGTCGCTCCCGGCGCGGCGTCCGAGACGACCATGTCGCAGGCGATCGCCCGGCCGTCCAGCAGCTCCACGCCCGTCACCCCGTCGCGGCCGGTCGCGATCCGGCGGACCCCTCCGGACTCCGGCTCGAGGTGGGCTCCGGCGGCCCGCGCCGCCTCCCGGAGCGCGCGCCCGACCGCCGAAGAACCGCCGCGGGCGGGACGGATCCAGGCGAGCGGCTCCGGATGCCCGAACGCGTGGAAGTGGAGGAAGAGGCCTGCCGTACCCGGGGCGCGGTGGCCGAGCCGGGTTCCGGTGAGCGCGGAGCCGGCGAGCGCCGCCTTCAGGGAGTCGTTTTCGAACCAGTCGTTCAGGTAGTCGGTGAGGGGCATCGGCAGCGCCCGCAGAAGCGCGTTCACCCGTTTCGCCCCGAGCCCGAGCGCCGCGAACGCGGCGGGAATGGCGTCGGGCAGGCCGGCATCGAGCTGGAGCGGCGGCTGGTCCAGGAGTCGCCGCAGGAAGCCGCCGAACGCACGGAGCTCGGCGACGAACTCCGGGAAACGCGCGGCGTCCCGGGCCGAGAGTCCGGCGATGGCGAGGCGGGCCCGTTCGAGGTCACGGGGCAGAGCGAAGGCGGCGCCGTCCGGCCCGACGGCGGTCAGCACCGGATCGGAAGCCACGAGTTCCAGGCCGTGACGCCCGAGGTCGAGATCCAGCGCGACCGCGGGATCGAGCGAGGGCAGGGTCTCCGGGAACACCGGGAACTGGAATCCGGGGGCGATCTGGACGTTCGCGGCGATTCCGCCGGGTTGCCCCTGCTCGCCGACCACCAGGACGGAGTGCCCGGCATCGGCCAGATAGGCCGCCGCGACGAGCGCGTCCGGTCCCCCGCCGACGGCGGCGACGTCGTAGGAGTCCCGCATCACACCGCGCCTGCTGCGCGCAGCATCGCGTCGGCCCCCAGCTTTCCGGGCGCGCCCATCACCCCGCCGCCCGGATGGACGCCGGAGCCGCACTGGAAGAGCCCGCGGATCGGCGTGTGGAACTGGGCCCAGCCGGCCGCCGGGCGCAGGAAGAAGAGCTGGTCGAGCCCCAGCTCGCCCTGGAAGATGTTGCCCTCGGTCAGCCCGGTGCGGCGCTCGATGTCCAGCGGGGTGAGGACCTGCCGTTCGAGGATGATGTCCGGGAGGTTCGGGGCGTACTCGGCGAGCGTCCCGATGACCGCGTCCCCGAACGCGTCGCGCTGGGCGTCCCAGTCGCCGTCCTCGGCCTTCAGGTGGTAGGGCGCGTACTGGACGAAGATGGACATGACGTGCTTGCCGGGGGGCGCCATGCCGGGGTCGATCAGCGATGGGATCATCACGTCGAGGAACGGCCTGCGGGAGAAGGACCCGTACTTGGCGTCGTCGTAGGCGCGCTCCAGGGTGGGACTGTCGGGACTGATCGAGATGGCGCCCCGGAGGTGCGGCCCGGGACCGGGCATTGCGGTGAAGTCGGGCAGGGCGTCGAGCGCCAGGTTCACCTTGCCGGAGGAACCCTGGAACCGGTACCGCCGGATGGCCTCGACGAACTCGCTCGGCAGCTCGTCCTCGTCGAGCATCCCGAGGAAGGTCCGGCGGGGATCCACGCTCGATGCGACCTGGTCGGCGAACACCTCCTCGCCGCCCTCGAGGACCACCCCGGCGGCCCGTCCGCCGCTGGTCAGGATGCGCTCGACGCCGGCGTTCGTTCGGATCTCGGCGCCGAAGCTCCGGGCCGCGCTCGCGAGGGTCTCGGCGACTGCGCCCATCCCGCCGCGCTGGAAACCCCAGGACCGCGAAGCGCCGTCGATCTCGCCCATGTAGTGGTGCAGGAGCACGTAGGCGGTGCCCGGCGAGGAGATGCTCAGGAAGGTGCCGACGATGCCGCTCGCCGCCATGGTGGCCTTCAGGGCGTCGGTCTCGAACCAGCGGTCGAGGTAGTCGGCGGCGCTCGCCGTCATG
This sequence comes from Acidobacteriota bacterium, assembly GCA_009835985.1. Classification (GTDB taxonomy): domain Bacteria; phylum Acidobacteriota; class Vicinamibacteria; order Marinacidobacterales; family Marinacidobacteraceae; genus Marinacidobacterium. Next base: position 10,019 of record VXWI01000007.1, on the reverse strand, counting down.
AGTCGGGCCAGTTCGTGGAAGCGCCGGTCTCCGAGGCTGGAGAAGTGCGATGCCAGTTCGACGAGGCCACCGACTTCCTTCGGCCGGACCGAGCCCACCCGTGGGGGCGTCATGGTGAGCAGCTTCCGAATCCCCCGGCCGAGCTGGTGCATCCGGAGCCCGAAGAGCGGGTAGTTGTCCGCGTCCCGGCGGGAGAACTGCAGGAGCGATTCCCGGGTCTTCGCCGGGTCGTGCCAGCGGGTCAGAGCCCGTCCGTCCGGCAGCGGTGTGAACGTCCCGTCGAGCGCCTGGAGCTGGAGGCCGTGCCGGGCGAGGTCGAGGTCGTCGATGATCTGCGGCCGCAGCAGGCTGACCACGTAGGAGAAGACCGTGACCGTGAAGCCCGGCAGGATCTCCTCGCTGTAGGTGGCGCCGCCCACCCGCTCGTTCTTCTCGACGAGCAGGACGTTCCGGCCGCCGCGCGCCAGGTAGGCGGCGGCGATCAGGCCGTTGTGGCCGCCCCCGATGACGATGTCGTCGTAGCGGTTCAAGGGTTCGCCGATCGTGGGTGCGGTGGGAAGGTCAGGGGCGCCGGGCGCGCCCGAGGCGCGATCCTACTGCCAGCTCAGACGGTTCGGCGCTACGGAACGAGCGCCAACCCCCACGGCCCGGCCCCCACCTCGATCCGGTCGACGATCTCGAGCGTCGCCGTGTCCAGCACCGTGACGTCGTTCGACGGCCCGTTGGCGGTGTAGAGCCGGCTCCCGTCGAAGGAGAGGGCGAGGCCCCAGGGCCGCTCGCCCACCTCCACGTTCGCGGTGACCTCGCCCGAGGCGAGATCAATGACGGAAACGGTCTTCGAGCGGCCGTTCGCCACGTAGAGCGTCGTGGCGTCCGGCGAGAGCGCGACCCCCATGCTGCGCGAGCCTTCCGGCAGCGCGATGGTGCGGCTCACCCGGTTCTCGGCGACCACGATCTCGGACACGTCGCCGGAGATCTCGGCGGAGACGTAGGCGTACGTCCCGTCGGGGGTGAAGACCAGGTCCCGCGGCCGGTGGCCGACGGTGATCCGGGTGATCTCGTCACCCGTGGACGTGTCCAGAACGGTCACGTCGTGATCGGTCTCGCCTGTGACATAGGCCAGAGTCCCGTCAGGATTGATGCGCACGCCCTCCGGTTCCGCGCCCACCGGCACGGTCCGGAAGATCTCGCCCGATTCAAGGTCCACGAGGCTCGCCTCGTCGGTGTCCTCGTTCGAGACCACGATCCGGGCGCCGTCGGGAGTGATGTCGAAGCTCTCGGGATCCGAGCCGCCGGGCAGCATCCGGGTCCGGACCTGCTGGCGGAGATCCACCTCGGCGATGCCGTCGAAGCGCTTGTCGGGCTCGGCGCAGCCCTCTTCCTCCATCCAGGGCGGGCATTTGGGCGAGCCCGAGACCGCCACGTAGGCCATCCCGCCGTCCGGGGACGCCCGCACCCCGCGGGGCCGCCGGCCCACCTCGATCTCGGCGAGGACCTCGTGCGTGGTGGTCGCGACGACGCTCAGGGTGCCGCCGTCCTCGTTGCTGACCAGCAGCAGCGGGCCGGCAGCCGGGTCAGCCGCCGTCGGCGCGGTTTCCGCCTCCGGCTCCCCGGATCCCCCGCAGCCGGCCGCGAAGGTCCACAGCAGCGCGACGGAGCAAATCGCGGCCCGCCGCATCAGTCGTCGTTGCCTCCGGCGTCAGCTCCCGGCGCCACCGCGAAGGTGAAGATGGACTGCCCCGCCGCGATCGAGACGAACTGCTGCCCGTTCAGCGAGAAGCTCATCGGGGCCGCCCGAACACCGCCGCCCACGTAGAAGTCCCAGAGCGCCTCGCCGGTGTCGGCGTCGAGCGCGAAGAGGTTGCCCTCCTGCGTTCCGGAAAACACGACGCCGCCGGCGGTGGCCATGACCCCGGAGACCGCGGGCGTCAACTGTTTGAACTCCCACTTCAGTTCCCCGGTGAGCGCGTCGAGCGCCCGCACCGCCCCGTAGGTCTCGTCGGCGTCCGGCCGCCGCTCGCCGCCGCCCAGGAAGGGCGTGCCGGGCTCGTACTCGGCCTCGCTCTTGAAGTAGATGGACGACATCTCGCGGGTCGGCACGAAGAGCGACATCCGGTCCGGGTCGTAGGCGGGGCTGTACCAGTTCGTCGAGCCGGCGAGGCTCGGCCAAACCAGCGTGCCCTCCTCGCTCGGCTCCATGTTGGGAACGCGCACCGGGCGGCCGTTCTCGTCGATCCGCTCCGCCCAGGTCTGCGTCGCGTACTGGGTGGCGCGCAGGAACTGTCCGGTCTCGCGGTCGAGCACGTAGTAGAAGGCGTTGCGGTTGGCGTGGATGACCAGCTTCCGCATCGAGCCTTCCCACTCGGCGTCCACCAGCACCGGGATCTGGTTGGCGTCCCAGTCGTGGACGTCGTGCGGCGTGTACTGGAAGTACCACTTCATCTCGCCGGTGTTCACGTCGAGCGCGACGAGCGAGTCCGTGTAGAGGTTGTCGCCGGGCCGGGAGTCGCCGTTCCAGTCCGGGGCGGGGTTCCCGATGGGCCAGTAGAGGAGGCCGAGGTCGGGATCGTACGAACCGGTGAGCCAGGTGGCGCCGCCTCCAGTCTTCCAGCTGTCGCCGCCCCAGGTGTCGTTGCCCGGTTCTCCTTCGGCGGGGATGGACCACCAGCGCCAGGCGAGTTCCCCGGTCTCGGCGTCGTAGGCGTCGAGGAATCCGCGCACTCCGGCCTCGCCGCCGCTGATCCCCACGATCACCTTGCCGTCCACGGCGAGCGGCGCCGCGGTGACGGCGTAGCCGACCGCGTTGTCGGCGATCTGCGTGATCCAGCGCACGTCGCCCTGCGTCCGGTCAAGCGCGATCAGGCGGGCGTCGAGCGTCCCGAAGAACAGGGTGTCGCCCAGGATGGCGATCCCGCGGTTGGTGCGCGGAAAGCCGATGTTGAGCGTTTCATCGGGGACGAGCGGGTCGTAGCGCCACAGGCGGCGGCCGGTGTGGGCGTCCAGCGCGGCGATCGTGCTCGGCGGTTCCGCGATGTACATGACCCCGTCCGCGACCAGCGGCGTCACCTCGACCCTGCCGGTGGTGCCGGTCTGGTAGATCCACGCCGGGCGCAGCCCGGAAACGTTGTCCTTGTTGATCTGGTCGAGCCGGGAGAACCGCTCCGACTTGTAGTTGCCGGAGTACATGAGCCAGGCCTCGGGCTCGTCGTCGGCGTTCAGGAGCCGCGAGTAGGACACCTGCCCAAGCGCCGGCGCGGCGGCCAGGGCGATGAGGATGGCGGCGCCAACCAGTCTGCGGGTTGTCATTCGGAGCCTCCTTCGGGGCCGCGCAGGGTCATGAGGTAGGAGACCAGGTCGTTCAGTTCCGCGTCCGTGAAGTCGGCGTAACTCATCATCATGCTCTCGTCGGGGAGCAGCTGGAACTCGCGCAGATCGCTCTTGCGGAACGAGCGGTGGCGGCCGGCCTCGTCGATCATCTGGAGCGTGAACGTGTCTTCACCGGTGCGCACTCCCATGACGGTGCGGCTGTCCGCGGTCTCGACGAGCACCGTCCGGTAGCGGCGGTTCACGACCTTCGGCGGGTCCTGGATGGACTCCCGGAGGAAGGCGCTGCCGCGCAGCAGGCCGACGTCGGAGAGGTCCGGCCCGAGCGCGATCCCCTCGCCGTTCGTGATGTGGCAGGTCGAACAAAGCGTCATGTCGTAGAGCTCCTTCCCCGCCACCGGATCGCCCGGCAGTTCCTCCCGCGGCGCCACGCCCAGCGAGCGTACGTAGGCGGCGACGTTCCGGATCTCCCGGGTGTTCAGCGACCCGTGGCCGGGCATGTCGGTGCCGTCGATGCCGTCGTCCACGATCTCGATGAGGGCGTCGTCCTCGACGGCGCGGCGCAGGTTCTCCCGCATCAGGTTCGGGCCCTCGCCGCCGACCCCGCCGAGCCCGTGGCAGCGGGAGCAGTGGATGTCGAAGACCCGTTGGCCGTGGGCGACGTCATCGGCGCTCGCATCGGCGAGCGGCTGGGTGGCGGCGGGCGCGGCGAGCAGCAAGGCGGCCAGCAGCGCGAGTCCACCGGGTTTCATCGTGCGCATGGTTCGTCCGTCCTCCGGGATGTCGGACTGTAACAAGGGAAGGCCCGAATACCATTGGCCGGTTCCGCTCCCGGTATTCCTGACACTTTGGCCCGCGGCACCCCCTTCCACCCCCGCACCCAGGCGCTGTGCACCAGCATGCGCTGGAAGGAGTGGGCCGGCTACTTCGTGGTCGACGCGTTCGAGCCGTTCCACGATCCCGAGTACCACGCGGTCCGTTCGGGCGCGGCGCTCATCGACGTCTCCCCGCTCTACAAGTACAACTTCGTCGGACCCGATGCCACGGCGCTCACCGACCGGCTCATCACCCGCAACGTGAAGCGCTCCCGGGTGGGGCAGGTGCTCTATTCCGGTTGGTGCGACGAGCGCGGCAAGCTCCTTCAGGACGGCTGCTTCCAGCGGTTCGCCCAGGACTTCGTGCGGGCCACCGCGGTGGACCCCGCGCTCGTCTGGTTCGAGCGGGTGGCGGCGGGGATGGACGTCGAGATCGAGGACGTCTCGGAGGAACTCGGGGCGCTCGCGCTCCAGGGGCCGACCTCCTGCCAGATCCTGAATGTTCTCGCCGACCGCGACCTCTCGGACCTGGGCTTCTTCCGTCTGCGGGAGGTGAATCTCGGCGGGATCCCGGTGGTCGTGACCCGCACGGGGTACACCGGCGACCTCGGCTACGAACTCTGGGTGGACCGCGAGGCGGCGGTCGCGCTCTGGGACCTGCTGCTCGAAGCCGGCGAGCCCCGCGGGCTCGTTCCGGCGGGGATGCTCGCCCTCGACCGGGCGCGGGTGGAAGCCGGCTTCCCGCTGATCGACGTGGACTTCTGGAACGCGGACTTCGCGCTGACCGACGCCCAGAAGTCCACGCCCTACGAGCTCGGGCTCGGCTGGGCGGTGAGCGCGAAGAAGGGACCCTTCATCGGCCAGGAGGCGCTCATGGCCGAGCGGGCGCGGGGTCCGGAGCGCTTCTTCGTCGGGATCGAGACCTCGATCATGGAGCTCGAGCGGCTGTTCGCACTGGACGATCTCGCCCCCGAGGTCTGCGACGAGGTGAACCGCGACGGCGTGCCGGTCTATTCGGGCGGGGAGCAGGTCGGCCGGGCCACGAGCGTCGCCTGGTCGCCGCTTCTCAAGCGGCAACTGGCGCTGGCCACCGTGAACCGCGGCTACGCGGCGCCTGGGACACCTCTGGACATCGAGATCACCGTGGAATACGCCCGGCGGCGGGCGCGCTCCCGGGTGGCCCCGCTGCCGTTCTTCGACCCGCCCCGGAAGCGGGCCACCCCGGCGGCGACATGACGACCGACTCGCCCGGCGCCGAGCCCCGGCGCGTTCCCGCGGATGCCTGGACGCTGCCCGCCCGTTACTACTGCGATCCAGCGGTCTTCGAACTCGAGGGAGAGCGGATCCACCGGGCGATGTGGAGCGCGGCCTGTTCCGTGGAAGAACTCGCCGGGCCCGGGGACTACCAGCTGGTCGAGATCGCCGGGGATTCGGTGATCGTGGTTCGTGGAGATGACGGCTTGGTGCGGGCGCACCACAACGTCTGCCGCCACCGCGGCACGCGGTTGCTGGAAGCGGCAGAAGGGTGTCTGGCCGGCTCGATCCAGTGCCCCTACCACGCCTGGACCTACGGGCTCGACGGGCAGCTCCGGCGGGCGCCCCACATGGACGAGGTGGAGGGGTTTTCCGTTTCCGACTTTCGGCTCGCTGCCGCCCGGTGCGAGGAGTGGGGCGGCATCGTCTTCGTCCGGGTTGCCGAGGAGGGACCGGACCTCGACGAGCAGATGGGTCCGGCCGGCGCCCGCATGGGCATCTGGGGCCTGGCCGACCTGCGGTCCGCGCACACCGTGTCCTACGAGGTGAAGGCGAACTGGAAGCTGATCATCCAGAACTTCGCCGAGTGCCTCCACTGTCCGGTGATCCATCCCCAGCTCGCGCGCCTGTCCCACTACCTGAGCGGCGAGAACTACCCGGCCGACCCCAACGCCATCGGCGCGGCGATGGACCTCGAGGAGGGAATCGAGACGCTGTCCACCGACGGGCGCCTGGTGGGCGCACCCCTGCCCGGGTTACCGGCCGAATTCCGGCGCCGGGTCGGCTACGAGATCCTGCTGCCGAACGCGCTCTTCTGCCTCCACCCGGACTTCGTGATCCGCTATCTGATGCGCCCGCTCGGGGTCGGCCACACGTCGATCCGCTGCGACTGGCTGTTCAGCGAGGAAGCACTCTCGGGCGACGGTTTCGACGCCTCCCGGGCGGTCGAGTTCTGGGACGAGACGAACCGCCAGGACTGGCGCGTTTCCGAGCTTTCCCAGAAGGGCATCGGTTCCACTGCGTATCGCCCCGGCCCCTACTCGAACCGCGAGGACCACCTCTGGCAGATCGACCAACTGATCCTGGAACGCCTCGGCGAGGGGTAGGGGCGGCTCGGAGCGCCGGCCTCCGGCCGGCATCGCGGCCGCAGGCCGCGACACCGCCCCCGGTTCTCCCACTCACCGCACCTCCGCAGTAGGCTCAAACCCCATGCCCTCCGGCCCGCGCCTGTACGCCGACCTCGCGTACCTCTGGCCGCTCATGAGCCCGCCGGAGGACTACGCGGACGAGGGCGCCCGTCTGCAGAGCGAACTCCGCGCCCGTCTCGGCCCCGGCAGGCGGCGACTCCTGGAGCTCGGGACCGGCGGCGGCCACCTCCTCCACCACCTCGCCGGCGATTTCGAGGCGACTGCGGTGGATCTCTCGGAGGCGATGCTCGCGCACTCGCGCCGCCTGAACCCCGGCGTGGCCCACCACGTCGGCGACATGCGGACGGTGCGACTCGGTGAGACCTTCGACGCCGTGCTGATCCACGACGCGGTTGACTACATGCGGACGGAAGACGACCTCCGCGCCGCATTCGCGACGGCTCGCGCGCACCTCCGTCCCGGCGGCCTGTTCCTCGCCATCCCGGACGACTACGTCGAGACCTTCACGCCGCCCTGCATCTCCCACGAAACCCGGCGCCGCGACGGCGCCGAACTCACCTACGTCGAGTACTCGACCGACCCGGGCCGGAAAGACACCGAGATCGAGACCGTCTACGTCTTCTTCTTCCGCGAGAACGGCCAGTTGCGGGTGGAGGTGGACCGGCACACCACCGGCCTCTTCCCGATCGGCACCTGGGAAAGGCTGCTCGCGGAATGCGGCTTCGCGGCGGAGCGCCTCGACTACCCCTTCAGCGAGCACGGCGCCGCCACGTACCTGTGGGTGTGCACGGCGTTGGAGACGGCTTGACGTTCAGAGCCCGGGTAGGGAGCCCCCGCGCCTTGCGCAGCGGATCCGCCGTACTCGCCACGGCTCTCCTCGCCGCGCCGCTGCCCGCCTGCGCCACGGGCGGTGGCCAGGCGCTGCCGCCAACGGGCACCCAGGGATGGGTCTCGCTGCCGCTTGCCGACGGCGACCACCTCAATCTGCTCGTGGCGCGGCCGGCGGGGCCCGCCCGGGGCGTCGTGTTGGCCTTTCCCTGGGGCGCGGGCGATGCAGGCCTCCTCGCGGGGCTGGTCGAGACCTACTGGGACGACGCGGCGCCCGCGGCCGGCTATGCGGTCGTCGGCGTCGAGATCTACGGTCCGGGACTCGCCGAGAGCGCACCGGTCGTCGTGCCCGCGCTGCTCGACTGGATCGATCAGCACCTGGCGGAAGCGGCGGACAGGATCGTCCTCACCGGGGCCTCCGCGGGAGGCATCGGCGTGTTTCACGCGGCGCTCGCGATGCCGGACCGGGTGGCCGCGATCCTCGCGATGCCCGGGCGCACGTCCGGCGAGGCTTCGCTGGAGACGCTGGCCGGCGTGCCGGTCCTGCTCATGGTGGGGGCGCACGACCAGCGTTGGGTGATCGGGTCGGAGTCCACGGCCGAACGCCTCCGTGCGGCAGGCGCGCAGGTGGAACTGAACGTGGTGCCGGGACAGGGACACGTGCTCCGCGTCCCCGGCGAAATGCTCGTCCAGTGGTTCGACGAGCAGCGCAAATGACTCGCTCCCGCCCAACTCCTGGATGACGCGATTCAGCGCGAGCCGGATTCCTTCCCTTCCACCCGAACCACGCCGGGCATCCCGGCGCCGTCGAGCGCGCTGTTGACGCCGGTCAGCTCGGACCCCACGATCTCGGCGAACTCCGCAACGCGGGCTTCCACCAGCTCGTGGAGCTGGTCGTAGACCTCCTGCATCTGGTCGGTCGGTCGGAAGTCGCTCGTCGCCACCACGCCCGCGAGGTACAGGATCCGCCCTGCAAGCTGCGTCGGCCAGCGGAGATGATCCTGGCCGGTTCCGGTGATGAGCAACTGGATCAACTGCTCCTCCACCGCGAGCAGCGAGCCGTCGAGTCCGTCCACCGCCGAGGCGATGGCTTCGACCCGCCCGGTCTCTTCGGCCAGCAGCTTCAGGTCGAGCACCTGACGCCGCAGCCACTCGATCTCGTTCACCGTCCCGACCACGGTTTCGAGGTCGGCCCGCAGCAGGCGGAGCAGCGCGGTCTGGGCGGCGATGTCTTCGAGACTGCCCTCGCTCTTCGGGTCCTTCCGCACCTCGATGGGCGCGGTCGCCTCGGTGTCACCGACCTTCAGCGCCACCGTGTACTCGCCCGGCGGGGCGAGGATCGAGATCCGCCCGATCGTCCCCGCGCGGGTCCGCTCCTCGTCGAGGGTGACCCAGTCGGCGAAAAGGGGCTTCGTCCGTAGCACGGCCTGCGTCGAGGCTTCCTCGCGGAGGTCCCAGGTGATCCGGTTCAGGCCTTTCTCGCCCGTCGCCTCCAGGCTGCGGATCGGCTCTCCCGCGGCGTTCCGGATCTCGATGGAGACGTCCGCGCCCGCCTCGGCGAGCCAGAAGTTGATCGGCGCGCCGTAGGGGGGGTTCTCGCCCTCGGACCAGTCGTCGAAGTGGGCGAACGGCGGCGTGATGGGATGGAAGCGGTAGGCCCCGCGCGGCTGGAACAGGTGGACGTCGGCGGCTCCCACCTCCCCGGTCCACTGCTGGAGCGGCGAGATGTCGTCCATGATCCAGAAACCGCGCCCGTAGGTGCCCACCACCAGGTCGCCGAAGTGCTCCTGCACCGCGATCCAGTACATCGGGCTCGGCGGCAGCCCGTTCGCGAGCCGCTGCCAGTTGTCCCCGTCGTCGAAGCTCACGTAGAGGAAGTTCTCGGTCCCGAGGTAGAGGAGTCCGGGCCGCACCGGGTCTTCCCGCACGTTCCGGGTGTAGCTGAGCGGGCTGTCCGCGACGCCGTTCACGATCTTCGTCCACGACGCGCCGAAGTCCGCGGTCCGGTACACGTAGGGTTCGAAGTTCCCCACCTGGTGGGCTTCGACGGTCATGTAGGCCTTGCCGGCGTCCCATCTGGACGCGTCGATGTTGCGGACCACTCCGTCCACCGGCATGTCGGGAACGTTCGCGGTCACGTCGGTCCAGTTCGCGCCGCCGTCCCGGGTCAGGTGGATCAGGCCGTCGTTCGTTCCCGCCCAGAGTACGCCCTCGGTCACCGGGCTCTCGTCGATCGCGTAGATCACGCAGCAGTACTCCACCCCGATGTTGTCCGGGGTGAGGCCGCCGGAGATGGTCTGGCGGGACTTGTCGTTGGTGGTCAGGTCGGGGCTGACCTCCTCCCAGCTCTGGCCCCCGTTGGTGGTCCGGTGCACGTGCTGGCTCCCCACGTAGACCGTGTTCCGGTCGTGCGGCGAGATCAGCAGCGGGAAGACCCACTGGAACCGGTAGCGCAGGTCCTCGGCCGGCCGGCCGCGGGTGCTCTCCGGCCAGACCTCGAGCTGGCGGAACTGCCGGGCGCGCTCGTCGTAGCGGGTCACGATCCCGCCGGCGGCGCCGGCGCCCGAAGCCGTTGACCAGACGATGTTCGGATCCTCCGGATCGGGGGTCGCGAAGCCGCTCTCGCCCCCGCCGACCCCGTGCCACATGC
>VXWI01000073.1 GCA_009835985.1 Acidobacteriota bacterium | reverse complement strand
TCTCGTCGTCCTCCACCTGCGCGAAGTCGGTGTTCCAGGTGACGTCGGCGGTGAGCCCGTCGGTGACGCCGAACTTGAAGTCGGCGCCGACGTCGCCCGACCACTCGTTCAGCCGGTCGTTCAGCGGGACGTGCGTCTGGGAGCCGATCGCGTACGGCTTCAACTCCATCCGCCGCGAACCGGCGGGCGCTTCCAGTCCGACGAGCGTCGCCGCGTTGGAGAGCCGTTCCAGACTGCGGTAGCCGTACGCCTGGGGTGTCGGGGTGAGGAACGCCTGTTCGTTCTTGTGCTTGATGCGGCGGCGGAAGTTGATTCCCCAGAGCTGGGGTCCGCCCGCCGCGTAACGGAGCGAGCGGAACGGAATCCGGATCTCCAGGGTGTACCCGTCTTCGAAGAGCCGGCTCTTCACCCACCAGACCGTGTTCCAGTCGCTGTTGGTGTTCCGCTCGTCGGTCACCTGGGCGTCGTAGAGGGCGCCGAGGGCGTTGGTGTGGAACAGGAAGCCGTTCCGCCGGTCATAGAACGTGTCGATGATCACCGAGAAGCTGTCACCCCAGTCGATGTTCCGCTGGTCGCGGCGCATCTCGTTGGCCATCAGCAGCTCCGGGTCTCCGGTCAGGTCGGCGGCGATGTAGAGGCTGTCCGCGTCGTAGAGCACCCAGACGCGGGTGGCCTCGGAGACCGGGGCGCCCGCATCGGGCTCCTGCTGGGTGAAGCCGTCCGCCGCCGGCACCTGGTCGTAGACCGGGTCGTCGAGGACCCCGTCCACGGTGAGCGGCTCTGCCAGCCGGAAGGCGCGGAGCGTCACCCGGCCGTCGGCATCGCGGCTGACTGCCTCACCTATCGCGGGAGCGGGCGGACCGAGGATGCGGCTCTCCATCGAAGAACCGAGGTCCTGCTGGCCCTCCGCGAGCCGGCCGGCGCCACGAACCGGGATTCCGAGGTCGTCCTGGCTGTCCTGCAGGCGGCGGTCCACGGACGGTGGAACCGGCCCGTCAGGCGCGGCGTGGGCGAACGACGCGCCCGCGACCAGCGTCAGGAGGCTGGCGGCACCAATGCCCCGCAAGAAAACGGCAGTCCGCGGGTGGCGGAACACCGAGACTTCCTTCGGAACCACTGGTGACGACCGGCGCGGACTATAGCCGCGTGGCCCCGTGGCTGCGAACCCGACGCGGGCGGCCCGGCAGAGCGATGGCGGGCGGGAGCCGGGACCGCGTCAGAACCGGAACAACCGCGTGAATTTGACGACGACCGCCCGGTCGCTGAGCCCGGAAAGACCGTCGTCGCCGTCGCGGTTCGAGCTGAAGACCACGAAGAGGTCGCTGCCCGGGGAGTACTCCCAGCGGAAGCGCACGTTCGCTGAAAACAGTTGCGCCGCCGAGTTGTACTGGACCAGCGCGCCGAGGAAACTGCGCGGCGAGACGGTGTAGGTCGCCCGGAGGCGGCTCACCTGCGCCGTCACGTCGCCGCCGGGCACCGTGATCCAGTTCAGGCTTATGTTCGGCTCCAGGGAGAAGCGCTGGTTCAGCTCGGCGCGTCCCCAGTAGCTCACCTCCTGCCGGGTGCCGCCGAAGAAGTCCCCGAACTCGTAGCGGAACATTCCGGAGACCTTGCGGTGGGACCCCATCCGGACCCGCACCCCGGTCCGCGAGAACTGGTAGTGCCCGGCGGGCACGGCGACCTCGTCCGAGAGGTCGAAACCCTCAAGGAGGCGCTCTTCGGTCACGGTGTGATCGAACATGAGGCGATCGCTGCTCTCGAAGATGATGCTCGTGTCGAACGTGTACTCCCGCGTCTCCATCTCGCCGTCGGGCCGGTCGTACTGGTTTGCCTCGACCTCGAACTCGACCTGGCGGACCGCCTCGATGCTCCGGGGGCGCGGGCCGAACAGGAACGAACCGCCGTTCTTGGTGAAGTCCCGCCGCCGGACGAAGCCCATGCCGGGATTGAAATCCTCGCCCAGGTAGAGGCGCTGGAACTCGATATCGATCAGGTCGGTGTCGTAGTTGAACTGACCCATGTAGCTGGCGGCCTGGTGCCCGGTCTCCAACCCGGGTTCGCTGGTCGCCATATAGAAGGTCTTGAACCGGATGTTCTCCGTCGGGGCGAAGTTCCCGTCTACGCCGTAGAGCGAGTTGGACCCGGAACCGTCGGCACTGATGTTCCGGTGGGTGGCGATGACCCCGATGTTGGACCGCGCGAAGAGATCGCGTTTCACGCGGAAGGCGCTGAAGTTCGTGCCCTCCACGTCGAGGCCGCCGACCTCGCCCGTCTGTATGTTCATGAGCCCCATCTGGTAGGCGCCCGCGCGGCCGTGGAGGCGGGCGCCCCCGATGATCGGGACGGCGCTGCCGCCCGAGATGCCGATGGACCGGCTGAAGAACGGAATCGGGACGTCCGTCGGGCCCCCGAAGAACCGGGTCTCCCGGCCGCCGAAGTCGAACACGCCCTGCCCCTCAAGGAAGAACTCGCGCTTTTCCGGGTAGAAGAGGCTGAAGCGGCTCAGGTTGACCTGGGTCTCGTCGTCCTCCACCTGCGCAAAGTCGGTGTTCCAGGTGACGTCGGCGGTGAGCCCGTCGGTGACGCCGAACTTGAAGTCGGCGCCGACGTCGCCGGACCATTCGTCGTTGATGTCCCTCAGGGGAGCGTTGCTCTGTGAACCAATCGCGTAGGGCTTCAACTCCATCCGCCGCGATCCGGGAGGCGCCTCGAGACCGACGAGGGTCGCCGCATTCGACAGCCTCAGCAGCCCGAACCGGTCGTACGCCTGGGGCGTCGGGGTGAGGAAGGACCGCTCGTTCCGGTGCTTGATCAGGCGGCGGAAATTGATCCCCCACAGCTGCGCGCCCCCGGCCGCGTAGCGGAGCGACCGGAAGGGAATCCGGATCTCGACGGTCCAGCGGTCGGCCAGCCGCCGCGTCCTCACCCACCAGACGGTGTTCCAGTCGGCGTTGGTGTTCCGCTCGTCGGTGACCTGGGCGTCGTAGAGCGCGCCCGACGCGTTCGTGTGGAAGAGCACGCCGTTCCGCCGGTCGTAGAAGGTGTCGAGAATGACCGAGAAGCTGTCGCCCCAGCCGATATTGCGGTTGTCGCGACGCATCTCGTTCGCCCGCAACAGTTCCGGGTTCTCCTGTTCCAGGTCGGCGGCGACGTAGAGGCTGTCGGTGTCGTAGAGCACCCAGACCCGTGTCGATTCGGAGACCGGGGCCCCCTCGTTGGGTTCTTGCTGCATGAACCCTTCAGCCGCCGGCACCTGGTCGTAGACGGGATCGTCGAGCACCCCATCCACGGTGAGAGGTTCGGAGAGCCGGAAGGCGCGGAGGGTGACCCGGCCGTCGGCGTCGCGGCTCACCGCCTCGTCGGCCGCCGGCGCGGGCGGACCGAGGATGCGATCCGCCATGGAGGAATCGAGATCCTGCTGGCTGGCGGCGAGCTGTCCCGAGCCGCGCGAGGACGTTGCGAGGTCATCCTGACCATCCTGGATCCGCCGTTCCGGGGGTGGCGCCGCGCCGTCCTGGGCAAGAGCGCTGCCGGCGGTCAGGAAGGCGGCGGCCAGCACGAAAACGCCGAGTGCGGCAATCCTCCACGCGCGCCTTCTGATCAGCGATTGACGATTCAAGACCCCGGCGTCCCGTTCCTCGGAATAGAGGATGAACGTGCAGTGTACCGGGAACGTTCCGTCCATTCCGAACACGTTCCGGAGGCGCTGCGAGCCGCGAAACGGCGACCCGTCCGTATGGCGCGACGGATGGGAACGCCGGCTTCAGCCGGCAGCGCGCGAGAGCGCGAGACCCGGTTGCGTTCACCTCCCTCCGGCCAGCCCTCCCGGTGGGGGCCGGCGCTCCGACCCGTTCCCGCTGTGCGGGTTCGCCACCGGAGAAGAGGAGAAAGTGTGAAAGGGGGGAAACCCTTCCCCCCTTTCACAAAACAGCCAGGCCGAATCGCAACTCTCCGCCGCTCGCCACCTGCAAGGGAAGTCGCCAGCGCCGGCGCAAAGTGCCGGCTGGGGGGAAAGTGTGAAAGGGGGGGCCACCCCCCTTTCACAAGAGGACAGCGCAAAATCGGAACTCGCCGAAGCGCGCCGCAGGTGCGCGAGGGAGTTGCGATTTCCGGCACGGAGTGCCGGGCGGTCCCGGGAGGGGGCCTCGCGGTATGTCCCCATGACATCTCCTGGACACATCCTCGCGGCGGCCCCCTCCCGGGACCGCATGGTGCGCGGTGCGGGATTCGAACCTGCGACCCCCTGCGTGTAAGGCAGGTGCTCTTCCGCTGAGCTAACCGCGCATTCCCGGGAAGGCACGGGATTCTCGCAGCAGTGCGGACCGGCGATGAAGAGTTCGGCCTCCCGCCGCGTAGTTGTCAGGCAGATTCACCGGAACTCCAAAGGGTGCCCGCCCGTTAGGAGAGTGCATGAAGCGCAAGTCCCTGCTCCTGTTGCTGGCCGCCGCGATCCTCGGCATCGCCGGGGCCGGCGTGTTCGTGATCCCGAACCTGACCCGGGTGAGCGAGGCCCGCGAGATCACCAGCGAGCCAGAAGAAGCGGCTCCGACCCCGGTGAGCGTCGCCGAAGCGCGGCTCGGCCCGGTCGCCCTCCACCTCACCACCACCTCCGCGGTGGAGGCCGAGCGCACCGCGCAGGTGCTGTCCGAGACCTCGGGCGTCCTGACGGAGATCAGCGTTCGCGAAGGCGATTCGGTGGCCGCCGGCCACGTCCTGGCGCGGGTGGACGCCCGCGAGCGGCGCCTCGCCTTCCAGCAGGCCGAACTCCGGCTCTCGCGCGCCGAGTCCGAACTCTCGCGCCAGCAGCGGGCGTTCGAGGCGGACCTGGTCGCCGCCTACGAATACGAGAAGGCGCGCTTCGACCGGGACCTCGCCGCCTCCGAACTCGAGACCGCCCGCCTCGAACTCGAACGGACCGAGATCCGCGCTCCCTTCGCCGGCAAGGTAACGGAGGTCCTGCTGGTCGCGGGCGGCCGCCTGGAGCCCGCCCAGCACCTGCTGACCCTCGCGGACTTCCATACCCTGGTCGCCCGGCTGTACGTGCCGGAACGGGACGTGGCGGGGCTCAAGCCCGGCCAGCCCGCGCTGGTCCGTCCGGAGTCGGACGCGACCGGGACCGGGATCACCGGGCGTATCCGGGAAGTCAGCCCCATCGTGGACCCGAGCACCGGCACCGTGAAGGTCACGGTGGCGCTGCCCGCGCCGGCGGGAACGGTCGTGCGGCCCGGTTCCTTCGCCCGGGTCGTCATCGAGACCGGCCGGCGCGAGAACGCCGTGCTGGCGCCCAAGCGGGCCATCATTCAGAGCGAGACCGGCTCCCACGTCTTCGTGGTCGAGGAAGGCAAGGCGGTCCGCCGCGAGGTGACGGTGGGGGTGGAGATGGAGAGCCCCGAGGGTGCACTCATCGAACTCGCGGACGGGCTCGCACCCGGAACGCGGATCGTGGTCGCGGGTCACGGAGCGCTCAACCCCGGCGCTCCGGTCGAGATCCTGAACAACTGACCGATCGGCCCCCCTTCCGGAGAACCGCCCCGTGAAGTCCCTGATTGCCGGCTGCATCCGGCGGCCGGTGAGCGTCGGCATGTTCACCGTGGCCGCCTGCGTCTTCGGGTTCGTGGCCCTCGGCCGGCTGCCGGTCAACCTGCTCCCGGAGATCTCCTACCCCACCCTGACGGTCGAGACCCGGATGCCGGGCGCCGCCCCCATCGAGGTGGAGACGCTGGTGACCCGGCCCATCGAGGAAGCCGCCTCCGTGGTCCCGGGACTGCGGCGCGTCACCTCCCGGTCCCGCGCCGGCGCCTCCGAGGTGACCCTCGAGTTCGTCTGGGACACCAACATGGACTTCGCCGGGCTCGACGTGCGGGAGAAGCTCGACAGCGTCCTGCTGCCGGAGGATGCCGAACGGCCCCGGCTGCTGCGTTTCGATCCGGCGTCGGACGCGATCTTCCGGATCGGCGTCTCCGGAGACCTGCCGCTCTCCTCGGTGCGGCAGTGGACGGAAGAGGACCTCAAGAAGGACCTCGACGCCGTGGACGGGGTCGCCGCGGTCCGCATCGAAGGGGGGCTGGTGCGCGAGATCCAGGTGGACGTCGACGAGGGTCGGCTCGCCGCCTACGGGATCACCGTCGCGGAGGTCCGGGACGCGCTCGCGGCCAACAACGTGAACCTCGCCGGCGGCAGCGTCTACGAGGACGAGGCCCGCTACCTGGTCCGCACCCTGAACGAGCTGGACACCCTGGACCGCATCCGCGCGGTGATCGTGAAGGACACGGAAGGGCGGCTGGTGCGGCTGCGCGACGTGGCCGAAGTCCGTTCCGGCTTCAAGGACCAGGAAGTGATCCTCCGCCAGGGGGGCGCCGAAGGCGTCGAGGTCCGCATCTTCAAGGAGGGCGACGCGAACACCGTCCAGGTGGCCGAAGGAGTCCGGTCCCGGCTCGAGGCGCTCGAGGAGTCCGTGCCCGCGGGGCTCGCGCTCGCGGTGCTCTTCGACCAGTCCCGGTTCATCGAGGGCGCCATCTCGGAGGTGGTGCGGAACGCCTGGGAAGGCGGACTGCTTGCGATCCTGGTGATCGCGCTCTTCCTCCGGGACCGCCGCTCGACCGCGGTGGTCGCGATGGCCATTCCGGTCTCGGTGATCGCCACCTTCTTCGTGATGCAGCAGATGGGGCTCTCGCTGAACATCATGTCCCTCGGCGGGCTGGCGCTCGGGGTGGGCATGCTGCTCGACGACTCGATCGTGGTGCTCGAAGCGATCCACCGGCGGCACGCCGGCGGCGAGGGCGCGCGCGAGTCCGCGGTCAGCGGGACCGTCGAGGTCGCCGGTCCGGTGATCGCCTCGACGCTCACCACGGTCGCGGTCTTCCTGCCCATCGTCTTCGTGGAAGGAGTCGCGGGCCAGCTATTCCGCGACCAGGCGCTCACGGTCTCCATCTCCATCCTGGCGTCGCTCGGGTTCTCGCTGGCCCTCATCCCGGTGCTCTCGAGCCGGGGGGTGATGACGCCGGGCGCCGCTGGCGACCAGCGGGCGACGACCGCCGTGCGGGCGCTCCGCGGGCTGCGCCGCGGACTCCGCTGGTGCGGGCGCGCGCTGATGTTCCCCGTCCGGCCCGTCGCATCCGGCTTCACCGCGGCGGAGGGCGCGGTGGCGCGCGCCTACCCGCCGGTGCTGCGGGCGGCGCTGCGCCACCCGGTCACCGTCTTCACGCTGGCGGCGGGGCTCCTCGCCGGCTCGCTGGCGGTCGGACGGGCCGGAATCGGCGTGGAACTCATCCCGGCGCTCTCGCAGGGCGAGTTCCACTTCGACGTCCACCTTCCCGAGGGTTCCGCGGTGACCGCGACCGACACGGTGGTGGACGCCGTGGGCGAATCGGCGCAGGAAGACCCGGCCGTGCTCCGGGTGACCACCGAGGCGGGCACCGCCACCGGCGGCGGCTTCGCCGGAAGCGCGGGACGCGCCGAGCACCAGGGCCGCGTCCAGATCACGATGGCGGACCCGGGGGACAAGCTGGCCGAAGCGGCCGTGATCGAGAGGATCCGCGCCGACCTCGCGGGACAGCCCGGTGTCCGCTACGAGTTCGGACGCCCGTCCTACTTCAGCTTCCGGCAACCCGTCGAGGTGGAGGTCTATTCCGAGGACCGCACCCTGCTGGTCCCGAGCGCGCGCCGGGTGCAGACGGCGGTCGCCGACGTTCCCGGGCTCGCCGACGTGCGCTCGACCGCCGAGGCGGGGAGCCCCGAGATCCGGGTGCACTTCGCCGCCGACCGGCTCGCAAGCCTGGGCCTCACCGTGGACCAGGCGTCCGAGGGGCTGCGCTCCAAGCTGCGCGGCGAGGTCGCTACCCGGCTCGACGAGGGGGACCGGCGCATCGACGTGATGGTGCGGGGCAGCGAGGGCCTCCGCTCCCGCACCGCCGCGGTGCCGGAGCTGATCGTCCACGCCGAGCAGGCGCGGCCGGTGCCGCTGCGGGCGCTCGGGAACGCCGAGGTCGGGGAGGGGCCCGCCGAACTCCGCCGGGTCGGACAGCGCCCGGCGGTGGTGATCTCCGGCAACCTCGACGGCACGGACCTCGAAGGGGCCACCGAGGCCATCGATTCCCGCATCGCGGGACTCGGGCTCGCCCCGGGGGTTTTCACCCGCTTCGGGGGCCAGCGCGAGGAGATGGAACGGTCCTTCGCGAGCCTGGCGCTCGCCATCGGACTCGCGATCTTCCTCGTCTATTTCGTAATGGCGAGCCAGTTCGAGTCGCTGCTGCACCCGTTCCTGATCCTCTTCACGATCCCGCTCGCCGCGATCGGGGTGGTGTGGGCGCTCCTGCTCTCCGGGTCCACCCTGAGCGTGATCGTCCTGATCGGGGTCGTGATGCTGGCCGGAATCGTGGTGAAGAACGCCATCGTGCTGGTGGACTGCATCAACCGGCTGCGGCGAGACGGGATGGAGAAGGCGGAGGCGATCGTCGCGGCGGGCCAGATCCGGCTGCGGCCGATCCTGATGACCACGCTCACCACCATCCTGGGGCTGACGCCGATGGCGCTCGGGCTGGGCGAAGGCGCCGAGATCCGGGGCCCGATGGCCATCACCGTCATCGGGGGACTGCTGGTCTCCACACTGCTCACGCTGGTGGTGATCCCGACGGCGTACTCGGTGTTCGACCGCAAGAGGTTTGCGGAGTGAGGGCTCGGGGGGGCTCGCGTTTCGCCTCGCTCCGCTCGGCGATGCCGGCCAGAGGCCGGCGCTCCGGGCCGGCGCTCCGATGAGGGCTGCATGAGTCTGCCCCGCCTGGCCGTCAACCGTCCGGTCACCACTGCGATGGTGCTGCTCAGTCTGCTGGTGCTGGGCGGCATCTCCTTCAGCCGGATCCCCCTCGCCTTCCTGCCGGACGTGGACTTCCCCGGGGTCTTCGTGACGGTCCCCTACCCGAACGCCAGCCCCCGGCAGATCGAGCGCGAGATCGTGCAGCCACTCGAGGAGGCGCTCGCCACCATCCCCGGCGCCCGCCGGATCAGCTCCAGCGCCACCGCCGACAGCGCCGACCTCCAGCTCCAGTTCACCTGGGGCGAGACGGTGGATGTGGCCCGGGCAAAGGTGTTCGAGGCCGTCGAGGATGCGCGCCCCGACCTGCCGAGCGACGTGCGGGAGATCTACGTCAACACGTTCTCGACCACCCAGATCCCGAT
Organism: Acidobacteriota bacterium; assembly: GCA_009835985.1. Lineage (GTDB taxonomy): Bacteria > Acidobacteriota > Vicinamibacteria > Marinacidobacterales > Marinacidobacteraceae > Marinacidobacterium. The sequence goes on along the minus strand of VXWI01000073.1, from coordinate 2,983 downwards.
CGTGGAGGCGCGGATCTCCGCCTCCGGCATGGATCTCTCGGCGAACTACGACCGTCTGGAGCGACGGATCGCCGACCCCATCCGGCGCATCCCAGGGGTCGCCCGGGTGGATCTGAACGGGGTGGAGCCGCGCGAGGTGCGGATCAACCTGCGCCTCGACCGGCTCGCCGCCCACCGCCTCGACCTCGGCGAGATCGTGGACCGCGTCTCCAACATGAACCGCAACGTGTCGCTCGGACGCATCCGGACGGACGGCGAGGTGACCCCGGTGCGCGGGTTCGGGGCCCTGTCCGCGATCGAGGAGATCGGGAGCCTGCCGCTGAACGACCAGGGTCTCGCGGTCGCCGACGTCGCCGACGTGACCTACCGGGAGCCGCCGATCCCGTTCGGGCGGCACCTGAACGACGAGACCGCCATCGCGCTCACCGTCTACAAGAGCGCCCAGGCGAACACCGTGGAGGTCGCCACGGCGGTCACCGAGCGGATCGAGACCGAGATCGCCGCCGACCCCTCGCTCGCCGGCATCAACCTGTTCGTCTGGGACGACCAGGCGGAAGAGATCACCTCCGGACTCGCCGGCATCCGCACGGAGGGCCTGCTGGGGGCGATCTTCGCCGTGGTCCTGCTGTTCCTGTTCCTCCGCCGGGTGGACACGACCTCGATCATCAGCCTCACGATCCCGATGTCCATCATCGCGACCGCGATCGTCCTCTACTTCGCCGGACGCTCCCTCAACGTCCTGTCGATGATGGGGATGATGCTCGGGATCGGGCTGCTCGTGGACGACGCCATCGTGGTCCTCGAATCCATCGTGCGCGAGCACGGCCGGGGGATCCCCGCGAAGGCGGCGGCGATCTCCGGCGCCCGGGCGGTCTCGGGGGCGGTGATCGCCTCGACGGTGACCACCGCGGTGGTCTTCCTGCCGACGGTGGTGGGCCCGAAGAACCAGATGTCCATCTGGCTCGGCGAGATCGGCCTCGCCATCACGCTGACGATCTTCTGCTCGCTCTTCATCTCGCTGACCCTGATCCCGCTGGTGAGCTCGCGCCTCCTCGCCCGCAAGCCCTCGGTCGCGCCCCGCTGGACCGAGCGCCTCGGCGATCTCTATCAGCGGACCCTGCGGTTCACCCTGCGCCGGCGCTGGATCACGGCCGGCATCGCCGTCGCCTTCCTGGCCACGGCGATCCTGCCGTTCTTCCTCGGGCTCTCCACCGCGGTGTTCGCCGGGATCAACCGCAACCGCATCTTTCTCGCCTACGAGTTCGACGACTTCCACTACAAGGAGGACGCCCGGCTCGCGGTGCTGGCCGTCGAACGCGAACTCGCGGACGTCCGGGAGGAGCTGCGGATCGACTCGGTGTACAGCTACTTCGCCGAGAACGAGGCGCAGACGGTGATCTCGTTCCTCGACGAACACATCTCCGACGCCGAAGGGAAGGAGCTGAAGGAACGGGTCGAGGAGGTGCTGCCCACCCTGCCCGGCACCCGGATCGTCTTTGGGGACGACGACCAGGAAACCGGCGGCGACAGCATGTTCTTCCGGGTCCGGTTCTACGGCGAGGACTCCGAGCGGCTGGCCGGGATCGCGCGCGAAGCCGAGGACCGGGTGGCCAGCGTGACCGGAGTGGCCGACATTTCGCGCGCCGGGGACACCCCCCGCAAGGAGGTGGTGGTGCGGCCGCGCACCGAGGAGGCCGCCCGGGTCGGCATCAGTCCCCGGGACCTCGCCGAGATCTTCGGTTTCTCGCTCGGCGGGCGGCCGCTCCGCCGCTTCCAGACCGAGGACCGGGAAGCCGAAGTGCTGCTCATGATGTCCCAGCAGGACGTTTCCCGCGTGGAAGACCTGCGCAACTTCACCCTGATCGCCGACGGCGGCGTCCCGATCGCGCTCGGCAACCTGGCCGACTTCGAGATCGTCGAGCGCAGCCGGACGATCCAGCGGGTGGACCGCAAGGCGGTTGCGACGCTCCGTGCCTCGTACGAAGGGGAGGCGTGGGAGGACGCCCGCGCCGCGATCGAGGAGGAATTGGACGCCATGGCGTTCCCCGCCGGCTATTCGTGGTCGTTCGGCGACCGGATCAACCGGCAGGACACCGACCTCCAGAACATGGCGGTGAACTACCTGCTGGCGCTCCTGCTCATCTACATCGTCATGGCGGCCCAGTTCGAGTCGCTCGTCCATCCGCTCGCCATCCTGATCTCGATCCCTTACGCACTCTGGGGCGCGTCCTGGACGCTGCTCGCCACGAACAGCCCCTTCAACCTGATGGCCCAGATCGGAATGCTCATCCTGATGGGCATCGTGGTGAAGAACGGGATCGTGCTGATCGACCACGTGAACAAGCTGCGGCGGGACGGCATGGAACGCACCGAGGCCCTGCTGGTGGGCGGACGCGACCGGCTCCGGCCCATCCTGATGACCGCGGGCGCGACCATGCTCGCGCTGGTCCCGATGGGAATCGGCCGGACCGGGCTCGACGGGCTCTACTACTTCCCGCTCGCCCGGACGGTGATCGGCGGACTCGCCGCCTCGACCGTCCTCACGCTGGTCATCCTGCCGTTCTTCTACACACTGCTGGACGATCTGGCGATGAAGGCGCGGCGGGTGTGGCGGGCCAGCGCACCGGCGTCGGCGGTTCCCGCTGCCGAACCCGCCCGGGCGTCCTGACTGCCGCCAACTCGGCACATCGCGCAAACAGCTTGGAGCGCCGGCTTCAGCCGGCACCCGTCGGCCGTCTACCCGGAAATCTCGATATGTCATGTCGGATTTTCCGGGTTAATCGACGCGACACCTCCGCCCGTAACCTCCACGCCGAGGCGGGGGCCATCTTGTCCGGGTGGGGTTGCGACGTGCGCGGTGCGGAGCACTGTGCGGAGCACCGCGCGTGCCGGCTGAAGCCGGCGTTCCAAGCCGGCGTGCTCGTTTCGAACGGCGATGTGCGTTTCGCCTCGCTCCGCGCCCCCACCGGGAGAACTGGGGCGA
>VXWI01000102.1 GCA_009835985.1 Acidobacteriota bacterium | reverse complement strand
GGCCCGGGTGGGGGTGGGGTTCCCCTCCTGAGCCTGCCGGACCTGCTGGAGATCGAAGCCGATGCGCGGGAGCTGCGACTGGTTCTCGACGAGCGGGTGCAGATCCTCTATCTGGACGGCGAGGAGCACGCCCGCGAGGACGGCCGCGGGGGGCGGATCACCAGCGTGGCCGAGTTCCGCGGCGGCATCGCGCGCGTCCGGGAGGAACGGGAACTGCCCTTCGGGAAGCTCGAACTGTCCCGGACGCTCCAGGCCACGGATGACGTGCTGGTCGTGCGCACGGAACTCAAGATGCCGCGGAGAGGGGATCCGCTGCTGCTCCGGAGCGTGTACCGGCGGCTCGACTGAACGGCCGGGGCGCGCCGCGGATCGTCCGCCAGGCCGCGGGGAGAAACGGGGCGCTGAGCGCCGCATTCAGAAGCAGGAAGGTCAGGTGGGCGGACAGGCTGTAGGCGAGGAGGGCCGCTTCACCCCCCGTTGACGAGGCCGCGGCCCCGGCGTGGAAGTAGATCCAGGCGGCCTGGCTCGTTCCGATGCGCGCCACGGCGATCGGGAGGGCGCCCGCGAGAAAGATGATCGGGAGGGTGGCCAGGAGGGTGCCCACGGGAATCTGGATGCCGAAGGCCCCGAGGGCGAAGTGGTGCCCCACCGCGGCCCCGACGATCAGCGGCGCCTTCAGGGCGAACACCGCGGCGTAGTGCCGCGGGGCCGCTCTCCGCAGGGATTGGAGGAGCCGCCATCGTGGGGGCCCGAGGCCGGCGCCTCGCAGGCGGCCCCGCAGGAACGCGACGAGCAGGCAGAGACCGGCGAAACCGAGCGCGGCGGCCACCGGGACGCGCTCGGGCGCGGCGCTGCCGAGGACGATGGCGCCCCCCGCCGCCCAGAAGAGGAGATGGCCGCGCTGGCAGAGATCCAGGAACAGGATCGTTCCGGCACATTCCCAGTAGCCCGAATCCGGATGGCTCTCGCCACCCTCCGCCGCCCCTCCGAAGCGCCGTCCGAGCGTGCCCACCATGGCGGCCTGCGACGCCCGTCCATTCCAGAGCGAAACCAGGTAGTCCACCGCGCGGACCGCGAGCGATTCCCGGAAGCCGATCCCGGGAGGATGAAACCACCGCAGCACCAGGGCCAGGAGGACCCCGTCGAGCAGGACGTAGAGGACGGAGACCGGAACGAGCGCCGCGAAGAACAGCACCGGATCCGCCCCTCGGAACGCCTCCAGCATCCGCTCCGGCGGGATGCGGCGGAACAGCAGCGCGAGGATTAGCGCGGCCCCGGCGAACGGGAGGGCCCCGACGAGGAGCCGTTTCGGCGCGAAACGAGAGTTCACGCGGAGTTGGGAATGAGGCCGGTGACCGTCAGCCCGGCGTGCCGGGCCGAGCCCCGGTTGAGTTCCAGCAGCAACCCGAGGGCCGCCTCAGCCGCGCGCGACTTTCGGAGCGGCCCGACTGGGACGGCCCGGAGCCCGGTGAGTTCCACCATCCGGGCAGCCGCCTCGCGGTCGGCGGTTTCGTCGGCGAAGACCAGGACATCCGGTGCCGGTCCATTGCCCGCCGCTCCGGGAGGGAGCCGGAGGACTCCGGCGGCAACCGTCTGGAAGGCGGCGGCCATACGCACCTTGCCGGCGCCCGCTCGCCGCAGGACCCGCTCGGCCTCCTCGGCGGCGGAGGTCTCCGGGCGGGATCCCGGCGGCCAGATTACGGCGCAGCAGATCACCAGCTTCCCGTCGAGTGCGGAACCCGTTTCCTCCAGGAGGGCGTCCTGGCCGGCGAAGGGGACCGAGACGAATACCGCGTCCCCGGTCGCGGCGGCGGCCCGATTCGTTGCGCCGGTCACCAGGAGTGCCCGGGCCGGGTCCCGCACCGCGTCTGCCGGTTCGAGACCGGCCCGTACCCGCGCCGCAGCCTCTTCCGCCCGTTTCTCGTCGCGGGAGCCGATCACCACCTCGGCTCCGCCGAGGGCGAGCCGCCACGCGAGCCCCAGCCCGAACGCTCCGGTCCCGCCGAGCACTGCGAGGCGGGAGCTCACCGGAAGATGTCTTCCCCGCGGCTACGCAGGAGCGAGGCTCCCGTTCCCGGTTCCGCCGCCGGGTGCGACGGAAGGCCCTGCGCCAGCACCGCCGGGATCCGCCGCAGCTTCCCCATGACGAGGCCGGCGGCCCCCGCCAACTCGTCGGCGATCGCCAACGTCGAGGACTGGAGGGTCCGGCCGGTGAAGTCCGGCTGGCCGCGGTAGTCGTGAAGCGCCGGTACCCCGGCGATCCCGATGGCCACGTTGACCGCTCCGAGGCGGAAGGGCCGTCCCCAGGTGTCGGTGATGACGACCCCCAACTGCGTCTCGGTCGCCTCCGACAGGCGGGCGGCAAGCTCGCGCGCCGAGCCGTCGGGGTCTTCGGGCAGCAGGCATACGTGGCCCTCGGGCACGTTCGAACGGTCCACCCCCGAGTTCGCGCAGACGAACCCGTGGCGGGTCTCGGTGACGAGCACTCCGCGCTGCACGCGGACCATGTCCCGGGCCTCGCCCAGGACCGCCTGGACTTCGCGGGGATCGCGTCCGTACTCCGCGGCCCACGCCCGCGCGATCTTCGTCGGCCGCAGCCGCTTCAGCTCCACCAGCCTGCCTTCGGCCTTGGAGACGACCTTGTGGCACACCACGACGATGTTGCCGTCGGCGGGTTCGGCCCCCGAGTGGAGCATCCCGTCGAGCAGGAGCCGCGCCAAATCGTCGCCGGACTGAACCTCGGGAAGTCCTTCCAGTCCGCGCAGGGTCAGCATGAATGCCGAAGCCTATCGGTCCAGGGACGCCGAGAGCGAGCGAAAGTCCCGAAAGTCGTAGTGGATCCGACGGCGAATCCGCCGGATGAAGAACATCCGGGCGTCCACGGTCATGGTGACCCGCTTGGGAAGCCAGATTTCACCGTCGAACTCGCTCTCCACATCGGCGCTCGTCCCGCGGTGGAGACGCCCGAAGAGCCCGGCGATGAAGTTCTCCGCCTCGGTGAGCACCGTGCGGACACGGGCGATCTGACGGCTCTCCGCGTCCACCCAGAGTTCTCCCTCGCACTTGGAGACCACCGACATCATCCGGTTGGGGGCGTCGTCGAATCCCGGGCGGGGCCAGAACCGGAGCACCTGGACGGGACGGCCGCGCCAGGTATCGCGCCGCAGCAGCTCTCCCTCGAACATCTGGAGTTCGATCGCGTCCTTGACGATCTTGTAGAACAGGTCCATCCCGTTCTTGGGGAGGACCTCGTAGTCGGGGTCCTGACGTTCCAGCGCCAGGCGGTCCTCTTCCGCCTCCTCCTCCGCAGCTTCGAGGGCCTGCCGGTAGCGCCGCTCCTCGCGGCGGAAACGCCGCCCCGCGATCGGCTCTCCGTCGAGTTCCAGCAGCTTCCAGAGGTGACGCCCGAACTCCGGCCGATACTCGTAGAGCGCGTTGGCGCTCGCGAGGACCTTCCGCTCCTCGTCGAGCCGTTCGGTGGTGATCAACTGGCGGAAGATGAGGCCGCCTTCCAGCGGCCGCACGGTCTCGCGGTGGTCGAGTACCCGGGCGAGCAGCGCTTCGGCGGCGTCCTGATTCCCCATCGGGACCTCCTGGGTGGCGGCCGCGCTGGCCGCCAGCGCCAGGGAGCCCGAGAGAACGGCCGCCATGCGCATCGGAGGCGAGAGTTTAGGACGCTCCCGGGGGGTGGCCCGTGCGTTCGGTTACGGTTCCGGGCTAGTGGCATTCGGCGGCCTGGACTGGATCGTCTTCGGGCTCTACGTGGGCGCGGCGCTCGCCATCGGGCTCTGGGCGGTCCGCTTCGCGGCGAAGGACAGCGACTCCTTCTTCCTCGCCGGCCGGCGGCTTCCGTGGTGGCTCCTCGGGACCTCGATGGTCGCGACCACCTTCTCCACCGACACGCCGAACCTGGTCGCCGAACTGGTGCGCCAGAACGGGGTCGCCGCCAACTGGGCGTGGTGGGCGTTCTGCATCACCGGGATGCTCACCGTGTTCGTCTTCGCGCCGCTGTGGCGCCGGAGCCGCCTGACGACGGACCTGGGGTTCTACGAGATCCGTTACGCCGGCCGACCCGCCGCCTTCCTCAGGGGTTTTCGCGCCGTCTATCTCGGGGTGTTCTTCAACTGCGTGGTGATCGCCACCGTCACCCTGGCGGGCGCCAAGATCGGGGGCGTGCTCTTTGGACTCGAAAAGTCCACGGCCGTACTGATCGCCGGCGGCCTCGCCGCCGCCTACGCGGTGGTCGCCGGCTTCTGGGGGGTGGTGGTCACCGATCTCCTGCAGTTCGTCGTCTCGATGGTGGGGGCCGTGGTGGCGGCGGTGTGGGCGCTCGACCATCCGGCGGTGGGCGGTCTCGCGGGCCTCGTGGAGCAGTTCGGGGACCGTCTCGCCGTCGTCCCGCCGACCGGCACCGAGGCGTTCGCGGTGCTCTTCGTGGTGCCGGTGGCGCTCCAGTGGTGGAGCGTCTGGTATCCGGGAGCGGAACCCGGCGGCGGCGGTTACATCGCCCAGCGGATGCTCGCCGCCCGCAGCGAGAAGGACGCGCTCCGGGGGACGCTCTGGTTCAACATCGCCCACTACACGCTGCGGCCCTGGCCCTGGATCCTCGTGGCCCTCGCTTCCATCGCGGTCTATCCGGACGTCGCGGCGCTCCAGAACGCGCTTCCGGGCCTCGACCCCGCGCTGGTCGGCGACGACCTCGCCTATCCGCTCATGCTCCGACTGTTGCCGCCGGGGCTGCTCGGCCTGGCCGCCGCGTCGCTCGCCGGGGCCTACATGTCCACGGTGGACACGCACCTGAACTGGGGAGCCTCCTACGTGGTGGAGGATGTCTACCGCCGATTCTTCCGACCAGCGGCCGGGGCCTCGGAGTCCGTGGCGGTGGCGCGGGTCGCCACCGTCCTCCTGATGGCGGCGGCGGGGCTGCTCACGCTCTTCATCGACACCGCCCGGGGCGGCTTCGGGTTGCTCCTTCAGATCGGGGCGGGCACCGGGCCGCTCTTCATCGCCCGCTGGCTGTGGTGGCGCATCAATGCGTGGAGCGAGATCGCCGCCATGGCGGGATCGCTCGCGGTGGCGGTCTCCCTCCCGCTGCTCGGGATCGAACCCGGATCGATCGAGGGACTTGTGGCCGGTCTCGCCGCCACCACCGTGATCTGGCTCGGCGTCACCGTGCTGACGCCGGCCGAGCCGCGTGCGACGCTCGATCGCTTCGTCGAACGCACCCGCCCGCCGCGGGCCGGCTGGAGCGCCGCCTACGCGCGCACCCGGACGCGTCCCGAACCGTCGGGGCGCGCGTTCCTGGCGTGGCCGGTGGCGTGCGTGATGGTCTATGCGGTGCTCTTCGGCGCCGGCGCCGTGCTCTTCGGGCACGGCCTAGCGGTCATCCTGACGTGGGCGCTCCTGGCGGTCGTTTCCGGTTTCGCGGTCTCCCGGCTGATGGCAACCCGGGAGTGATGCCCGCCCCGGAACCTCAGCGGCGGCGCCGCCGGCGCATGACGGTATCCCGGTCGATGAGCTGCACCCGGACGTCGATTTCGCGCTCGTCCCGCCAGATCCGCAGGCTCACCTCGTCCCCCACCCGGTAGTTCGTCTCCAACAGCAGCAGGAGTTCGCGCTCCGTGGCGACGGCCTGCCCGTCCACGGCCAGCAGGTAGTCCCCGCCGTAGCGGAACCGGATATTGCCGATCCGGCCCATGCTGCCGGCGCCCTTGAGACCCGCGCGGTCGGCTGGACCGCCGCGGGCGATCGCCCGGATCATCAAGCCTCCCCCCGAGGGAGCGGGAACTCCGGACCGCCGGAAGGCGCGGGCGAACCGCTCGGGGATCTCCTGCACCGAGATGGCCAGATGGGGATGGGGATACCTGCCGTTTTCGATGAGTTCCGGCACCACCCTTGCCAGCGTGGTGGCGGGAATGGCGTAGCCGATGCCGGCCGAGGTCCCGGTGGGGCTCACGATGGCGCTGTTCACGCCCACCACCCGGCCGTCGAGATCGAGCAGCGGGCCTCCCGAGTTGCCCTGGTTGATGGCTGCGTCGGTCTGGATGATCTCCCCGATGAATCCCTGGTCGGGACTCTCGATGACGCGCCCCAGACCGCTCACCACTCCGGTGGTGAGGGTCTGGTCGAGGCCGAAGGGGTGCCCGATCGCCACCACGAAGCGCCCCACTTCGAGAGCGTCCGAGTCTCCGAGCGTCAACGGCTGGGGATCGCCGGCGCCGGAGGCCAGCTCGAGGACCGCGAGATCGTTCGTGGGATCGGCGCCGACCAACCGGGCGTCACGCACCTCACCGTCGGCGAAGGTGACCTGAAGTTGATCGGCTCCCTCCACCACGTGGTAGTTCGTGACGATCCGGCCGCGGGAGTCATAGACGAATCCGGAACCCGAGCCCTCTTGGGTGACCTGGCCGCGGAACCAGTCGTAGCTCTGGATCTGGGCGGTGATGTTGACGACCGCGGGGCTCGCGGTGCGATAGACCTCGGAGACCCGGCGTTCGAGTTCGATCTGGGCCCCGCCCGCGGTCAGGGGAAGGCCTGCGAACAAAGCCCCCAGCAGGACGGTGGGGAGACGGGGCGCGGGGAACGACATGGAGGACGAACATCGGCTCCGCAAGGCCCGCGCCACGGCCGCCGCTCTGCTACAGTTATCAACTATGAAACCCATTTTCAATATCGAAAAGCGGCTTTCGGCGCCCCCGTCCGGGAGGTTCGCGGCCGCTGCAATTGTTCTCATCGCGGCTACCGGCTGCACGGGGGCTCCCGAACCCGAGACCCTCACCATCTACTGCGGGCGGGGCGAATCGCTCGTTGGCCCGGTGGTCGAGGCGTTTCAGGCGGAGACGGGAATCCAGGTGGAGATCCGCTACGGCGGCACCGCCGACCTCGCGGCCCAGATTCTGGAAGAGGGCGACCAGAGTCCGGCGGACGTGTACTACGGCCAGGACGCGGGCGCGCTCGGCCAGCTCGCCAGCGAAGGCCGCCTGAGCCCGCTCCCGGACTCCATTCTCGATCGGGTCCCGGCCCGGTTCCGGGATCCGGCCGGTCGCTGGGTCGGAACCACCGGACGGGCGCGAGTATTCGTCTACAACACGGAACTCCTGACCCCCGAGGACCTGCCGGACACCATCCAGGGTTTCACCGACCCCCGCTGGAGGGGACGGATCGGATGGGCGCCCACCAACGGGTCCTTCCAGGCGTTCGTGACCGCGGTCCGGCTGCTCGAGGGAGAGGAAGCCGCCCGCGCATGGCTCGAAGGGGTGCTCGCGAACGAACCGGTGGCGTACCCGAACAACTCGGCCATCTACCAGGCGGTGGCGGACGGCGAGGTGGAACTCGCACTCTCGAACCACTACTACCTCTTCCGGTTCCTGGTGCAGCACGGAGATGAGTTTGCGGCCCGGACGGTGAGTCCAGGCGGAGGTGGCGCCGGGGGCCTCATCAACATCTCCGGCGGGGGGGTGGTCAACACCGCGGCCAATCCGGAAGCTGCCGAGCGTTTCCTCGCCTACCTGCTCACCGAGGCGGTGCAGGAGCGCTTCGCCGGCGAGACCTACGAGTACCCGCTGGTTCCGGGGATTGCGACGGATCCGGCCGTCACCCCGCTCTCCGAAATCAACCCTCCGGACCTCGAACTCGGGGATCTCGACGACCTGCGGGGAACGCTCGATCTCCTCCGCGAAGTGGGAGCGATCTAGGCGGCACCGGTCTCTGGACCGGCGCCGCTGGCCGCACGCCGGCGACACCCGTGGGGTGGGCACCGTTCGGGCAGCATGAGCATTCCGGTCCCCCGCATCCGTCTGCCGTCGCGGCGGCTCCGGGCGGCGGGCATCGTGGTCGCGGCGATGTGCCTCCTGCCGCTCGTCTATCTCGCGGGACGGGCGGTCGCCGGCGGGGGGTTGTTCGACGTCTTGTTGCGCGAGCGCAGTTTCGGGATCGCCGGGCGGACGCTGCTCCTGACCGCGGCCGTGGCCCTGGGGTCCGCGGGACTGGGATTGCCGCTGGCCTGGCTCACCGCGCGAACCGATCTTCCGGGCCGGCGCATTCTGACCGGGCTGTTGGCGCTGCCGCTCGCGGTGCCGTCCTACGTGGCGGCCTTCACGGTAGCGACCGCCTTGGGGCCGCGCGGGCTTCTCCAGCGCGCGCTCGAGCCCTTCACGGGATGGGAGCGGCTTCCCGAGATCTACGGCTTCCCGGGAGCCTTCCTGGTGCTCGTGCTGCTGAACTACCCGTACGTGTACCTGGCGGCGCGTGCCCGGTTCGCGGTCATGGATGCTTCGCTTGAAGACGCCGCCCGGGTGCTGGGAGCCGGCCGCTGGCGCCGGTTCCGGCGGGTGACCCTGCCGCTCCTTTCCACCGCGCTCTTTTCCGGAGGATTGCTGGCGGCCCTTTACACGCTGAGCGACTTCGGCGCCGTCTCCCTGCTGCGCTACGAGACCTTCACCTGGGCCATCTACAACCAGGTCCGCGGGTCGCTGGACCGCCATACCGCGGCTGGGCTCGCCCTTCTGCTGGTGTTCGCGACCCTGCTGGTGCTGGCCGCGGCGAGCCGTTTCGAGCGCGCCTCGCGGCCGTCGCCCGGGGCGGTACAGACCCGGCCACCGAGCCTCCACCGGCTGGGAAGGTGGAAGTGGGCGGGGCTGGCGCTCGCCTCGGGGGTACTCCTGCCGGCGCTGGTCCTGCCGGTCGGCGTCTGCCTCTACTGGCTGATCCAGGCGCCCGCCGGGGCGATGACGGGGCTCGTTCCCGCGCTCGGGCGTACGGGACTCGTATCGCTGCTCGCCGCGGTCGCGACGACGGCGTTGGCCATACCCGTCGCTTTTCTGACGGTCCGCTTCCCGTCGAAGCGCAGCTCCGCGCTGCGCGCCATTTCGCACATCGGCTTCGGGTTGCCGGGACTGGTCGTCGGCCTGTCGCTCGTCTTCTTCGCGGTCAACGTCGCGCCGTTCCTCTACCAGACGCTCGCGCTGCTGGTCTTCGCCTATGCGGTCCACATGCTGCCGCAGGCGATCGCGCCGGTGGAAGCCACGCTGGGTCCGCTCAGCCCGAGGCTCGATGATGCGGCCAGGTCCCTGGGCGCCCGGTGGATGCGCCGCCACTGGCGCATCACGCTGCCGCTCCTGGGGCCCGGCCTGGCTTCCGGCCTCGCGCTCGTGTTCCTGACCAGCGTCAAGGAACTGCCCGCCACCCTCATGCTGGCGCCCACCGGTTACGCCACCCTGGCCACTACGGTCTGGAGCGCGGCGGAAAACGTCGAACTCGGCCGGGCGGCGGCCGCTTCGCTGGTTCTGCTGCTCTTCTGCGCGGCGACCCTGCTCGTCGTCCTGCGTCCCGGACGCCCGCTCCGTCCGGCGGTGCGCTGATGTCCGGCGCGGAGGCCGGGGCCGTCCCGGACGCGGCGCTTGCTTGCCGCGCGATCGAGAAGCGTTTCCTCACCAACGGAAGGCTGGATCCGGACCGCCCCGTGCTCGCCGGAGTGGATCTGGACGTCCCCCCCGGCAGTCTCACGGCAGTGCTCGGGCCAAGCGGGGGCGGCAAGACCACGCTGCTGCGGATTGTGGCCGGCCTGGAGACCGCCGATGCCGGAGAAGTGCGTCTCCTGGGGCAAACGGTGACTGGAGGAGGGGTTTTCGTTCCCCCGGAATCGCGGCGGGTGGGACTCGTGTTCCAGGAGTACGCGCTCTTCCCCCATCTTTCGGCCCTCGACAACGTCGCCTTTGGCGTTCCCGGCCCGGCCGGCCTGACCAAGGCCTGGGGAGCGCTGCAGATGGTGGGGCTCTCGGAGGTCGCCGGTCACCGGCCCCACGAACTCTCGGGGGGAGAACAACAGCGGGTGGCGCTCGCCCGGGCTCTCGCTCCCGAGCCGGCGGTGGTGCTGCTGGATGAGCCGTTCTCCAACCTCGACGCGCCCCGCCGCGCCGGTGTGCGGGAAGAGGTGGCCCAGCTCCTCCGGCGTCTCGACGCCACCGCGGTCCTCGTGACCCACGACCGGGAGGAAGCGTTCCTGCTCGCGGACCAGGTGGTGTTGTTGCTCGACGGCAGGGTGGTCCGGTCCGGCAGGCCGGAGGAGCTCGCCCGGGACCCCGGAAGCCGCGCCGGCGCCGAGTTCCTGGGGGAGATCAACTTCCTGCCGGGGGAGAGCGACGGGAAGACGGCGCTCTGCGAGATCGGCCGGGTCGAGATCCTGCCCCCGGCTTCCGGCGAGGAGCGTCCCCGGGGTCCGGTCGAAGTGCTGCTTCCGCTCGACGGGCTGCTCGTGGAGCCCTTCGTGGATGAGGAGCGCGCCGGCTCGCCGGTCGCGGTACTGACCCGGGCGGCCTTCCACGGGGCCTTCCAGCTCATCGAGGCGCGACTCCCGTCGGGCCGCTCGATCGCCGCCCGGTCTCCCGCCCGGGAGATCTGGCAGGGGCTGCTTCGGCCCGGTCAGCGCGTCGGTCTCCGCCCGGCCGGTCCGGTGCCGGTGTTCCCGCGCAGCCGAACCTGATGCGACGACGCGCTTGCGTCCCGGTTCACCCCCGCTGACAATGGCCCCGATGTCCTCACGTTCGTTCTTCGTTCTCTTCTCGTCGCTCCTCGCTCTCGGCTGCGGGCCCCAGGACCATCCCTGGAACGCCCTCGACGCGGAGCGGCCCATCGCCGCCTTCGACAGCGTCTTCATCGAGGAACTGACTTGGATGGAGGTCCGCGACCGCATCGCGGACGGCGCCACCACCGCGATCGTTGCGACCGGCGGCATCGAACAAAACGGCCCCTACGTGGTCACCGGCAAGCACAACGTCGTGCTGCGGGCCACCACCGAGGCCATCGCGCGGCGGCTCGGGAGCGCGCTGGTCGCTCCCATCATCAAGCTGGTGCCGGAGGGCGATCACGACCCGCCGACCGGCCACATGCGCTTTCCCGGAACGTTCAGCCTCACCCAAGACACCTTCCAGATGGTGCTCACCGACGTCTCGCGGAGTCTCGCCACCAGCGGGTTCACGGACATCATGATGATCGGCGACAGCGGCGGGAACCAGCGCGGAATGGCTGCCGTCGCGGAGCGCTGGAACGCCGAACCGCCGCATCCCGGCGTCCGGCTCCACCACATTCCCGAGTACTACACCGAGGACATCTGGAGTTTCGAACAGCTCAAGGAACTGGGAATCCACCAGGAGCCCGACGTGCAGTCCGCCTCCCGCGCCGGAATCCACGACGACTACCACTACGACGCGATCATGGCGACCGTGGATCCGGGATCGATCCGGACGCGCGAACGCCGGGACGCGGGGCTGTTCGAGATCAACGGCGTCCCGCTCGACCCGCTCGATCAGACGGTCTCGAACGGCCAGGCGCTCGTCGCCCGCCGCGCCGAGATCACGATCGCGGCATTCCGGCGGTCCCTGGCCGAGTAGGAAGCGGCGTCCGCAGGACCCGCCGCAGCCGTTCGTCCTTCGAGACCTGCCAGATCTTCGCGTCGAGGTAGTAGTGCTGCATGGCCCAGCCGAGGAGTGACGCTCCCACGACTTCGGCTCCGAGGCTCCCGCCGCCGCTCCCGGGCGCCCCGGCCACGAGACCCGCGAAGGGCAGCACGAATCCGTCGAGGAACCCCGCGAGCAGGCCGCTCACGGAAGCCACCAGCGGGCCCCGGTAGGCGAGGAGGGTGAACAAGAGCCCGAGCGCGAAATAGAGCACCGGGTTCGAGAAGGAGAACGCGGCCGGACTTCGTTCCGCCTGGTAGCGGCGCTGCCCGTAGTCCCAGACGAAGCGCTGGTACTGGAGGTTGTGCCCGGCGGTGACCAGGGGCACCACGAAGAGCACCAGCAGCGGCGCCGAGAAGGCCGCGGCGTGCAGCGGAACGGTGGCGGAGAGCAGGAGCAGCTTCGGTAGGTTCCGGGGGATGCCCTGGCGGGAACGGCGCCACTGGAACGCGGCGTAGGCGAGCAGGGTGAGAAGCCAGAGCGATCCCATGGGCGCGTGCAGCCAGGCCCCGAGCGTCCGGCCGCCGATCTCGGTGGCGAACCCGAGTTCGGGCATGCCGCTCGCCGCGTACCAGGGCGCGGTCACGAACCACCCGACGGGCAGATAGAAGAGGACCGGAAAGACGATGCGGTCCAGCCGGGCCTCCCGTTCGTCCTCCGCCGCCGGGTTCCGTCGGGCGTAGAGCCGGAGGAACCCCCAGTGCTGGCGCACCACGTGGTAGTAGGCCCAGAGGCGGAAGAAGACGAGGAAGACGACGCTGCCGAGCGTTGCCGCCTCGGCGGGGAGCACGCCGGCGGACGACAGCCAGCGCGGCGTCAGGATCAACGCCGGGCCCAACAGGAAGAAACCGAAGGACACGAGCAGCACCCCGCCGCGAACGCGCCATTCCTCCGGGTCCAGCACGGTGCGGGCGAGGGTGGCGAACAGGTGTGGGGCGTCGAGCACGATCGACCAGCTCGCCACCACCACCAGCCCGAGGCTCAGCGGGAGCGCGAAGTCGCCGATCCGGAGGGTGGCGAAGGGGTCCCGGATGGGGTTTTCGAGTCCGGAACCGACCCCCAGGATCAGCGCCAGATAGGTCCAGCCGACGGCGGCCGAGAGGATGATCCAGACCAGGTCGGTGCGGAACCCCATCAGCCAGTTCCGCGAGAGGCGGCCGGCCGGATGGGGAGTCATCGCCCCGGGGGTTCGCTGGTCAGGCCCTGCCGGCCGACCTCCCGCCCGAGAGGCGCGGCCAGAGCGGTTCTCCCGTCCGGGTCTCGAGCGCGCGGCTTCCCTGGAACGCGGCGTCGTCGTCGAACCGGATCGGATCGCCGTTCGTGCCGCCGACCCGCTCCAGGATGCGGAGCGTGGACTGCGGCATCACCGGGTGGAGGAGCACCGTTGCGATCCGCGTCGCCTCCGCGGCTTCGTAGAGCGCCTCGTCGAGAGCTTTTCCCGCATCCGGATCCTTGGCGAGACTCCACGGCGCCCGTTCGGTCAGGAACTCGTTGACGGCGCCCACGATCCGAAAGGCGGCGGCAGCGCCGTCATGGAGCCGAAGTTCCTCCATCGCGGCCCGGTAGTCGGAAGCCGCCTGCGCTGCGACTGCGGGGAGTCCCGAGCGGGCCGAAGCGGTCAGCCGGCCCTCGCGGTAGCGGCCCGCCATCGAGGTGATGCGGCTCACCAGATTGCCGAGCGAGTTGGCGAGATCGGCGTCGTAGCGGGCCTCGAAGCGGGCCCAGGAGAAGTCGCCGTCCTGGCCGTACTGAATCTCCCGCACCAGGAAGAGGCGCAGCGGGTCGGGGCCGAAGTGGTCCGCGGCTTCGAGCGGGTCCACCGCGGTGCCGAGCGACTTGCTCATCTTCTCGCCCTGGAAGTTCACGAATCCGTGCCCGAAGACCTGGCGCGGGATGGCGACCCCGGCCGCCATCAGCATCGCCGGCCAGATGACCGCGTGGAAGCGGGTGATGTCCTTTCCCACGATGTGCAGATCGGCCGGCCAGCGCTCGTCCCAGCCCTCTTCGTCCGTCCCGTATCCCGTGGCCGAGAGGTAGTTCATGAGGGCGTCAAACCAGACGTAGACCACGCTCGCCTCGTCGAAAGGAACCGGGATTCCCCAGCCGGATCCCGGCCGGCTGACCGAGAGGTCGAGGAGGCCCGCCTCCAGAACGTTCGTCAGCTCGTTCCGGCGGGTCTCGGGCTCGATGAAGCTCGGCTGTTCGCGGTAGAGCGCGAGCAGCGTGTCGCGGTAGTCCGAGAGCCGGAAGAAGTGGTTCTTCTCGGTGATCCAGTCCGGTTTCGCCTTGTGGAGCGGACAACTCCCGTCTTCGAGGTCCTTCTCCTGCTTGAACGCCTCGCAGGAGACGCAGTACCAGCCTTCGTAGGTCCCCTCGTAGATGCCGCCCCGGGCGCGGATGGCCTCGAGGAGCTTCTGGACTCCCAGGCGGTGGCGTTCCTCGGTGGTGCGGATGAAGTCGTCGAAGGAGATGTCGAGCTTCGCCCAGACGCCCCGGAAGACATCCTCCATCTTCGCGCAGTAGTCGAGCGGTGCGAGTGCCTGTCGCTCAGCCTGCCGCCGGACGTTCAGCGAGTGTTCGTCGTTCCCCATCAGGAACCGGGTCTCGTAGCCGGCGCCCCGTTTGAAGCGTGCGATGACGTCCGCGGTGATCTTCTCGTAGGCCGTCCCCAGGTGCGGCGGCGAGTTGACGTAGTCGATGGCGGTCGTCAGGTAGAAGCGGGGCACGAACGGCCGGAATCTTACGTGCCCCTCATGGTTGCGTTTCGGTCGGAATACACTCGGTATTCCTCCCTCACGCGCCCTGTCACGCGGGCGCCTCGCCATTCTCGGTGCTCACGTCACTCTCGCCTCGGGCGGCTGGACCGGCCGCGGGCGGACACCCGATCCTCGATCTGTCGGACGTGACGCTCCGTTTCGGCGGTGTGACCTCACTCTCGAGCCTCACCATGGAGGTGCGGCGCGGCGAACTCCTGGCCCTCATCGGGCCGAACGGGGCAGGGAAGACCAGCGTCCTGAACTGCATCTCCGGCCTCTACCGCCCGCAGGCGGGAAACATCACCCTGACCGGTCGCGGCGGGGCGCGGCACGCGCTCCACCGGCTCGCGCCGCACCGCATCGCGGCGCTGGGGGTCGCGCGCACCTTCCAGAACATCGAGCTGTTCAAGCACCTGACGGTGCTCGACAACCTGATGCTGGGCCGCCACGTGCACATGAACGGGGGCGTGTTCAGCGGCGGCCTCTACTGGGGCCGCCAGCGCGAGCGGGAGATCGAACACCGCCGGTACGTGGAGCGGGTCATCGACTTCATGAACCTGGAGCCCTTCCGGAGCGCCGTGGTGGGGAACCTGGCCTACGGGAACCAGCGGCTCGTGGAGATGGCCCGCGCGCTGGCGCTCGATCCGCACCTCCTCCTCCTGGACGAGCCGACGGCCGGGATGAACGCCGAGGAGAAGGAGTCGATGGCGCGCTTCATCCTCGACGTCCACGAGGAACAGGGACTCACCGTGGTGGTCGTCGACCACAGCATCGACGTGATCATGGACATCGCGGACCGGGTCGTGGTGCTGGACTTCGGGCGCCGGATCGCCGAGGGGAGTCCGGAGGAGGTCCGAAACGATCCCGCGGTGATCGAGGCCTACCTCGGCACCCGGGCGGACGATCCGGGCCGCCGCGCGGAGGCGCCGTGACCGGGACCCTTCCCGGGCTCCTCGCGCACCACGCGGCGGGCCGTCCCGACGGCGTGGCGCTGCGCGAGAAGGAGTTCGGTATCTGGCAGGAGATCACCTGGGCCGAGTACCTGGCGCGGGTGCGGCGTTTCTCGCTCGGGCTCACGGAGCTGGGTCTCGAAGCAGGCGACCGGATCGCGATCATCGGGGACAACCGGCCGGAGTGGGTGATCGCGGAGCTCGCCTCCCAGACCGCCGGGATCCTGCCCCTGGGGCTCTATCAGGACGCCATCGCCGACGAACTTGCCCGCATCCTGGAGGCCGCCGACGCCCGCGTCATCGTGGCCGAGGACCAGGAGCAGGTGGACAAGGTGCTGGAGGTGCGGGAACGGCTCCCCGGGCTCGAGCACATCGTCTACTACGACCCCCGCGGCATGTACGCCTACGAGGCGCCGGGCCTCATGTCCTTCGAGGCGGTCGAAGCGCTCGGCGCCGCACTTCACGAGCGGCTGCCCGGGGAGTTCGACCGCCGGCTGGCGGGGGTCCAACCCGGCGACACCGCGCTGCTCTGCACGACCTCCGGCACGACCAGCGTCCCGAAGCTGGCCATGCTCTCGCACCAGAACCTGCTCGCCATGGCGTCGCAACTGCAGAGCGTGGATGCGATGTACCCGGACGACGAGTTCGTGTCGTTCCTGCCGCTCGCGTGGATCGGCGAGCAGATGGTGGGGGTGGCGAGCGGCCTGCTCGCGGGATTCACGGTGAACTTCCCCGAGGAGACGGCGACCGCGCGCCAGGACACCCGCGAGATCGGGCCGGCGTTCCTCATGTCGCCGCCCCGGATCTGGGAGAACATGGTTTCGGACGTGCAGGTCATGGCGGAGGACACGACCCGCCTCAAGCGCTGGATCTACCGCTGGGCGATGCGGCAGGGCTCCGCCAGCGCCGAAGCCCGCTTCCGGGGCCGGAAGGTCGGCCTCGCCGGGCGAGTCGGCCACCGGCTGGCCGACTGGACCGTGTTCGGTCCCGTCCGCGACCAGTTGGGGCTCGCCCGGGTGCGGCGGGCCTACACCGGAGGCGCGGCGCTGGGGCCCGATGTCTTCCGCTTCTACCACGCCATCGGGGTGAACCTGAAGCAGCTCTACGGCCAGACCGAGGTGTCCGGGATCTCGGTGGTGCACCGGGACGGCGACATCCGTTTCCAGACGGTGGGCGTGCCGCTGGCCCGCACCGAGATCCGCATTTCGGACGAGGGTGAGATCCTCTGCCGGAGCCCGGCGGTGTTCCAGGGCTACTTCCGGAACCCCGCGGCGACGGAGGAGACGCTCGAGGACGGCTGGCTGCACTCGGGCGACGCCGGCTACTTCGACGACGCCGGCCATCTGGTGGTGATCGATCGCCTGGCCGACGTGATGAAGCTTGCGGACGGCAGCAACTTCTCGCCGCAGTTCGTCGAGAACAAGCTCAAGTTCAGCCCCTACATCGGCGAGGCGGTGGTCTTCGGGGGATCAGGAGCCCCGTTCGTCACCGCGATGATCGCCATCGACATGGAGAACGCCGGGCAGTGGGCGGAGCGCCGCCGCATTCCCTACACGACCTTCACCGACCTGGCTCGCCGCCCCGAGGTGTACCGCCTGGTGCGCGAACACGTGGACGAGGTCAACGGCGAACTCCCGCCCGCGGCGCGCATCCACCGCTTTTTGCTGCTCTACAAGGAGCTGCACGCGGACGACGCGGAGCTGACCCGCACCCGAAAGGTGCGCCGTCGTCACATCGCCGGCCGCTTCCGGGAGATCATCGACGCCCTGCAGGGAGATGCCGATTCCGTCGCCGTGGCGACCGAGATCACCTACCAGGACGGCCGTACCGCGGCGGTGGAGCACCGTCTCCGCATCGAAACGATGGACGGGACGCGATTTCGCCCGCCCGGGGCGGGCGATGCCGGCCAGAGGCCGGCGCTCCGAGGCCGCTGAGGATGGACATCTTTCTCCAGTTGACCGTCTCCGGACTCAGCACCGGGATGATCTACGCGCTCGCCGCGGCCGGCTTCGTGGTCATCTACAAGGCGAGCGACGTCATCAACTTCGCCCAGGGCGACCTGCTCCTGCTGGGGACCTACCTGATCTTCTTCGGGGTGGCGCAGGTGGGCCTGCCCTGGAGCCTCGGGGTGGGGCTGACGCTGCTCCTCGCGGTCGCCGTGGCGCTCGCCATCGAGCGGCTGGTGCTGCGTCCCCTGGTGGGCGAGCCCATCATCTCCATGATCATGGTCACGATCGGCCTCTCGTCCGTCCTCAGAGGGGTCACGGGCGCCATCTGGGGCCCGAGTCCGCGCTCCTTCGACTCGTTCCTGCCGGCCGGCGACATCGTGCTCGGACCCGCCACGCTCTCGATGGCGCGGGTGCTCTCGATTCCAATCGCCCTTGCGGTGTTGGCGGGACTGGGGCTCTTCTTCCGCTACGCCCGGGACGGCATCGCCATGCGCGCCATCGCCGACGACCAGCAGGCGGCGCTCAGCATGGGGATCAGCATCCCGCGGGTCTTCGGAGTCGCCTGGGGGCTGGCGGCCGTGTCCGCCGCGCTCGGCGGAATCATGCTCGCGGGCATCGTGGGCGTGAGCCCCAACGTGGCGTCCATCGGTCTGAGGGTGTTTCCCGTGGTGATCCTCGGCGGGCTGGACTCGATCGCCGGGGCGATCCTCGGGGGCGCCATCATCGGGCTGCTCGAGGTCTACGTCGGCTTCTACGTGGGGCACGGACTGAACCTGGTGGTCCCGTACGTGGTCCTGGTCCTGATGCTCATGGTCCGTCCCTACGGCCTCTTCGGGAAGGAGGTCATCGAACGGGTATGAGCCCGGCGAGGAACGCCCGATGAGCCTGGACTGCGGCGTCTTCCACACGCGCTACGAGGCGGACATGGGGCTCCGCCCGCGGCCCCTCCAGCGCCTCCGCCTGGGAATGCTCGCCCTCTTCGTGCTCGGGTTTCCCTTCGTGGCCAGCGCCTACTGGCTGGATCTGGCGAACCAGGTGGCCATCGCCACCGTGGGGGCCATCGGCCTCAACATCCTCGTGGGCTACACCGGGCAGATCTCGCTCGGGCAGGGCGCCTTCATGGCGATCGGGGCCTACACCGCGGGACTCCTGACCCTGAACTTCGGCGTTCCCTGGGGCGCGAGCGTCTTCGCCGCCTGCCTCCTCACCGCTGCCGCGGGCACCTTTTTCGGGCTCCCGTCGCTCCGGCTCAAGGGGCTCTACCTGGCCATCGCCACGCTGGCCGCCCAGGAGATCGTGGAGTGGGGGATGACGAACTGGACCGCGGTGACGGGCGGGACCGAGGCGATCGTGGTGCCCGCGCCCGTTCTCTTCGGCGTGCGGATGAACACCAACTTCAACTTCTACTGGATCGCGGTGCTCGCGGCGGCTGGAACCGCGCTCTTCGCGGCCAACCTGATGCGGAGCCGCATCGGGCGCGCGTTCGAGGCGGTGCGCGACCAGGACATCGCAGCAAGCGTCATCGGGGTGGACGTCTTCCGGACCAAGCTGCTGGCCTTCGCGACGTCGTCGTTCTTCGTAGGGCTCGCGGGGGCGATGATCGCCTTCCACCGCAACATCATCACCTGGGAGCGTTTCACGCTGAGCACCAGCATCGTCTTCCTGGCGATGATCATCGTGGGAGGCCTGGGTTCGATCCGGGGGTCGTTCCTCGGGGCGGCGCTCATCACGCTGCTCCCGGCGATGATCACGAACGTGGGCCGGGCCATCCAGGACACCGCGCCCCAGGCGGCCTCGCTCCTCCCCTACGCGCAGCAGGCCGTGTTCGGAATCGTCATCATCCTCTTCCTGATCTTCGAGCCCCGGGGGCTGTCGAAACTATGGGAGAACGCCAAGGACTACTTTCACGTGTGGCCGTTCGCGTACCGGCGCGGCGAACGCCGCGCCGCCTGAGGAGTGCGGGAGGATGAAGAGAGTGGGTGACACGACAGGCACACGGAATCTTCCGGTGGCGGCCCTTCGCGCGATCGCACCGGGCCTCGCCATCGTGTTGTCTGCGGGCTGTGGCGGCGGCGACGCCGACCCGGGCACCGGCAGCATCAAGGTCGGCGCGATCTTCGACCTCACCGGGCCCACCGCCGACGTCGGCACCGACTATGGGGACGGCGTGCGCGGCTTCGCCGACTGGGTCAACTCCGGGGGTGGCATCGAGGGGCGCCCGATCGACCTCATCTACCAGGACTACGGCTACCAGGTGGACCGCGCCGAGCAGCTCTACACCCAGTTCGTCGGCGAGGGCGCGGTGATCTTCATGGGTTGGGGCACCGGCGACACCGAGGCCCTGCGCCTGCGCATCGCCGAGGACGAGGTCCCGTTCAGCTCCGCGTCGCTCTCGCATCGCCTCGGCGACCCGGCGGAGGCTCCCTACAACTTCCTGCTGGCGACGACCTACAGCGACCAGTTCCGCATCGCCCTCGACTGGATCGCCGAAAACCACGGCGGCGGGACGCCCATCGTCGCGCTGATGCACAACGCGAGTCCTTTCGGGCTGTCGCCGGCGCGGCAGGGCGGGGTCGAGTTCGCCGAGGCGCGGGGCATCGACCTGACCCTCTACGAGATGCCGCGCGGGGCGGTGGACTTCACCGCCGAGTTCGCGCGCATCCGCCAGAGCGGCGCCCAGTACGTCGTCTTCCAGAACACCTCGGGGCCGGCGGCGGTGGCGCTCGCGAACGCGCGCAGCCTGAGCCTCGACGTCACCTTCTTCTGCCTGAACTGGTGTTCGAACGCCCAGGTGATCCAGTTGGCCGGCGACGCGGCCGAGGGCCTCCTGGGGACGATGCCCTACGCGCCCCTGAGCGTGGACGTGCCCGGCACGCGCGTCATCCGCGAGTATCTGGAGTCGAGGGGCGAGTCGCCCGAGGGGAAGACCAACGCGTACACGCAGGGCTGGTGGACCTTCGCGGCGTTCGCCGAGGGAATGCGGCGCGTGCTCGCGGCCGGCGAGGAACTGACCGGCGCGAACATCAAGGCCGCCCTCGAGACCTTCGCCGACTACGACCTGGGTGGAGTCACCGCGCCCGTGACCTTCACGCCCACGGATCACCGCGGCTCGAAGGGACTCCGCATCTTCCGGGTGGAGGAAGGGAGGTGGACGCCGTTCACCGACTTCGTCCAGGCGCCCGGGTGGTGACGTTGTGATGAAGGGCACGGCGGCGCCGCCGCTCCTGAGCCTCAACAACATCGAGGTCCTCTACGACGACGTCATCCTGGTGCTGCGGGGCCTGTCGCTCGAGGTGGCCGAAGGGCAGATCGCGGCGCTCCTCGGGTCGAACGGCGCCGGCAAGACCACGACCCTCAAGGCCACTTCCGGGCTGCTCCATGTGGAAGACGGCGAGGTCAGCGACGGGACCATCGTCTTCGACGGCGAGGAGATCCAGGGGATGGAAGCCCACCGTATCGTGGAACGGGGCCTGTTCCAGGTCCTCGAGGGCCGGCGGGTCTTCGAGCACCTGACCGTGCGCGAGAACCTGCTCGCGGGGGCGTATACGCGGAGCGCCCGGCGCGGCCTCGAGGGCGAAACGGACAAGGTGTACGAGTACTTTCCGACGCTCGCGGACCGCCGGGCACAGGCGGCGGGTTACCTCTCCGGCGGCGAGCAGCAGATGCTGGCGCTCGGCCGGGCGCTCATGGCCTCCCCGCGGATGTTGCTGCTCGACGAGCCGTCGCTCGGCCTGGCGCCAACGCTGGTGGAGACCATCTTCGGTGCCCTGCAGCGCATCAACCGCGACGAGGGTGCGACGATCCTTCTGGTGGAGCAGAACGCCCGGATTGCCCTGTCGGTCGCCGACTACGGCTACATCATGGAGGGGGGACGGGTGGTGCTCGAGGGCGGCGCGGAGGAACTGCGGGCCAACGAGGACGTCAAGGAGTTCTATCTGGGGCTCGGCGACGCCGGACGCCGGTCGTACCGGGACGTGAAGCACTATCGGCGGCGGAAGCGGTGGCTGTCGTGAGGGGAACGGGAGCCCGGCACGCGGCCGCGGACTGGAGCGCGCAACAGGACCGGATCGCGGCGCGCGCGGTGTCCTATGGCGCGGAGCACAGCGCCGAGATCGGACGGCGGCTCGCGCGGGCCGGGGTTCGGCCCGAGGACGTGCGCGGCGTCGCCGATCTGCGGGCGATCCCGGTGCTGGCCAAGGACGAACTGCCGGCGCGACAGGCCGCCGACCCGCCCTTCGGGGGGATGCTCGCGGCCCCGCTCGCTTCGCTGGCGCGGGTTTATCGCTCACCGGGGCCGATCAACGATCCGCAGGGGACGGGCGCGGATTTCTCGCGCCTGGGCACGGCTCTCGAGGTGGCTGGCTTCGGCCCCGGCCAGGTGGTGCTGAACAGCTTCTCGTACCACCTGACCCCGGGAGGGTTGATGCTGGACGGGGGACTGCGCGCTGTCGGTTGCGTGGTGATTCCGGGTGGCTCAAGCGCGATCGCCGCCCAGATCGACGCGGCCCTGGCCGCGGGCGCGACCGGGTACACCGGCATACCCCAGGTTCTTTTGACCCTGCTCGAGCGGGCGGAAGAGTCGGGCCAGCCGCTTCGGTTCGAGCGCGCGCTGGTGACGGGCGCCGCGCTGCCGCCTTCGCTGCGCGCCCGCCTCCAGGACGGCTTCGGGGTGGACGTGTATCAGGCCTACGCGACCGCCGACACGGGGCTGATCGGGTACGAGTGCTCCGAAAAGGACGGGTGGCACGTCGCCCCGGAGCTGGTCGTCGAGGTGCTGGTGCCCGGCGATGATCGCCCGGCCGCGGAGGGGGAGCCGGGACAGGTCGTGGTCACCAGCCCGAACGAGGTCTACCCGCTGGTGCGCTTCGGTACCGGCGACCTCTCCGCCTGGGATCGGACGCCGCGTCCCGGCGGCCGCCCCGGGCCCCGCCTGGCGGGGTTTCTGGGCCGGGTGGGAGAGGGCGTGAAGGTGCGGGGAATGTTCGTGCATCCGCGCGAACTGGCCGGAGTCCTGGGGCCCGAGCGGACCGTTGCACGCTACCAGGCGGTGGTCTCCGCGGAAGGTTCGCGGGATGTCTTCACCGTGCGGGTCGAGGCCGCGCCCGGCCGCCCGATCGACGCTGCCGGACTGGCCGGCCGCATCCGGGAGGCGGTGAAGATCCGGCCGGCCGTGGAGGTGGTTCCCTCCGGGACTATCCCCGACGATGCACGCCCGCTGGTGGATGCTCGAGCGGAATAGGCCACACCTACTCTCCCCGTACGCGCCCCGAACCTTCCCGGTTGAGGTTGTACCTCATGATGCGGCCGTGCGGGCCGCCCTGGTCGCGCTCGAGCTCGAAGACCTCGCCCGGCACCTCTTGGGGAACCGCCGCCTCCAGCGACCGCTCGTCGCCCGGTTCGAGGCGCAGGCGCCGCGCCCCCACCGCCCGGCCCCTCCGGCTCAGCCCGACGATCACCGCGCCGACCGCGGGCTGGCGCAGCGCATACGCCACCGCGACGTCGGCCATGGTGGAACGGCGCCGGCCGGCCACCTCCGCGAGCGCTGTGCGCGCCCGCTCCAGCACCGCGCGGCCCCCCACCTCGTCGGCGATGAGGCGGTACTTGACGAGCGAGCGCGACGGCGCCAGGCCGCCGGCCGAATCCGAGAGCAGGCCGCCCGCGAGCGCCCCGTAGGCGAGCAGCGTCACGCCCCGCTGGAGACACAGGTCCGTCATGCCCCGGCGCGGCCGCCGGTCCAGCAGCGAGAACTGGACCTGGTTCGAGACCACCGGGATTCCGGCGTCCAGGAGAGCCGTGAGTGCGCCGCGGTCGAAGTTGGTCACCCCGATGTTGCGCACCACCCCCTCTTCGCCGAGCTCCGTCAACCACTCCGCCGCGCGCAGCCACCCCGGTTGAGACAGGTCCCACCACGCGAACTGAACCAACTCCAGCGCCTCCACGCCGAGCCGGTCACGGGACCTGAGGACGATGTCGCGCACATAGCTCCGGTCGATGGTGGCCAGCGCGTCCCGATCCGGTACGAACTTGGTGAACACGACCACCTGCCCCGCGGACGCGGGCCGGGCCGCCAACCAGTCGCCGAGGAGCTGCTCAGCGCCCGTGTAGATGTCGGCGCAGTCAAGGAAGAGTGGCCCCGGCCGGGCCGCGGCCTCGTCGAGAGCGGCGAAGGCGCGCTCACGGCTCCACCCGGGCCCATGCCCTCGCGACAACTGCCAACAGCCGCGTACCAGCCCGCTGGCCGGTAGCGGCAAAGTCATCGCAGCGGCGTGAGGGGAACGCGCGTGACCTCGCTGTGGCGGAAGGCCGAGGTACCAGTGCGGGTGATGCGGAAGCGGGCGCCGCAGTGGGGATCCGGACAGGCGATTTCGGCGTCGGTGGTCATCCAGTCGTTGGGATGGGTCGGGCGCTGCTTGGCCGGAAGCAGCGGCAGGAGCGCCGCCAGGGGGTAGAGCGGAAAGCTCTGCCCCGCGGGGAAGGACAGGTTCTCGCCCCGGAGTTCGAAGTAGTCGCCTTCCCGGTGGTTGCAGGCCATCGCGCGCTCGCCGGCCACGACCTCCACCCGCAGGTCGTAGAGCTCGAACCTGTCGTCTTGACGCATCTGACTTTTCTCCTCGCGGCGATCCGGGCAACGCCGCTGGACCCTCCGGTGACGATCCCCGATCATAAAGTGTGGTCCACCATCCAAAGCAGCCGCTCGCCTTCCGGCTGGGTCTGGCCGGAGCAGCGCTCCCGATCCTCGTCTTCGCAGCCGGCGCCGCCTGGCTGGGCTTTTCCGGCGCGCCGGACGAGCGCGGCCTGTGGCCCGTCCTGGTCGTAGCCCTGGGCGCCGGCCTCCTGCTCGCCGAGAGAGCCTCCGACTACAGCGCGGCGGCTCTCCGCGGCATGTCGCGCCCCATCGTCATGCTCATGGTGGCGGCCTGGCTGCTGGCGGGCATCTTCTCGGCCGTGCTGCGCGAATCCGGGCTCGTCCACTCCCTGGTGTGGGCGGGCGCCGAACTGGGGGTGAGCGGCGGCGGTTTCGTCCTGCTGGCCTTCCTCATCGCGGTCCTCTTCTCCACCGCGACCGGCACCAGCCTCGGGACGATCCTCATCTGCGCGCCGTTGCTCTACCCCGCGGCGGGCGTCTTCGGGGCCAGCCCGGCCGCGCTGATCGGGGCGATCCTGGCCGGCGCCACCTTCGGGGACAACGTCTCGCCCGTTTCGGACACAACCATCGCGTCCGCGACCACCCAGGACGCGCCCATGGGCGGGGTCGTGCGCAGCCGCCTCCGCTATGCACTGCCCGCCGCCCTGGTAGCCGCTCTCATCCTGGCGCTGCTTGGCGGCGCCGAGGCGCCCCCAGCCGCGGAACGGGTCCCGGGTGCGGCGCTCGCGGGCGACCCGTCCGCGCTCCCCATGTTGCTGGCTCCCGTGGCCGCGTTTTTGATGCTGTGGCGGGGGCGCGGCCTGGTGGAGAGCCTTTTCGCCGGGGTGGCCGTAGCGGTGGTCCTGGCTCTGGCGCTGGGGCTCGTCACCCCCGCCGGCCTGCTCCACATCGACGCCGGCTCCTTCCAGGCCCGCGGGCTCATTCTGGACGGGATGGAAGGCGCGGTCGGGATCGTCATCTTCACCATCCTCCTCATGGGGATCGTGGGGGCGGCCCAGGAGGCGGGTCTCGTGGACCGGTTGGCCGGCGCACGGGGTCCCTGGCGGGACGCACCGACGGTGCGCGGGGTGGAGCTCGGCATCTTTGCCGTGACGAGCGCCGCGGTAATGCTGACCACGCATTCGGTGATGGCCATCCTCGCGGTCGGCGATGTGGTCCGGGATTCAGGGAAACGCGCCGGGGTGGGGCGCTTCCGGCGCGCGAACCTCCTGGACATGACCGTCTGCACCTACCCGTTTCTCCTGCCTTTCTTCATTCCGACCATCCTCGCGGCCTCGGCGACCGCCTCGGGTGAAGCTTTCGGCGTGCCGAGGGTGTCCGCCCTCGAAGCCGGGCTGGCGAACGCCTACTCGTGGGCGCTCCTGGGTGTGATCCTGGTGGCGATCGCCACGGGCCTGGGGAGGTCGGAGAACCGCCGGGATGCGACCTGATCACGCGACCTTGCCGCGGGGAATGCCGATGACGGGACAGGAACGCACGCACACGACCACTGCGCTTACGGGGCTGGTGCTGGCGGGGTGCCTCCTCGGGTGCGGGCCGCCCGACTACGACCTGATCATCGAGGGCGGCACCGTCTTCGACGGGACCGGGACTCCGGGAGTCGTGACCGATCTGGCGATCAAGGGCGAGCGCCTCGCCGCGATCGGCGATGTCGGCGGCAGCGCGGAACGGACGATCGACGCCACGGGACTCTACGTGGCACCCGGTTTCGTCGATATGCACAGCCACTCCGAACTCCGTCGCCTGCTCGACGGCGGCCAGGGGCCCTCGTTCGCGTTCCAGGGGCTCACCACCGAGGTCTATGGGGAGACCACCTCGATGGGTCCGCGGGGCGGCCGGATCGAGGACACCCTGCCCGAGGAGCTGGAAGGGAAGTGGGAGACCCTGGGCGGGTTCCTCGACTACCTCGACGAGACCGGAATCGCCATCAACGTGGCGTCCTACGTCGGCTCCGGCTCGGTCCGGGCCTTCGTCATGGGTTACGAGGACCGGGAGCCCACCGGCGAGGAACTCGAGCAGATGCTGCGGCTGGTGCGGGACGCCATGGCCGAGGGCGCGTTCGGAGTCTCCGCCGGCATGAGCTACGTGCCCAACATCTACATGTCCACGGAGGAACTGGCCGCCATCGTCGCGGAGGGGGCCGTCGCGGGCGGCATCTTCGCGAACCACGCCCGCACCATGAACGGGACCGATCCGGAGGCGATCACGGAAGCGCTCATCATCGGCGAACGGGCGGGCGCGCCGGTCCACTTCTTCCACCTGAACTCGACGTCCTCCACCGAGGCGGACGCCTTCCTCGGCCTCATCGACGAGGCCCGGACCCGGGGGATGCAGGTGACCGGGGACTCCTACACCTATACCTGGGGCATCACCGGCCTCCACAGCTACATCCCCGCCTGGGCCCAGGAAGGCGGCGTCGGAGCGATGCTCGAACGGCTGCGCGATCCGGATTTGCGCGAGCGCATCGCCGGCGACTTCGTCACCGAGCCGCCCTACCTGGCGAACATCGGCTGGCACCGCGTCCGGCTCGGCGTGGACGATCCGGAGATCAACGGCAAGCTCGTCGAGGAAGTGGCGGAGATGCGCAGCCAGCCCGCCGAGGAGGTCTTCATGGACGTGGTCCTCGAGCAGGAGGGCCGTGGCATCGTCATCGACTGGAACAACGAGGAGGACACGCTCCGCCAGGTGCTGGCCAAGCCCTACGTGGCCGGCGGCACCGACGGCGGCACGATCGATCTCGACTCGGAGAACCTGCCCCCGCTCGTCCATCCCCGGCATCTCGGGACCGTGCCCCGCCTGCTCGGCACCTACGTCCGCGAGGAGGGCCTGCTCACCTGGGAGGAGGCGATCCGCAAGCTGAGCGGGCTTCCCGCGGAGATCCTGGGCCTCGAGGAGCGGGGCACCCTCGCCGAAGGGCACTTCGCCGACCTCGCGATCTTCGATCCGGAACAGATCCGCGGGGTGGCCACCTTCGAAGACCCGTTCCACTACTCCGTCGGCATGCGCTACGTGCTGGTGAACGGGACCCCGGTGGTGGACGAGGGCGAGTACACCGGGGCGCTACCGGGCCGGGCGCTGCGCGGCCCGGCGTACGTCGGCGAGTAGGCGGTCGAGTCCTCCGGGGAGGGCAGCGGCGGCAGCGGCGCTCCGGGCTAGAGCCGCCACCCTCCGGGGTACAATCGCTGGCTACCGACCGACCGGTTCGCAGCCCTCGTTTCCCCCATGTTCCAGTCGTTGCGGCGCGTATCCGGCCGCCTCGTGTTCGTACTTCCAATTGCGTTGGGCGGAGGTCTGGTCAGCCCCGTCTTCGCGCAGCAGGCGGCTGACGACGAGTCCCGCTTCCTGAGCCGCATCCGCCGCCTGACCGTGGAGGGCAGGCGCGCCGGCGAGGGCTATTTCTCCCCGGACGGGAGGGAGATGGTCTTCCAGTCGGAGCGGGAGCCGGGCAACCCCTTCTTCCAGATCTATCTGCTCTCGATGGAAACCGGGGACGTGCGCCGGGTCTCGCCGGGTCACGGGAAGACCACCTGCGCGTTCATCTCGGCGAAGAACGGGGACATCCTGTTCGCCTCGACCCATCTCGACCCCCGTTCGCTCGATCTGCAGCGGGATGAGATCGAGTTCCGGGCGAGCGGCCAGGAGCGCCGCTACGAGTGGGACTACGACTCCCACATGGACGTCTTCGTGGAACGGCGCTCGGACGGCGAACTCGTGCGCCTCACCGACGCGCAGGGCTACGACGCCGAGGGGAGCTGGTCGCCGGACGGCGAATGGATCGTCTTCACCTCGATGCGGGGCATGTTCGAGGACGAACTCTCGGAACGCGAGACCCGGCTCGCCGAAATCGATCCGTCCTACTTCGGCGAGATCTGGACCATGCGCGCCGACGGCAGCGAACAGCGGCGCCTGACTCACGTTCCCGGCTACGACGGCGGCCCGTTCTACTTCCCCGACGGGTCGCGGATCATCTGGCGGCGCTTCTCGGAGGACGGGCTGGTCGCGGACGTCTGGTCCATGAACCCGGACGGAAGCGACCAGCGCCAACTCACCGATTTCCGGGCCATGAGTTGGGCGCCGTACGTCCATCCCTCCCTCGAGTACGTCCTGTTCGCCTCGAACAAGCTGGGCTTCAGCAACTTCGAGGTGTACATGGTGGACGTCGCCGGCGAGAAGGAACCCGTCCGGATCACCACTACGGACGGCTTCGACGGGCTGCCGGTCCCCACCCCGGACGGAGCGGGACTCTCCTGGACATCCACCCGCCACGGCGGGGAGGGCGGCCAGATCTACCTCGCTGACTGGGATCACGATGCCGCGCTCGCCGCGCTCCGCTCCGCGCCGTCCCGGAGCCGGCTCACGGAGACCCCCCAATGAACCGCCGCCAGATCCTGACCGGTGTCAGCCTTTCGCTCGCGCTGTTCCTGACGCTCCCTGCCGCGGGCCAGACCCCCGAGGAGCTCCGCGACGACGTCCTCGCGCTCACCGGACCGGGCACCGAAGGCCGCGCGGTGGGGACGCCGGGAGCCGCTACCGCGCGCCGCTACCTGATTTCCGAGCTGGAGGCCGCCGGCGCCCGGCCGCTCCCCGGCCAGGACGGCCTGGGAATCCCGTTCCGTTTCATATCCGGAGTGGAGGACCGGGGGTCCTCGCTCCGCGCCGGGGGACACAAGCGTTTCGGGAGCGATCAGGTGAAGGCGTTCGCGTTCTCGGAAACCGGAGAGGTGCGGGGAGAGCTCTATTTCGCCGGCTACGGCATCCGGGTTCCGGAGAGCGCCGGAGTCCGCTACGACAGTTATGCCGGTCACGAAGTCCGGGACAAGGTGGTGGTCGTCCTCCGCTACTTCCCGGACGACGTGGAGGACGAGACGCGGTCGGTGCTGAACCGCCACGCGGACTTCCGGTCGAAGGCGTCGGCGGCGCGGGACCAGGGTGCGGCCGGGATGGTGATGATCACCGGTCCCGGGTCCGAAGGAGCCGGGGAACTGGCTCCGGACGGTTTCGACATCTCGGCGCCGGGCAGCCAGGGCATCCTCGCCGTCTCCATCGACGGGGCGGCCGGCGACCGGCTTTTCGCGGGGACCGGGGTTTCCCTTGCCGAGGTGCAACGGTCCCTCGATTCCGGTGAGGTGGACGCCGGGTCCTTCCCGCTGCCCGGATTCGCCACGCTGGCCGTGGACCTCGAGCGGACGCCCACCAGCGGCGCGAATGTGGTCGGGATCCTGCCGGCGGTGGACGGCAGCCTCGATCCCCCCTACGTCGCGGTGGGCGCCCACTACGACCATCTCGGGATGGGGGGCAGCGGCTCCCTGAACCCGCACGCTCCCCCGGCGGTTCATCCCGGGGCGGACGACAACGCGTCGGGGACCGCGGCGGTGCTCGCGCTGGCGCGCACGGTTGCCGACGCTCCGCTCACCCGGCCCCTGCTGGTCGGCTTCTGGTCCGGGGAGGAGTCGGGTCTCCTCGGCTCCCGGGCGTTCATCCGGGACGAGATCCGCCCCGACCAGCTCGCGGCCTACATCAACCTCGACATGGTGGGACGGCTCGAAGACAACCGGCTGACTGTCCAGGCGATGGGCTCCTCGAGCGTCTGGCCGGGCATCGTCGAGCGCGCGAACGTGCCCGGGGGATTTGACCTCGCGCTCTCCGACGACCCCTACGTCCCCACCGACTCTTCGGCGTTCAACAGCGAGAGCGTGCCCACCCTCAGCCTCTTCACCGGGACGCACCCCGACTACCACCGGCCGTCGGACACCGCCGACAAGCTGAACTACGAGGGTCTCGCGCGGATCGCCCGCTTCACGGGGCTCGTCGCCCGCCGGGTGGCCGAGAGCGATCCGGTCCCCGAGTTCGTCCGGGTGGAACGCGCCCCGGAGACCGCGACCTCGCGCGTCTCGCTGCGCGCCTACACCGGGACGATCCCCGAGTACGCCACCGAGATCGAGGGACTCCTGCTGGGCGGGGTCATGGCGGGCGGGCCGGCCGAAGAGGCCGGGCTGCAGAAGGGCGACGTGATCGTCGAGTTCGCGGGAACTCCGGTCCTGAACATCTACGACTACATGAACGCGCTGGAGGCCGCCCGCATCGGCGAGCCGCTCACCGTGGTGTTCCTCCGCGACGGGGAACGCCACGAGGTGACCCTCGTTCCCGCGGCTCGGCCCTAGTGCCTCGACCCGCCGGTCCGGTTCCCATCGAGCGGGTCCGCAACTTCTGCATCATCGCGCACATCGATCACGGGAAGTCCACGCTCGCCGACCGGCTCATCCAGCGCTGCGGCGGGGTCAGCGAACGCGAGTTCCGGGACCAGTTGCTGGACTCGATGGACCTTGAGCGCGAACGCGGGATCACCATCAAGTCGAACAGCGTCTCGCTCCTCCATGAGACGAACGACGGGGAGCGCTATCAGCTCAACCTGATCGACACGCCCGGCCACGTGGACTTCTCCCACGAGGTGCGCCGCTCGCTCATGTCCTGCGAGGGCGCGCTCCTGCTGGTGGACGCCGCCCAGGGGGTCGAGGCGCAGACGGTCGCCAACCACTTCGTGGCGATGGAGTACGACCTCGAGGTGGTTCCGGTGATCAACAAGATCGATCTGCCGGCCGCCGACCCGGAGCGGGTGCGCGAGGAGATCGACGAGGAGCTGGGGCTCGACCCCTTCGAGGCGGTGCTGGCCTCCGCGAAGAAGGGCGAGGGGATCGAGGAGATCCTCGACGCCATCGTGACGCGGATTCCCCCGCCCGGCGGCGATCCGGCGGATCCCGTGCGGGCGCTCATCTTCGATGCCCAGTACGACACCTTCCGCGGGGTGGTGCTCCTGGTCCGGGTGGTGGACGGCGAGATTCGTCGTGGCGACCGGGTGCGCCTGATGCGCGGGGACACGGACCACATCGTCGAGGAGGTTGGACTTCTGCGGCTCCGCCGGGAACCGGTGGACGTTCTTTCCGCGGGCGCGGTGGGATATGCCATCTGCGGAATCAAGCGGATTCAGGACATCGCGATCGGCGACACGGTGATTGACACCGCGCGTCCCGCGGAAACGTCGCTCCCCGGATACCGCGAACCGCGTCCGGTGGTGTTCAGCTCGGTCTACCCCATCTCCACCGACGACTACGGCGAACTCGAGAACGCGCTCGGGAAACTGTCGCTGAACGACCCGGCGCTGACGTATGAGCGCGAAACCTCCACCGCCCTCGGGTTCGGGTTCCGGTGCGGATTCCTGGGACTCCTCCACCTGGACGTGGTGCAGGAACGGCTGCAGCGGGAACACGGGCTGTCGCTCCTCCTGTCGGCCCCCAGCGTGCGCTACCGGGTCGCCACCCGGGACGGGGAGCTGCACGAGGTCGAGAATCCGGCCTACTACCCGGACCCGGCGATCATCGACGGCGCGGAGGAGCCGTACATCCGCGCTTCCATCCTGATTCCGGAGCGTTCGGTGGGACCGGTCATGGAACTCCTGACCGAGCGCCGCCTGGCGACCAGCCGCATGAATTTCCTGTCTTCGCGGCGCGTGGAGATTCAGGCCGAGTTGCCGCTGGCCGAAGTCCTCTTCGACTTCCACGACCGTCTGAAGACGGTGACCCACGGCTACGGCAGTTACGACTACGAAGTGCTCGACTACCGCTCCACGAAGCTGGTCAAGGTGGACATCCTGGTGAACGGCGAGCGGGTGGACGCGCTCAGCCAGCTCGTCCACGAGGAAAAGGCGCGTCCCCGGGCGCTTGGCTACTGCGAACGCCTCGCCGAGGCGATTCCGATGCACAATTTCAAGATCGCCATCCAGGGCGCCATCGGGGGAAAGATCATCGCCCGCACCAACATCCGGGCGCTGAGGAAGGACGTCACCGCCAGGTGCTACGGCGGTGACGTCACCCGGAAACGGAAGCTGCTCGAGCGCCAGAAGGAAGGGAAGAAGCGCATGAAGCAGGTGGGGAACGTGCAGATTCCCCAGTCGGCATTCGTTGCTGTACTGAAGTCGAGTCCCGCGGCGTGACCGAGCGCCCGGATTCGACCTCGCTTCCGCCTGACCCACTCACCGGGACCCCGGAATCGGACGCTCCGGGGCTCTACGTTCACGTTCCCTTCTGTTCGCGGATCTGTCCCTACTGCGACTTCGCCGTAACTCCGCTCGGGGATTCCGGATCGGAGCGCCTCGATCGCTACCGGCAGGCGCTGCTGACGGAGCTGGAA
Source organism: Acidobacteriota bacterium (assembly GCA_009835985.1). GTDB lineage: Bacteria > Acidobacteriota > Vicinamibacteria > Marinacidobacterales > Marinacidobacteraceae > Marinacidobacterium. The sequence continues at coordinate 28,989 of VXWI01000102.1, read as the reverse complement.
CTGCGGGCTGCCGCGCTCGGGGCGGACACCGTGTACTTCGGAGGCGGCACCCCGTCGCTTGCGCCGGCCGGCTTCTTCCGAAAGGTGGTCCGGGCGGCGGTGAAGTCGGGCCTCGCCGCGCCCTCGCCGTTCGTGTTCCTCGAGGCGAACCCGGAGGACCTCGTGCACGACCCGGATCTCGCCCGCCGGTGGGCGGCCGAGGAGGTTTGGGGCGTCAGCCTCGGATTGCAGGCGCTCGACGAGTCCAGGCTGCGGTTCCTCGGCCGCGCGCACCACGCGTCGGAGGTGGTGGTAGCGGTGTCCCGGCTCGCCGAGGCCGGGATCCCCTGGATCTCGGCCGATCTCATCTACGGCACGGCGGGGCAGACGTCCGAGTCCCTCCGCGAAGAACTCGTCGCCATGGCCGCGTTGCCGGGGGTGAACCACATCTCCGCCTACGAGCTGTCCATCGAGCCCGGAACGCCTTTCGGACGCCGCCAAGCCCGGGGGGAGACCCTCGCCGTTCGTTCCGAAGACGGGAGCGCCCTCTTCCACGAAGTGCACGAGACCCTCGCGGAGAACGGTTTCGCGGCCTATGAGGCGTGCAACTTCGCCACGGCGCCCGAGTTTCGTTCGCGCCACAACCGGAAGTACTGGAGCTCGGTGGAGTACCTCGGGGTCGGGCCCTCCGCCCATTCCTTCGCCCCGGAACGAGGGGAGCGATTCTGGAACCGACGGGGGTTCGAAGACTGGGAGGCAGCGGTTCTTCGGGGAGAAGAACCCACGGTCGAACGCGAAACACTGCGTCCGTACGAGCGCGCCCTCGAAGAGTTGTTCCTGCGCCTCCGGACCACGGACGGCCTCCCGCTCGGGGGCTTCTCCGCCCGCTACGGCGAGGCGGTGGTGCGGGCCAACCGGGGGCTCTTCGAGAATTGGCGGGCCCGGGGCCTCGTCGAACTCAGCGGTGACGAGATGACGGGTTGGCTCCGGCCGACCCGCGACGGGCTGGCGGTTGCCGACGCGCTGGCCCGCGAGATGAATCTCGACGCGCTGCGCCATCGGAACGTCGCGTGACGCCCACCTTCGGGAAGACCCCGGAGGCGGCCCCGCCGCGGGCGCCACTCACGACCAGCCGGATCTTCTGGGTCTGGCTGCCGATGGCGGCCACCTGGATCATGATGTCCGTCGAGGGGCTGCTGGTGGCCGCGGTGGTGGCCCGGCTTCCGGACGCGACCGTGAACCTCGCGGCGTTCGGGGTCGCGTTCGCCTTCGCGCTGATCCTCGAGGCGCCGATCATCATGATGCTGAGCGCCTCCACGGCGCTGTGCAAAGACCGGGAGGCTTTCCGTTCGCTCCGCCGTTTCGGGGCCACGCTGAACCTGGGATTGACCCTCCTCATGCTGGCCTGGACGCTGTCCCCGCTCTATCCGTGGGTCGCCGAGACGGTGATGGGCCTCAATGCCGAGGTCGCCGAGCTGAGCCGGCAGGCGCTGCTGGTCCTCCTGCCCTGGCCGGCGGCCATCGGCTACCGCCGCTTCTACCAGGGGCTGCTCGTCCGGCACGGGCAGACCCGCCGCATCGCGTACGGGACCACCATCCGGCTGTCGGGCATGGGCGTGACGGCCTGGCTGCTCTTCGATGCCCCGATCTCGGGAGCGCTCGTCGGAGGGGCGGCGCTCTCGGTCGCGGTGCTGGTCGAAGCGCTCGCCACCCGCTTCATGGTGGCCGACTGCGTGCGCGAAGTGCTCGCCACTCCCAGGGACGGCGAGCCGCTGACGAATCCGAAGATCCTCCACTTCTACATCCCGCTGCTCGTCAGCTCGGTGATCGCGCTCGCGATCCATCCGCTCGTCAACCTGTTCCTCGGGCATTCGCGCATGGCCCTTGAGTCGCTCGCCACCTATCCGGTGGTCGCCGCGCTCGCCTTCGTCTTCCGCAGCATGGGGCTCTCCTTCCAGGAAGTCGCCATCGCCTTCATGGACGGAAGCCGCCAGCGGTTCGACAAGCTGGTGCGCTTCGCTCTGGGCCTTGGGGCGGGGGCGTGCCTGCTGCAGGCTGTGATGGCCCTCACCCCGTTGTCGGGCCTCTGGTTCCAGCACGTGGCGGGACTCGCTCCGAACCTGGTGGATCTGTCGGTGCCGGCGCTCCAGATCCTGGTGACGATGCCCATATTCTCGGTGCTGCTCGCCTTCTACCGGGCGCTGCTCGTCTGGAGCACCGAGACCCGCGCCATCACCTGGGCCGGGCTTATCGAGACCCTGGTGGTGCTGTTCGTGCTCTGGATGCTGATCCAGCCCGCGAACATGGTCGGGGTGTACGCGGCGTCCTGGGCCACGCTCATCGCACGCGGAGTGGACCTCACCGCGCTCTATTTCTGGGGACTGCCGATCGTCCGCCGGATGAAATAGCTGGCTGCGGCGGCGCTCACTCCACCTGGGCGATCACCGCGATCGTCTCGCCGCGGTTCACCGGCGGGGTCCCGAGCAGGATGAGCATCATTCCGCCAGCCGGCGCCCGGATCTCCGCGAGAGGCTTCCCGTGGAAGTCGCGCACGACGCCCAGCCGGGCGCCTTTCGCGACGTACTGGCCGGCCTTGACCAGCGGGTCCGGCTCCCAGACGCCGTCGTGTTCGCTCGTCGCGTAGGCGCGCTCCCGGATGAACAGCGGGTTCTCCGTCGGCGTGGGGTCTCCCGGCGCCATTCCGAGATCCCGCATCACGCTCAGCACCCCGTCCACGATCGGAGCGATCGTCCGCTCCTCGATCAGGCCCATCTCTCCCGACTCCACGTCGATGGAGGGGATGCCCCGCGCCACCGCGGCGGACCCGCACCAGATCGCGCGGCTCGGATCCAGGTCCCCCTTGAACTCGACGATGGGGTCGAGGCCGAACGCGATGGCCATCCGCCGGGACTTCTCGATCACCTCCGCGCCGCCCGCTTCCGCGTAGTAGCCGGTGTACGAGGGACGGAGCCATTCGTTGCCGTCGCCGGAGTGGATGTCCATGAGGAAGTCCGAGCGGACGATGATCTCCTCGGTCAGGACATGGGCGATACGTTCGCTGAGGGTGCCGTCCGGTTTCCCCGGGAACAGCCGGTTCAGGTTCTTCCGGTCATCCGGGCTGAAGTAGATCGTCCGGCCCAGGAACGCCGGCAGGTTGGCCGTATGGACCAGGACCACCGTCCCGCGGATCTCCGCCGGGTCCAGCAGCGGCCGCAGGCGCTGCATCGCCAGGATGGGCGCGTACTCGGAGCCGTGAATGCCCGCCACCAGGGTGAGCACGGGGCCCGGATGGGCCCCGTGCACGACGGTGAGGGGCAGGAAGGTTCCCGCGTCACCGCCGAAGGGAGCGACGTCGAGGCGGCCGGACACGGGGTGCCCGGGTTCCGCCGCGATGTCGCCGAGCCGGAACGCCTCCTGCCCCGGCGCCGGAGCGCCGGGGAGCAGGAGTGCGAGTGCGACTGCCACCCGCACCGCATGCGTTCCGGCCGGGTGTTTCATCGCAGTCCGCCGAAGGATACGAGTACCGAGAACGTGCGCGGCTGTCCCGGGAAGTTCCCCGCCCGTGCGGAGAAGAGCGAACTGGTGGCGTAGACCGTGTCGAAGGCGTTCTCGAGCTTCACCTGCACTTCGGCGTAGCGTCCGAGCTGCCGGTAGAGGAACAGGTCCACCACGGTGAACGCCGGCGCCTCGATCCCTGCGTAGGGCTCGACCCGGTCGCCGACGTAGGTCACCCCGAGTCCGGCGGCCGTATCCAGGAACAGCTCCATCCGGGAGAACAGTCCCAGGGAATGGGGCGGCGCGTTCGGCAGCGGCTGTCCCACCGCATCCGCATTCGTGTCCTCCACGATCTCCGAATCGAGGTAGGTGTAGTTCACCGCCGCCTGCCAGCCCCGCCTGAGCGAGCCGACAAACTCGACCTCGAAACCGCGGTTCCGCGCTTCGCCGACCTGGAGAGCCGCGTTCCAGTTGTTTCCGTTCGGCCCGTAGTCCGGGTCCGGGCGGAGTACGTTGGACTTGGTGATCGTGAAGAGCGCCGCGGTGAGTGAGAGGTCGTCCAGAAGTTCCGTCTTGGCCCCGAACTCGAGTTGCACCGCGGTCTCGGGATCGTGGGGCCCGTTCGCGCTCGGCGTCTGCGCCAGCACGCTCGGCCGGTTGAAGCTGGTCGAGTAGCTGCCGTAGAGCGACCAGGCCGTCTCGGGCTTGAAGACCATGCCCACCTTGCCGGTGAGGCCGCTTTCCTCGCTGAGGAGGTCGTTCCCTCCCGCGAACCCGGTGTCGTCATAGGTGTTGTAGCGCCCGCCGGCCACCAGGTGGAACGCGCTGCCCAGGTCCAGGTGGTCCTGGACGTAGAAGCCGAGCTGCCGGGCGACGGCGGTGTCGGTGGTGAAGTCGCTCTCGGTCAGGCCATAGTCGCTGCCGCCGCTCAGTCCGTACTGTGGTGCGAAGAGATGGAGATTCGGGACCGGCCCGCCGGCGCCGGTGTCCCGCGCGCGGCCGTAGCGGAAGGAGTGGTCCTGCCGGAACATGTCGGCCCCGAACAGCAGCCGGTGGACCGTAGGTCCGACCCGAACGATCTTGTTCACGTTGAGCACGAAGGAGACGTCGTCGTTCGTGCGGGTCTGGTCCCGGAAATGCCGCTTCATGGTGTTCTCGGGCGTGATCCCGCGCGGCTCGTGGTACTCCTGCTCGCGGTCGTACTGGAGGTAGCGCAGCGTGGCGTCGAGGGTCCAGTCCCGGGCGAACACCTGGTCCCAGCGCACCTGGAGAACGTCGGCGTCCAGCGTCGTGAAGTCGGTGGGTTCGGTGGCGGTCCAGGTGATGTCGGTCACGAAGGTCCCGTCCGGTTCCACCGGGACGCCGCGCAGCCGGTGCCCCATGAGGTCCTGGTCGATGTTCTCGTACTCGAACGAGAGGTTGGCCCGGTCCGAGATCCGCCAAGCCAGGTTCCCGACAAGGTGCACGTTCTGCATCGAGGCGTTCGCGCGGAAGCTGTCCCGCTCGTTGCCGTAGGCGGCGAAGCGGTAGAGCACGCGCTCCGAAGTACCCAGGGGGCCCGTGACTTCGGCCGAGCCGTAGGTCTGGCCGTACTGCCCGAAGCGGACGCTGCCGCGGACTCCGAATTCGTCCTGGGGCTTGGCGGTCACGTAGTTCACCACCCCGCCGGGCTCGGTGGAGCCGTAGAGCACGGACGCCGGCCCCTTCAGGATCTCGATCCGCTCGATGTTGCTGAGCTGGAGCTGGCTGACGCTGAAGCCGGAGTTGTTCACGTCGCCCCCGAGGCTTCCGTAGGGATTCCCGCGCACCCCGTTGAACACGAAGTCGCGCTGGGTGAACCCGCGGGCCACGACACTGGCGTAGGGCGAGCTGGTCATGCCCGCGATGTTGCGGTAGACCTCGTCGGCGTCGGCGACGACCTGATCCTCGATCAGCTCGCGCCCCACCACCTGAATCGAGGCCGGGGTATCGAGCAGGGCCACCGGCATCCTGCCGACGACGGCGCTCTCGGCGCGGTAGCCCGGAGCTTCGGCGGTGACCTGCACCCGTTCCTGCACGGTGGCGAGGATCGCGAAGTCGGCGGTCACGGTCGCGCCCGCGGTCACTTCCACGGTCCGCCGATCGCTCACGGGCACTCCCCGCTCCACCACGAGTTCGTACGTGCCGGCGGCCAGTCCCGGGATCTCGAATCGGCCCTGGGCGTCCGTTGTTGCGGACACTCCGGTCGCCGGGGCCCTGACCACGGCGCCCGCTACCGGGGCGCCGCTGTCCTCAAAGATGACCGTACCGCGAATCGCGCCGGTCTCCTGCGCCGGGGCCGGCGCAGCTCCGAAGGCGACCAGCAGGCTGGCCGCCAACAAACAAAGGAATTTGAATCGGTACATGGTTTTCCTCCCGATTTCGTGCCCTCGGCAAGATGATCCCGGCGGCAGCCGTGCCTACCGCGGCGAATCCCGCTCTTGAGGGCTTCCCGGACAGCGTCCGGAAACGGGTCAGCCGCGAGGTGACGCGCGCGGTCGGACGACCGCTGGCGCGTGCCGGCCCTACGTACGCCGCCTAGCGGCGGACGGGCACGGCGGTTTCGCGGAACCAGGCGGGAGGAGCGCGGGCGGGGCGGCGGCAGGAACGCCTGGACGGGACCCTCGGGACCTCTTCTTCCGGCTCCGCGGGTCCAACGGTGCGGGACGCGACCAGCTCCCCCGGTCTCGAGAGATCGGCGGACTGGTGCGCGGAGTGACAGACAGCGCACTCGTGTTCGTCCGGGTGCTCTTCATGCCAGGCGCTCGCCGGGACCCCGGCCAGCAGGACCAGCGGGATGACGATCGCCGCCAGCAAACCGGCCCGCGCCCGGAGGGCGGCGCCGCGTCCGTTACCCATGATTGGCGCGGGATACTACTCTCGCGAACGGAGGATGGCGTCAGTTCGACGGCGCCGCGCCCCGCTGGTTTCGCCGGAAGACCCAGTAGGCGATCAGGCCGAGCCCAAGGAACCCCAGCGAGAACCACACCCCGGTCGGGGGCCCGGTGAAGAAGAGCGCGATCCAGAGCGCGAGCGACAGCAGCGCCGGAATCGGGTAGAGCCACATCCGGAAGGGCTGGGGGATGTCCGGCCGGTAGCGGGCGATCAGCAGCACCGCGACGCACTGCCAGGCGAAGCGCAGCAGGATCTGGACCTGCATGAGCCAGTTGATGAGTTCTCCGAGGCTGAAGAAACAGAAGGGGATGGAGGCCGCGATCAACCAGACGAGCGATACGTGGGGGAAGCCGCGGGTGGGATGGACCTTCCCGAAGATGGCGAAGAACTGCCCGTCGCGGGCCGCGGCATAGGGCATCCGTGAGTAGCCGAGCGCGAAGGCGAAGACCGAGGCCACCGCCACGAAGAGGATCAGCGCGGTGATGACGGACCCCGCGAGCTGCGCGAGCCCGGGGTCTTCCACCGTCCTTGCGATGAAGATGGAGGCCAGGGTGCGGCTCGCCTCCGCTTCCTGCCACGGGATGAGCTCGAGCATCACCGTGGTCATGGCGATGTAGATCGCCGCGACCACCACGATCGAGAGGAGGATGGAGCGCGGCACGTTGCGCTCCGGGTCCTTCACCTCGCCCGCGATGTTGCAGACCTGGTTGTAGCCGCCGAAGCTGTACATCGCGATCACGGAGGCCGCGCCGAGCGCCGGCCAGAAGCTGGCGTCGAAGCCGTAGGGCGGCATGAACGAAGGGAGCCCCGGGCTCTCGATGAGGCCGGCCACGATGACCCAGCCGGTGGTGGCGAGGACGAGGGCGAGCATCGCCTTCGAGAGGCGCTCGACGGAATCGATGTTCCGGTAGAGCAGGAACAGCACCAGCACGCAGACGCCCGCGGCGGCGAGGTGGTGCGGGAGCCCCGTCAGCTCGGGCAGGTAGAAGCCGAGGTAGTCGGCGAAGCCCACCGCCCCGCCGGCGAGCGAGAGGGGCGCCACCAGCAGGATGTGGAACAGGAACAGGAAGGCTATCAGCCGCCCCAGTCCGAACGGCCGGAACGCCTCCCGCAGGTAGATGTAGGGTCCGCCGCTGCCCGGGAGCGCCGCCCCGAGCTGGGCATAGACGAGGCCGTCGGCGAGCGAGAGGAGCGCACCCACCAGCCAGGCCCAGATGATGTGCGGCCCGCCCATCGCGTAGACCATCAGCGGGATGGTCAGGAAGGGGCCGATCCCGACCATCCCGATGATGTTCGTGGAGGTGGCCCCGAGGAGGCCCATCCGGCGCTGGAGGCCGTTGCCCGCTCCGGGTTTGCTCATCGGGATAAGCGTGTCACGAACCGAGCGCCGTGTGGGGTTATCGTTCCGGCGCGCTGGCGAATGCCCGGCGCATTGCCAACCCTGAGGAGGTGGCCCCATGGCAATCCGCATCGGCGACATCGCCCCTGACTTCACCGCTTCGACGACCGAGGGCACGATCAGCTTCCACGACTGGATCGGCGACGGCTGGGCGATCCTCTTTTCGCACCCGAAGGACTTCACTCCGGTCTGCACCACCGAGCTCGGCTACATGGCGGGGCTGAAGGACGAGTTCCAAAAGCGCAACTGCAAGGTCATGGGCCTGAGCGTGGACCCGGTCGAGGACCACCAGCGCTGGAAGGCCGACATCGAGCAAACGCAGGGACACGCGGTGGACTACCCGATGATCGGCGATGACGACCTCGCGGTGGCGAAGCTCTACGACATGATCCATCCGAACGCGCTCGGCGGGAAGGGCCGCACCGCGATGGACAACATGACGGTGCGCTCGGTGTTCGTGGTCGGCCCCGACAAGCGGGTCAAGCTGATCCTCACCTACCCGATGACCACGGGCCGGAACTTCGACGAGGTGCTCCGCGTGCTCGACTCGATGCAGCTCACCGCGTCGCACCAGGTGGCCACTCCCGTCAACTGGGAGGACGGCGACGACGTGATCATCGTCCCGGCCGTCTCCGACGAGGCGGCCCGCGAGAAGTACCCGGACGGCTGGCGGGCGCCGAAGCCCTACCTGCGTCTGGTCTCCCAGCCCGGCAAGTAGCGGCGCCCGCCGGGATGGCACGGAGGGAATTCATGGCCAGGGTCAACGTCCCTTGGTTGGACGACGAGGCCGGGATGCGGCTACGTCGGCGTGCCGCCGTGAACCAGCGGTCCTTGGAGGACGAGGCTCGCCACATCCTTGAGGAGGCCGAGGGAAACGACCGGGAGTTGCGCACCGCGGCCTTCCAGGTGGCGTCGGCCGGACTCCGTCGGAAGACCGCCGGCCGACCCCAGACCCCCGCGGAGGTTCTGATCCGCGCGGACCGCGACTTCGGACATCGCTTCTGAAGGAACCCGCGCCGGACGCGACCCAACGCCGAAAACGGGCTCTATGGGGTCGGCGCTCCGGGCCGGCGCTGCCATCACGACAGCCAGCGTTTCGCCGGAGCCACTTTCGCCGCAGACACGCGCAGTTGTCCGACGAATGACGCCGGCGGCGGTAGCGTTTACTGCGTCCGCACCGCCTTGCCGGGGTGGTAGCTCTGGTACGCGAACCAGTAGGCCATGTGTCCGGGCAGCCGCGGGAGCGTTGCGCCGTCCGGTCCGGTGAGAGCGTCTTCGCTCACGCTCCAGAGCGCCCCGCCGCTCTCGACGTGGGCCGGATCGCCCGCCACCACGTTGAACGTGCGTCCTCCGGAGTCGTAGGCGCGCACCGTTTCGAACTCGGCGTCGCCGACGAGGACCACGTCACGCTCTCCTACCCGGTCGTGGAGGGTGGCGCCGCCCTCGAAGAGCGACAGGGCCCACGCCATCTCCGCTTCCCCGTCGCGCAGGACGAAGATGCGGTCCTTGGGGTCGAGGCGGCGGTCCCGGACCACCACCGGGAACATGAGTTCGGGGCTCGCGAAGTACTGCCCGTAGGGCCTTCCGGGCCGGTAGTCGCGGTCGAAGCCGGTGTCGAGGGAGAGGACCGTGGTGCCGGGGTGGGCCGTGAGCCAGTCGTTCCAGCTCGTGATCACCACCGGCAGGACCTTCAGCACGATGTCGGACTCGGTGAGTTCGCCGACCACCGGCTCCCCCGTGAACTGGTTCCACAGCGACTCCGTCTCCGTGTCGTACATCAGCTTGTTGGACCGGTAGAGCAGGCCCGAGGAGCCGAACACGAAGGGTTTCCGGCGTCCGGGAACCCGGGTGTCGAACAGGATGCCCGACCCGCAGAGCGTGCAGTAGGCGAGCGACACCGGAACGCCGCCGACCACGTCGTTGAACATCTCGTGCCAGTCGAGGATGCGGAGCGGATAGGCGCGGGAGTCGCCGTTGATGCTCACCCCGAAGACCAGTTCGCGGTCGGTGAGGTAGGTGGCGTCCGCTGCCGGGATCTGCTCCGCGTTGACGAGCGCGGGGATGCCGTCCTTCGTGACGCCGCCCCAGACGATCTCCTCGATCCGGATCCGGTGCCGCACCCCGCGGTGGACGAAGTCGCGGAAGTTGGGATCGATCCCCGCGAGGATGTCCGCCTTGAAGGAGACGAACCCGCGGTAGGGACGGACCTCGGTGTGTTCCTCCTGCCATTCGGTCCATGCCTTCCAGTCCCGGGGGATGTTCGCCCGGGCCAGGCGCTGGAGAGCGTCCAGCAATCGTCCGTCCTCGTCGGGAAGTAGCCGCAACACGGCGATGAACGCCGGGATCACGTCCTTCTGGTCGCGTTCGATCAGGAACCGGAGCGCGCGGGTCCGCTGCGCGCTGTTCCTCGAGAAGAAGGCCGTTCGCACCAGCGCGTCGACGTCGGCGTCCGGCGCCCCGAAACGGTCCCCGAAGGGGTCTTCGCCGAAGGGATCCCCGGGATCGGGTGGCGGCTGGGCGGAGAGTGGGGCGGCGAGAGTCAAAAGGAGCAGTCCGGCGAGCGCCGCCGGGAACCTGGTCATTCGGAACATGATGAATCCCCGCCACTCCGAGGCTCTCCGACGTGGAATCAGGCGCCTGGAACGGCTATCCGCCATCGTAGCGAAACCGCCCTCACACTTCCTCCGCGACTGTCCGGAGTCGGTCGAAGACCTGTGCCGCTTCGGGCCCGCCGGCCGGGTGTTCGATGAGCGCCTCGGCCGCGATCCCCGGGTCCCCGGCGAGCGCGGCCCGCACGAACTCCCGTTCGGCAGCCTTGGCCCGCCGGAGCAGGTCGGCCGCGGGAACCGGGAGCGGCGGCTGGGGAATCGGCGCGACGCCGCCCTTTCCGACGAGCGCCGCGACCTCCACGGCGTCCTCCGCAGCGAGTTCGGGCACCGCGGGCCCTCCGAGCGGGGTGCGGTTCCGGGTGTTCACCACCATCTCTTCCGGCTCGTCCCCGAGGAGCGCCCGCATCGCCTGGAGGCCGATGCGGTCGTAGCCGCTCGCGCCGTCGGCGGCCGGGCCGCCGCCGGGCGGGGAGGCGTCCCCGCGGGCCTCGATCCGGAAGTAGGACGCGTCCCGCGCGTGGGTGAACTCCCGGTAGGCGGCCCGCGCCTGCTCGGGGCTGCCGGCCGCCGCGAGCGCGGCGAAGAGCGTTTCCTCCAGGCCGAGAATGGACGCGCCGCGGGTGGTCCCGGAAGCGCGGGCGCGCTCCACGGCGCGGTTCGGATGGAGGTGGAGGAACACGTACTCGGAGGGGATGGCCCCAGCCATCTCGGAGGTGTCGAAGAGCCCGTCGCGGTGGATCCGCAGGAGGCGGTCCGGGTCGCCGAACAGCTCTTCGAGGCGGTTCTCCGGTGGGAAGGCGCCGGTCGGATCGGCCTCCTCGAGAGCCGTGAGCCAGCCGAGATGGTTGATCCCGGACCACCCCAACGAGACGCCGTCGGGATCGAGGTACAGCAACCGGACAACCCGGTCGGTAAGGTCGGTCGGGGTGTCGCAGATGCCCACCACTTCCAGTGAGGTCTCGTTCAGGAGCGCCTCGGTGACCATCCCGGCGGGGTTCGTGTAGTTGATCAGGGTGGCGTCCGGCGCCTCCCGTTCCACGACGCGTGCGAGGCGGAGCATCGCCGGGATGTTCCGCATGCCGAGCGCGGCGCCGGCCGCTCCCACGGTTTCCTGTCCGAGCACCCCCGCCTCGATGCAGACCCGCTCGTCGTGGGCGCGGGCCTCCTGTCCGCCGGCGCGGATGGAGGCGAAGACGAACCGGCTTTCGCGGACGGCGGCGGCCGGGGTCCGGCTCACGCTCACCCGGATGCCGGGCGCGCTCGCCGCGACGACCGGGGCGATGGCCGCGAGGCGCCCGGGATCCGCGTCGTAGAGCGCGAGTTCCCGGACCCCGAGGCCGCTGCCGGCGAGCGCCCGGGCCAGCAGCGGGCTGCGCAGGCCGCCCCCGCCGAGGAGAGCGACTCTCACGACCGGTCCGGCGACCAGGGGCGCTTGGGGAGCCCGCCGAGGTGCTGGACGGAGCGGGCCCCGCAGACGTTGCCGGCCGCGAGCTGTTCCTGGAGCGACCCGCCCCGAAGCCGCCGCGCCAGGAATCCGGCGGCAAAGGCGTCACCGGCCCCCGTGGTGTCGCGGATCCCGCGGAGGGGGATCGGGGCGGGGACCCGCGTTTCGGGGCGCCCGAAGACCTCGGCGCCGTCCGCCCCCCGTTTCACGATCACCAGCGTTCCGGCGTCGGCAGCCCGCTGGAGAAAGCCGTTCGGGCCGTCATAGAGGCTCGCTTCCTGGACGTTCACGAACACCCCGGCGGCGTGTTCCAGGAGTTCGGGGAAGCCGTCGCGCCGCGGGAGGTCCTCGTCGTATCCGAAATCCCAGAACATCTCGGCCGTTTCGCCCACCTGCCGCATGGCGGTCTGGAGTTCCGACCAGGCCGGGCAGACGCGGGGCGGCATGGCCATCAGCACGGCGCCGAAGGGAGTCGTGGACCCCGCCCGCCGGAGGGCGACGTAGATGCGCTGCTCGAGTTCCCGGTTCATCCCGTTGAACGTCGCAAAGCTGCGTTCCGGCCCGAACGACATGCAGGCGGTGACGGCATGGGGTTCCCGCGGCCGGCGGAGATTCCGGTACCCGATGCCCTCGGTCTCGAGGACCCGGCCGACCCGCGGTGGAAGCGCCGAGAGGAGGTCCACGTCGAGGCCTTCCGCCCGCGCCCACGCCGCCGAGATGAGCGCCCCCCCGCCGAAGGTGCGCCGGAACTGGTCGGTGCGGATCTCTTCGCCCGGCCGGGGCAGGCGGGGCAGCTCGGCGAAGATGAGGTCCTCGAACGTCTCTCCGGCGACCAGGAGGCGGGGAGCGCCGGAGACCATGAAGGAGAGAGGCTATCCGTACCCGGCGGGCCAGCCGTTACGCTTCGCTCGATGCTCGGAATCGGGTGGCGCTCCTGGGGGATGGGCCTCCTCCTCGCGGCGCTGCTCGCGCGCGGCGCGTCGGCGCAGTCGCCGGCCGGGCCGGCCTTCCACGACGCGCATTACCACCCCACCGACTACATCCAGCAGGAGACGGCCCTTCCCGAGTTCCTCGGGATGATGGGCGACCGGGTGGGACGCGTGGCCCTGATGGGCATCCCCCTCCAGCAGAAGTGGGACTGGTTCGAGTCGGGCGACCGCGCCCCCGACTACTACCTCCGCTCGGATGCGGCGCTCTACTACTACCCGTTTGTGGACGCGATGGTGGCGGAAGCGGTGTTGGCGTTGCCGCCGGAGCAGCAGGTGCGGTTCGATCCCATGATCACCGGTTTCAACCCCACCGACATGTACGCGACCGACCACATCCGCCGGGTGCTGCGGCTCTACCCGGGGGTGTTCTCGGGGATTGGTGAGTTCTCGATTCACAAGGAGGTGGTGACCCCGAAGACGGTGGGGCACATGGCGAGCCTCCGCAATCCGGCGCTCGACCGGATCCTGGAGTTCGCGGGGGACGTGGGGCTGTTGACGCTGATCCACAACGACGTGGACGTGGTCCTGCCGCACGCGGGTGCGCGACCGACGCATTTCGACCCGTTCATCGAGGTGGTCCGGCGTCATCCGGGGACGACGATCCTGTGGGCGCACGCCGGCCTGGGCCGCTTCGTGGAGCCGACGCCCGGTTACGTGGGGATGCTGGAGGAGCTTCTCCGCGACGAAGGGCTGAGCCACCTCTACCTCGACCTGTCCTGGGACGTGGTGGCCGAGCAGATCGTGGCGCCGCCGGAAACGCTGGCTGCGTGGATATCCCTCGTGGACCGCTGGCCCGACCGCTTCATCCTCGGCTCGGATGCGGTGGTCGCGACCCAGGCGGACTCCTATCTCGGTGCGCTGGAGGTCTGGCGTCCGCTCCTCGACGGCCTCGATCCCGCGGCCAGCGCGAAGGTCCGCCTCGGCAACTACGAGCGGCTGTTCGATTCCGCCCGCATCCGGGTACGCGCCTGGGAGGCCGCCCAGACCGAGCAGTCACGACGGCCCCGTTAGGGACCCCCGGCCTCCGGAGCGGAACCGCCGCGCTGCGCCCGGCGAAACACCGTCCTACACTTTCCCGCCATGCCGGGGATTCGTCCGTTTCGCGTTCTGGCGGCGGGTTTCCTCCTGTTCGCCGTCGCTGGTGCGGTCGTTGCCCAGCCGACCGGTCCGGGCCAGGGCCGGGCGGCCGAGGCCTGGCACTGGATCCAGAAGCTCCAGACGACCGGATCGGTGCTGGAGATCACCGCGCATCCCGACGACGAGAACGGAGCGCTGCTCGCGCTGCTGAGCCGCGGCCACGGCGTCCGGACGGCGCTTCTCAGCCTCACCCGGGGCGAGGCGGGCGCGAATGCCATCGGACCGGAACTGTTCGACGGCCTGGGCCTGATCCGGGCCGCCGAACTCGAAGCGTCCGCGAACTGGTACGGGCTCGACCGGATCTACTACACCCCGCTCGTCGACTACGGGTACTCGAAGAACCTCGAGGAGGCGCTCCGCTCCTGGGACGAGGAGGCGGCGGCGGCCGACGTCGTGGAGGTGATCCGGCGGGAGCGGCCGATGGTGGTCCTCGCCCGGTTCACCGGGGACCCGCGCGACGGTCACGGCCAACACCAGTTCGCGGGTCGGATCGCAGCGCGCGGCTTCGACGGCGCCCCGGACATGGGGGCGTTTCCGGCCCGCGAGGGGCGGAGGCCGCACCTGCCGCTCGCTTTCTTCCAGCGGGCGCGCGACGAGGAGGGCGCGCTCGAGCTCGACATCGCGGGTTCCCGGCCGTGGCTCTCCCACTCGTTCGCCGAGCTGAACGCGATCGGGCTTTCCTACCAGCGTTCGCAGACCCGTGGCGTGGTCCGGCCCGTCGCCGGCCGGCGCACCACCCGCCTGCTGCGGGCGGATGGCGATCCGGCGGACCACGATCTGCTCGCGATGCTCGGCCCGGAGCGGGCTTCCCTGTCCGCCCGTTTCGGTCCGGTGGTGCCGGGGCGGCTCATGGCGGTGCTCGAGAGCCTGGATGCGCACTTCGCGGCGGTTGCCGCCGGGTTCGACTGGCGCGCCCCCGAAGCGAGCCTGCCGCGGCTCGGCGAAGCGCTCGCCGAAGCCCGGGAACTGCTCTCCGAGCGGTCCCCGTCCGGGTTCTTCGACGTTCGCCACGAGCTGGAGCGGAAGGAGGAACAGCTCGTCGCGGCGATCCGGGCCGCCGCTGGGGTCTCCTTCGACGCCCTGGCCAGCGAACCGGCCGCGGAGAGCGGCGGATCGCCCTTCGCGCCGCCTCCGGCATTCGGCCCGGTGGTGCCCGGACAACAGTTCGAGGTCCGGGTGAACGCCGCCGCGCTCGGCCCCGCGCGGGTCGCCGGCGTTTCGCTTGACGTTCCCGGCGAAGTCGAACCGGTGGACGCGGAGGGAGGAAGGCGCCGATTCGTCGTGACCCTCGCCCCCGATGCCCCGGTGCTCCAGCCGCACGTCGAACGCTCCGGGCTCGGTGCGAGCCGCTACCGCGCGAACGGCGACTGGACACTCGGCGCCCCGCCGCCCGCCCTGACGGCAACCGTCGATCTGGAGATTCCGGCCGGCGACGGCGGCGAGACCGTCACCGTCCCGCTCGCGGCCCCGGTGGAGCGCTTCGAGCCCAACCTTCCCTACGGCTACGAGCGGCGCGAACTGGAGATCCTGCCGCCGGTCTCGGTCGCCTTCGATCCGGGCTTCGCGGCTTTCCCTTCCGGAGCGGACACCGCGTTCGAAGCCAATCTGACGGTCACCGGGAACCAGGCCGGCGAGTTCCGGGTGGGCCTGGAACTGCCGGACGGCTTCCGCGCGGAACCCGCCGCGAGCACGGTCGCCTTCGACCGGGCCGGCGAGGAGGCGGGCGTTCGCTTCACGGTCCGCGCGGACGGGGTGGCGGCCGGCGGTTACGAGATTACGGCGACCGTGGACGGAGGCTCCGGTGAACCAGCCGCCGCCGTCGGCTACCAGCGCATCGCGCACCGGGACCTGCCGCTCCGCTACCTGGTGCGCCCCGCCTCGCTCCGGGTTGCCGGCGTCGAGTTGGCGATGCCGGAGGGACTCCGGGTCGGCTACGTGACCGGTGCGGGTGACGAGGTTCCCGCCGGAATCGAGGCCCTCGGCGCGGAGGTGACGCTGCTGGACGAGACGGCTCTCCTGAGCGCGGACCTGAGTGGCTACGACGCGGTGGTGACCGGGACCCGCGCCTACGCGGTGCGCCCGGACCTCCTCCGCGCCAACCGGCGGCTCCTCGACTACGCGCGGGGCGGCGGTCACCTGGTCGTGCTCTACAACACGGACGAGTTGGTCCCGAGCCAGCACGCGCCCTATCCCGGTGTTCTGCCCCGCCGGTCGGAAGAGGTCTCCGAAGAGGACAGCCCGCTGACCGTGCTGGCGCCGGACCATCCCCTCATGACCTGGCCGCACCGGATCGGCCCCGCCGACTTCGAGGGCTGGGTCGAACAGCGCGGTTCCAAGTTCTGGGCCGCGTGGGACGACGCCTACACCGCGCTGTTCGAGACGCAGGACACCGGACAGGATCCGCAGCGGGGAGGAGCGCTCACCGCCGAGGTGGGGGAGGGGCGCTACACCTACTTCGCCTACGCCCTGCACCGGCAGCTCCCGGAGGGGGTCCCGGGCGCGTTCCGCCTGCTCGGCAACCTGATCGCGGCGTCCCGGAGCCCGCAATAGCGAGCTGTGACACTCTGAATCACGCTATAATGCGTGAATCCAAGTGGGAGCCATGCAGATTCAGGAGTTCGTCCAGGACGATCTCTTTTCCCCCAGCCTCATCGCCCGGGCGCTGCGGACCACGCAGGCGGAGATTGCCGACACCCTCGGCCTGCCACGTGAGGCCCTGTCGCGGAAGACGAGGGTGGGGGCGGCGAAGACGCAGCTCCGGCTCCGCCAGATGCTGGAGATCCTCCGCCGGGTATCGGACTACAGCGGTTCGGCGCTGTACGCGTACGCCTGGTACCGCTCGGAGCCGCTGCCCGGGTTCGGCGGGATGACTCCCGTGGAACTTGTTCGGGAAGGCCACGCTGACTGGGTCCACAACTATCTCAGCGAGATGATGGACGGCGGGTACGCCTGACACCGCGGCACGCTGACGGTTCGTTCGATGCGATTCCGGGGCGTGGTGTACCGGGCCCATCTACCCGAGCGGGCTCTGACGGATCCGCTGTCCGGGCAAGGAGCAGCGCTCTACGGCGGAAGGTTCAACCGAAGGGGGGTCCCGGCTTTCTACACGTCCCTGTCGCTGGCGGGTGCGGTCCGGGAAGTCAGTCGAGCCGGGTTTCCGATCCAGCCGGTACTACTCTGCGCTTACGAAGTCGATTGCAGCCCGATCTTTGACGCCGCGCAGCCGGAAGCGATGGCCCGGGAGGGGGTTCGGTCGGAGCATCTCGATCCGCCCGACTGGAGACGTGATCGGGACCGAGGCAGAATCCCCCCCTGCTGGGCCGTTCCCGACCGCCTGATTGCCCGAGGCTACGCCGGAATGCTGGTCAGGGCCTTCTTCCGCGGTGCGGGCCCCGGCGACCGCAACCTCGTCCTGTGGAAGTGGAGTGCCTCGCTCCCGAGCCGGGTCCGGCTCATTGACGCTGAAGGACGCCTCACCTCGAAATGACCACTGAAGCGAGCGAACCGCTGGTCCGGCGCCTTCGCCGCCCGGACTGGCCTGAGGAACGCGAGGTGGTGCTGGTCGGCACGGCCCACATCTCCCCGGACTCGCTCCGGCTCGTCCGGGAGACCATCGAGCGCGAGCGGCCCGACGGGGTGTGCATCGAACTGGACGACGCCCGCTACGAAGCGCTCATGGATCCGGCGGCCATCGAGCGGCTCGATCTCCGGCAGGTGGTCCGGGAGCGGAAGCTCCTGCCGCTGCTCGCTTCGGTGGCCCTCGGCGCCTGGCAGGCGCGGATGGGCCTCCGGCTCGGGGTGGAGCCCGGCGCCGAAATGAAGGAAGCGGCGCGTACCGCCGAAGAGGTGGACGCGGAGGTCCATCTCGTGGACCGGCAGGTCCGGACCACGCTGCTCAGGGTGTGGCGGCGGGCCAGCTTCTGGCAGCGGGTGAAGCTGCTCGCCATCGGGCTCGAGTCCGGGAGCGCCGACGAGCCCACGAAAGAGGACATCGAGGAGCTCCTTTCGGGGGACGTGGTCTCACGGCTGGTGAGCGAGTTGGGCGAGGCGTTCCCGACCCTGAAGGAGGTCGTCATCGACGAGCGGGACACCTGGATCGGTGAGGCGGTGAGGGCGGTCCCGGGAGGACGGCTGGTGGTCGTGATCGGCGCCGGACACCTCGACGGCGTCGAACGCACGCTCTTGGCGCCGGAATCGGTGTCCACCGAGCCGCTGGCCGAGATCCCGCCTCCGGGCAAGGCCGGGCGCATCATCGGGTTCGCCATTCCGGCGATCATCCTGGGCGCGCTCGCCTGGACCTGGGCGGTGCGCGGGGCCGACGCGGCCTCCGCGGGGGCCCTCTTCTGGATCGCGGTGAACTCGATCCCGGCGGCGGCCGGCGCGGCGCTGGCGCTGGCGCATCCGCTCACCATCCTCGCGGCGTTCCTGTGCGCGCCGTTCACCAGCCTGACGCCGGTGGTGGGCACGGGCTACGTCACCGCGTTCGTGCAGGCGTGGGTACGGCCGCCGCGGGTGTTCGAACTGCGGGAGCTGAAGGCGGACGCGCTGGTTCCGCGGCGCTGGTTCCGGAACCGGGCGCTCAAGATCGCGCTGGCGCTGATCCTGCCGACCATCGGGAGCATCTTCGGGACGTTCGTGGGCGGTTCGCGGCTCATCAGCGGCGCGCTCGGCGGATAGGGACCTGCGCCGCCGGCGCGCCTGACGGCGTGGCTCGCTGCGCTGCGCGCAGCGTTGCCGGTCTGAAGGCCGACGTTCCCAGCCCTCCCTTCTTCCCGCACAATCCCCCGTTCCGTGCCGCTCTCCACCACCGATCTGATCACTTTCGTCCTGTTTCTCGGGGCGGTCGTCTTCGTCTCGCTGCGAGCCTCGCGCGGGCGGCGCACCGCCGAGGGGTACTTCCTGGCGGGCCGGAATCTCGGCGGCTGGGCGATCGGGATGTCGCTGGTGGCGACCAACATCTCCACCGAGCACTTCGTGGGAATGTCCGGTTCGGCGGCGACCGACATCGGCCTCGCCATCGCCAGCTACGAGTGGACCGCCGCCGCGGCGCTCATCGTCATCGGCTGGTTCCTGCTGCCCCGCTACCTCAAGAGCGGCGTCTTCACGATGCCGGAGTTCCTCGAGCGGCGTTACGACCGGGGCGCCCGGACCATCCTCGCGGCGCTCCTGACCGCGGCGACGGTCTTCGTCGCCATGGCGACGGTGCTCTACGCCGGCGCGGTAGCCCTGAACGCCATCTTCCTCCTGCCCGAGTTGCTCGGCGGTTTCTTCGGCCTCTCCCCCGAAGCCGCCGAGCTGGCCGCCACCCTGCTCGGGGTGTGGGGCATCGGCCTGCTGGCGAGCGTCTACACCATCTACGGGGGCCTGCGGGCGGTCGTCTGGTCCGACTTCATCCAGGGGATCGCGATCCTCGCCGGCGGAGGGATGGTGCTCTGGCTCGGTTTCTCGGCGCTCGGCGGGGACGACGGCGTGCTGGCCGGAGCGGCGCGGTTCCTCGCGGAGAACCAGGACCGGCTGCACACGGTCCTCCCCGCCGACCACCCCGAAGTGCCCTGGACCGCCGTCTTCGTGGGGGGGCTCTGGATCGCGCAGTTCTTCTACTGGGGGGTGAACCAGTTCATCATCCAGCGCACCCTGGCGGCCAGGAGCCTGGCCGAGGGGCAACGGGGCACCATCTTCGGCGCCTGGCTCAAGATCCTGGTGCCGTTCCTGATCTGCTTCCCGGGGATCCTGGCGGTCCAGCTCTACGGGGACCAGATCGCCCACCCCGATCAGGCCTATCCGGTGCTGGTCCGGGAACTCCTGCCGCCGGCGCTCCGGGGCGTGCTGCTCGCCGCGCTCGCCGGGGCGATCATGAGTTCGTTCAACTCGATGCTGAACTCGGCCTCCACGATGTACGCGCTCGACGTCCACGGCCGGCTGTTCGGCGGCGGACGGAAACCCGACGCCGACCCCGACGCCTCGTCGGTCCGGGTGGCGCGGGTCGCCTCGACGGTGTTCGTGATCGCGGCGTGTCTGTGGGCGCCCCTGATCGGCGGGTTCCCGGGGGTCTTCCGCTACATCCAGACGGTCTGGGGCTTCGTCACGCCCGGGATCGTGGCGGTGTTCTTCGCCGGGGTGGTCTCGAAGCGCGTACCCGCGTTCGCCGCCCGCGCCGGTCTCCTGGCCGGGATTCCGATCTACGCGGTCCTGCGCCTCGCCTGGCCGGAGACCGCCTTCCTCCACCACATGGGGATCAGCTTCCTCATCCTGGTCGCCGGACTCGCGCTCGCCGCCTGGCGCCGGCCGCGGAGGGAGGTCGCCGAACCTCCGGCTCCGGTCACCGGCGTGGACCTCACCCCGCTCCCCGGGGTCTACTGGAAGGGCGGGCTCGCGCTGGCGACGATCGCCGCGATCTATCTGATCTTTCCCTGAGGTGGTGCGTCAGCCGCCTGCCTGGGCGGGCGCCGGCTTCAGGATCCAACCGTCGCCGCGGCTCCCCTGCATCCGAACGCTCAGCGGAGCGTCGAGGCGCAGGTGGCGGACCGGGCCGTTCTCCCAGGCGGCGGGTTGGCCGCCCAGCCAGTTCCAGTCGAGGATGCCGTCGCCCCGCTCGGGATTCACGGTGAAGTAGCCGATTCCGTGCGAAACCAGATTGTCGAAGAAGTGGGTCCCCTGCGAAGGCGTGACGATCAGGTCCCGGAACCCGGCCTCCACGATGACCTGGGCGCCGCTCACCTGTTCCCAGGTCACTGGAATCCCCAGGAAGCGGTCGCGCGAGCCCCAGCGCCCCACCCCGATGAGTACATAGGGACGCTTTTGCTGCTGGAGGCGGCTGTTGAGCCGCGCGACGTCGCGGGCCACCTCCCGGCTCTTCAGGCGGTCGTAGGTGTCGCGGTGGACCACCACCAGGTCGTGGAGTCCCTCGATCTGCCCGTGACCCAGGACCTGGGGGCTCCGGCAGAGGACCCCCTCGCCGCTTGCCACCGCGACCTCCTCCGCCGGAGGCGGTTCCCGGGTCTGTTGGAGGCGGCGCAACTGGACGAATCCGAACTCGCGGGGGCTTCCGCGCGGCACCGAGAGGTTGGCGGCGAACTCCAGCTCCACCGGAGCGCGGCAGGCCTCTTCGCCCAGCTCGAGGAGCTCGGTGAGGATTCCCGCGAGTGGGAACACGTCCGGCATCTTGAGCAGCGGCGCGAGGGTGAGCAGCCGGCTCCCCGGTCGCGAGATGCCGTCGTAGAGCGTGCCCGAGTCCTTCGACCAGGTGGAGGCGAGCAGCCCCAGTACCCCGTCGGCCTCGGCGTCGGCGAGCGAACTGGTCAACAGCGGCGGGAGGCCTCCGCCGCCGTCCGAAGACCCGGCTTCGAGATCCACGGCGAGGAACTCGCTCTGCGAGTTGCGCCAGGCGTCCTGGCCGCTCTGATGACCGAGGCGGTGCTGGGGATGGCGCGGCGAAAACCGGACCGCCGGCCCGCCGCTCGTGATCGCCTCGCCGAGTCCGAGCCCCACCGTCGCGATTCCGTCCTCGGCCTGGAGCGGCGCGGTGGGATAGAAGTTCTGCGACCGGGCGGTGCCGGCGATGTCCGGATAGAAGCGGCGCCCGTGGGGCAGACCCACGACCCGCTGCAGGATCACCGCCATCTTCTCCTCCTCCTGGCGGTAGGGGGTGCTGTCGAGGAAGCTGCGGACCCGGGGGAGGAACAGCGAGGCGTACACCTGCTTGATCGCGCGGGCCAGCGCGTCGAGACGTTCCCGCGCGGTCTCCTCCTGGTTCGCGACCAGAACCGTCTCGTACACGCCGGAGAAGGGCTGGTAGGGCGAGTCCTCCAGCAGGCTCGAGGAGCGGACCGCCAGCGGATACCGCACCTTCTCCTGAAACCGGCGCAGGTCCCACCACGCCTCGTCGGGGAACCGCGCCTGGTCGAACCGCCTCCGCAGCTCCGCCTCGCTCGAGACCTCGAGGGCGAACGGCAGGAGGTCGTTCTCCTCCATGAACCGGTCGAAGATGCCGGTAGCCAGCACCACCGCCTGCGGCACCGCGACGACGGTGTTCGGGTAGCGCTCCTGGATTCGTGACCGGGCGAGCACCGAGTTGGTGAACGCCAGCCCGCGCGCCTTCCCGCCGACCGACCCGCTGCCGATGCGCAGGAAGCTCGCGTCGGGGTCGAAGCCCTCCCGCGGGAAGTCCGCCACCACCGAGCGGCTCCGCTCCTGGCGGCGCTTCGCGAGGCGCTTCGCCACGTCGCGGCCGATGTGGTCCCCGGGCCCGTAGTCGGAGATCCGCACGTCGCGCAGCCGGCGCGCGAGTTCCAGTTCCCCCCGCGCCATCAGCCAGTGCGAGATCTCGTTCCGCCGCGCGGACTCGAGGATCGCCTCGTGCGGGACGTCGGGGAGCATGCGCTCGAAGGAGTCGAGGTCCTCGGCGCGCGCGACCTCGGTCCCGTCGGGCATCCGGAAGACGAAGTCGCCGAAGTGGAACCGGTCCCGCATCAGGTTCCGGATCTGGCGCAGCAGGTCCCGGGAGCCTTTCAGGAGGAAGTCCGCCCCCACGCTGCGGGCGAGCGCTTCGTTCTCCGGGCGGCGGGAGTGGAGGATCGCCGGGATGTCCGGCCGCACCTGGCGCATCGCGGCGACGAACCGCTCCCCCGCCTGCGGGTCGGGCCGGCCGCCGCGGGGGAACTCGACGTCCGAGATCACCCCGAGGATCCGGTCCCGGTAGGCATCGAAGTACTCCCAGGCCTCTTCGTAGCGGTCGCAGAGCAGGATCTTGGGCCGCCGCCGGATCCGGTCGAACTTCTCCGTGAGACTCAACCCTTCCGGGATCAGTTTCCGGGTCTGTTCGAAGACCGCCTGGTACGCCACCGGCAGGAAGGACGAGTAGTAGCGGATGCTGTCCTCGATGAGCAGGATGGCGGGAACGCCGAGCCGGCCGGTGTCCTGCGGCGCGTTCCGGCGGTCCTCGATCTGCTTCACGATCGCGAGGAAGATGCCGACGTCCCCCTGCCACACGAAGGGCTTTTCGAGGTCCTGGCCGTGGTGCCGCGCGAGGTATTCGCGCACCGTGCGGGTGTCGTAGCCGAAGAGCGTGACCGGGGTCTCGCACCCCGCGTGGCGGAGGCGGTGCGCGAAGGTTCCGATGTCCATGTCCCCGAGGTCCGGCGACGCGATCACGAGCTGGAAGCGGTCGGGCATCCGGGCGATGCGCTCGAGCGCTTCGTCGCCGGACTCCACCTGGATCACGCCCGGGAGGGTTCTGAGGTTCAGGTCAAGGAACCCGGAGAGGACCCGGTCGTCGAGCTGGCCGTCCTCGGCGAGGATGAACGAGTCGTAGTGACTCAGCACGAACAGCACGTCGTGGATCTGGAAGCCGACGAGGTCCGCGAAGGCCGGTGAGAGGGTGCCGTGGAGCGGCATGAGCTCCTAGTTTGTCACCGGAGGCACGGTCCCTACGTGCTCCCGGCGCGCCTGATTTGTGAATAGCGGGAGCAATCCCGGCGCTTCAGCCCTACAATCCGCGCGCAAATTGGCCGGAGGGTCCATGAGCTATATCGAGTCTGTCCTGAACCAGGTCGCGGCGCGGAACCCGAACGAGCCCGAATTCAACCAGGCCGTCCGGGAAGTGATCGATTCGGTCGCCGTCGTCATCGACCGGCACCCCGAATACCGCGCGGCGCGCGTCCTCGACCGCATGGTCGAACCCGAGCGCCTGGTCCAGTTCCGCGTCCCCTGGACCGACGACGCCGGCGAGGTGCAGGTGAGCCGGGGCTTCCGGATCGAGATGAACAGCGCGATCGGGCCCTACAAGGGAGGACTCCGTTTCCATCCCTCGGTCAACGCCTCCATCCTCAAGTTCCTCGCCTTCGAGCAGGTGTTCAAGAACTCGCTGACCACGCTGCCGCTCGGCGGCGGCAAGGGCGGGTCGGACTTCGATCCGAAGGGCAAGAGCGACGCCGAGGTGATGCGCTTCTGCCAGTCGTTCATGACCGAGCTGCAGCGCCACATCGGTCCGTACACCGACGTCCCGGCCGGGGACATCGGGGTCGGCGGCCGGGAGATCGGCTTCCTCTTCGGGCAGTACAAACGCCTCGCCAACGAGTTCACCGGGACGCTGACCGGCAAGAGTCCCGGGTGGGGCGGCTCGCTGATCCGTCCCGAGGCCACCGGCTACGGGGCGGTCTATTTCGCCCAGGAGATGCTCAACACCCGCAGCGACGGACTCCAGGGGAAGACCTGCCTCGTATCGGGGAGCGGCAACGTGGCCCAGTTCACCGTCGAGAAGCTGAACGATCTCGACGCGAAGGCCGTCACGCTTTCCGATTCGTCGGGCTTCATCCACGATCCCGCCGGCATCGACGCCGAGAAGCTGGCCTTCGTCATGGAACTGAAGAACGTGCGGCGCGGCCGGATCCGCGAGTACGCCGAGAAGTTCCCGGGAGTGGAGTACTTCGAGTCCGATCCGGGCGCCGACCACAACCCGCTCTGGGCCATCCCGGCCGCGTGCGCCTTCCCGAGCGCCACCGAGAACGAGATCAGCGCCAAGGACGCCGCGACCCTGCTGGCGAACGGCTGCTTCGTGGTCTCCGAGGGCGCGAACATGCCGTCGGTGCCGGATGCGGTGGAGCAGTTCGTCGCGGCGAAGATCCTCTACGGGCCCGGGAAGGCCGCCAACGCCGGCGGCGTCGCGGTGTCGGGGCTCGAGATGGCCCAGAACATCGGCATGATCCAGTGGAAGCGCGAGGTGGTGGACCACCGGCTGGCCGACATCATGTTCGAGATCCACGATGCCTGCATCAAGGCTTCGGAGCGTTTCGACGCGGTCGGGAACTACGTGATCGGCGCCAACATCGCCGGGTTCTTCAAGGTCGCCGACGCCATGATGGACCAGGGCGTGGTGTAGGAGTCTGCGGCGCAGACTCCTCGGGAACGCCGGCCTCCAGGCCGGCACGCGCTGGCCGCAGGCCAGCGCCCGGCGCTTTCTTCGCTCACCCTCACGGGCCCGCTGAAAGGACGCCCGGCCGCCGCCGGCGCTTCAGGCCGGAGGGGGAGGAGTTGCCCCTTCCAGTTGCTCCTTCTGCCACTCGGGAACCACGACCCCGAGCGAGATGATCATCTGGAGGGCCTGCTGCCGGCTCATCGAGAGCTCGATGACGTCTTCCTTGGGGAGCGTGATGACGAAGCCCGACGTCGGGTTCGGCGTGGTCGGCACGAAGACCGCCATGACCTCGCGCTGGCCCGCACCGGACTCGCCGGGCTCGGGCGCGGCGTCCGCGCCGTTGCGCTCCGCGATGCGTTGCCGCACCCGGTGCTGCACCTCCCCGAGTTCGCCCGCCATCTGGAACGCGATGCTGTAGACCCCGCGCCGGGGATACTCGATCAGGACCACCTTTCCGAAGGCGTCGCCGGACGTGAAGAGCGCCTCCAGCAACTGGCGCACCCCGGAATAGATCCAGCGCGCCACCGGGATTCGCTGGAGCGGTTTCTCCACCACCGCCCGCAGGATCAGCCGGGCGACGCCGAACCTCGTGACCCCCCAGCCGGTCAGGAACAGAACCAGGATCACCACGCCCAGCGCGGTGAGCCGCGGTTCCCAGGGGAGGGAGGGGAAGAACCAGGACTGGATGATCGAATAGATCAGCCTGCCGACCAGGAACACCGCGGCGAGCGGAATCCAGACCAGGAAGCCCCGCAACAGGTAGCGGCGGAGGTTCCCCCAAGCGCTGGGTTTCTGGGCGGGCTGCATTTTCGGGAGTCTATGCGGGCGCTGGCGATTACCATCCCCGCCCACCATGGACCTGTCCATCCTCGCTCTTCCCGGTGACGGCATCGGTCCCGACGTGGTGGCGGCGGCGGAACGTGTGCTGGATCGGGTGGCCGAACGCCACGGTCACCGCCTGAGGATCGAGCGGCGGGACTTCGCGGGGGCCGCCTGGGACCGCACGGGGACCGGGTTCCCCGACGACACGCGGGCCGCGTGCGCCGAGGCCGAGGCGATCCTGCTGGGGGCGGCCGGGGACCCGCGCCACGACGTGCTCCCCGCCGCCGAACGTCCCGAACGGGCGCTGCTGGAGCTGCGCCGGATGCTCGGCACCTACGCAAACCTGCGCCCGATCAAGGTGATCCGGGTGCTCGACAGCTCGCCCTTCCGGCCCAGGGCCATCGAGGGAGCGGACCTCCTCATCGTGCGCGAGCTCACCGGCGGCATCTACTACGGCGAGCCGCGCGGCATCCGGGAGGAGAACGGCGGGCGGGTCGGCATCAACACCTTGCGGTACGACGTGCGGGAGATCGAGCGCATCGCGCGCGTGGCCTTCGAGGCCGCCGGCCGGCGCCGGGGGCTGCTCCTGTCGGTGGACAAGGCGAACGTGCTCGAATCGTCGCAGCTCTGGCGCGAGGTGGTCGCGGGACTCGCGGGCGAGTATCCGGCGGTGCGGCTCGACCACATGTACGTGGACCGGGCGGCGATGGAGATCGTCCGGGACCCGCGCCAGTTCGACGTGATCCTCACCGGAAACATGTTCGGTGACATCCTGAGCGACGAGGCTTCGGTGCTCGCGGGGTCGCTCGGCCTGCTGCCGTCGGCGAGCGTGGGCGCGGGCGGCGGTCTCTACGAGCCGGTGCACGGCTCGGCGCCGGACATCGCGGGGCAGGGGATTGCGAACCCGCTCGCCGCGATCTCCTCCGCCGCGATGATGCTCGAGCTTTCGTTCGGTTTGAAGGAGGAGGCCGCGGCCATCGAGGCCGCCGTCACCGCCTGCCTGCGGGGCGACGTCCTCCCGCGCGACCTCGGCGGGACCGCCGGCACCACCGAGATCACCGACGTGGTGCTGGCGGAGTTGTAAGAACCGCCGACCCGTCCTCGGAGCGCCGGCCTCCGGCCGGCATCGCGGCCCACCGGGCCGCGAAACGCGTGAGGCTCCATCCTCGGACGAGGATGCCGTCGACCCGGCAGAATAGTCCCGCCGGCCGCTCCAGCCGCCAAGGAGTTCCCATGTCCCGTACTCGCCTGTTCGTCGCCGCCGCGCTCCTCGTCGCCCTCACGGTTCCGCTGGCCCTTGCCCAGCCGCCCGACACCCAGCGCCAGGTCGTGGATCGGCGTCAGTTCCTGAACGAAGTCCAGACCTCCGACGATCCGCGCCGGGTGCCGGCTCCCCCGGGCCCGCGCGGACCCGAAGGGACGAGGGTCCTCTACGGCGGCTTCATCTTCGACGGGACGGGCGTCGAGCCTCGTATCGGCACCCTCGTCATCGAGCGGAACCGGATCGCCGCCATCCTCGGCGAGGGCGAAAGGGGTTGGCCGGAGGGTTCCCAGGTGCTCGACGTTTCCGGTCACACCGTCATGCCGGGTCTGATCGACCTCCACACCCATCTCACCTACACCGAGCCCGGCGTCCCGCAGGTGCTCGCCGTCGATCCGGTCCACCAGACGCTGCGGGCGATGGAGCGGCTCCACGTCTTCATCGGCGCGGGGATCACCTCGATCCGCGACACCGGGTCCGCCGGCACGGTGCCCTTCATCGTCAAGGACTGGGTGAACCAGAACCGCCTGCCGGGACCGCGGGTCTTCGCGTCCGGTTCGCTCATCACCGGCACCGGCGGCCACGGCGCCGAGGGGTACTCCATCCACCACCCGCTCTATGGCGGGATCGTCGAGGCTTCCGGACCGGACGAGTTCCGGGACGCCGTCCGCGAGCAGTTCAAGATGGGCGCCGACCTGATCAAGCTCGCGAGCCACTACAGCCGGGAGGAGATCGCCGCGGCGGTGGACGAGGCCCACGCGCTCGGCCTCAAGGTCACCGTGGACTCGGAGACGTTCTACACCGGGTGGGCGGTCGAAGCGGGCGCCGACACGATCGAACATCCGCTGCCGCGCACCGACGAGGTGATCCAGATGATGGCCCGGAGCGGCACGGCGTCGGTGCCCACGATCATCACCTACGACTACATCTTCAACGAGCGCGGCAGCTACCACAGCTCGACGTCCCGGCGCTTCGAACTCGACGGCGAGATCAGCCGGGCCATGCTGCGCGAACTCAAGGACGCCGGGATCCTGATCGGGGTGGGGACCGACCTGATCCTCGAGAACTACCGCGACCTCCCCTATGCCTACATCTGGGAGCTGGAGGCGTACGTGGAGAGCGGCTTCACCCCCACGGAGGCGCTCGTTTCCGCCACCCGCGACAGCGCCCGGATCCTCGGCATGGACGACAAGCTCGGAACGCTCGAAGTCGGGAAGCTGGCCGATATCCTGATCGTTGAGGGGGATCCGCTCACCGACCTGGGCGCCCTCGCCAACATCGCGGAAGTCTTCCGGGACGGTTACTGGGTGGTCCGGAACGGGGCGGTCCAGCCGACTCCGCCGGAGACCCGGGTCCGCCCCGGCCCGGGGATCGAGAACTGAGCGTCCGCCTCAGTCCGCTACCACCGGCAGCTTCTCGAACGTCTCCCACCCGCCGCGGGTGAAGTCCGGGAAGTCCATCGGCCGGCTCCGGTCGGCCACCGAGCGCTCGCTGAGGTCGGTGACGGCGGAGAGCGCTGCGGCGTCGTAGACGTTCATCTCGGTCGGCAGCCCCTCCTGGAGACAGCGGATCAGCCGGTAGTCCTCGAGGTAGTCCATCCGCCCGTGCCCGAGTTCCTCGCCGGGGCTCGCGACGTTCCGCCACAGCGGGTGCGCGTACTGCTCGTACCAAACCTCGGCGTCGTCCCAGCGGTGCGACTCGCTCCGGCCCTCCACGTAGACCCGGTTCGGATAACCGTGGAAGATGCCCTGAGTCCCTTGGACCAGGTTGATGCGGCTGTAGGGACGGGGCAGGTTCGTGTCGTGGACCACGGTGATCGTCCGGCCCCGCGCCGTCTTGATGAGGCTCAGGTTCACGTCGCCGAGCGTGAACTCCTCGGCCCGCTGGGGCGCGCCCTCCGGGAAGTGTTCCCGGGCGTAGTCCTGAAGGCCGCGTGAGGGCCCGCTCATCGAAACCAGGTAGTCGAAGCGGTCCCCGGAGCCTGTAAGGATTTTTGTGTGTTTGAGCCATACCCTGAACCACTCGAAAG